>JAZKBC010000218.1:0-38620 GCA_040388825.1 Acidobacteriota bacterium | reverse complement strand
CGGCAACGGTGACCCACATCAAGGGCAAGAAGAAGAAGACGACCGCAGAGAAGCCGTCGACGGCGCTCGCGACCACCAACGGTCACAATAAGGCGGCGGTTCACACCGGCCAGGTTGTCTACACGGACAAGGATCTCGACAAGGCCGTCGAACGCGTGCGTGAGTGCAAGAAGGTCGCGGCGGTGGGTCTCTGGGCACTCGGCGAAGAGCTGCGCAAGATCAACGAGGACAAGCTGTGGAAGTTCCGCGTGGTCAAGGGCAAGGCCGCGTACACGAGCTTCAACCAGTTCTGCAACGAAGAGGCGAAGGTCAGCCACGAGTACGCGTACAAGCTCATCGAGATCTCGACGCGGTTCACCGAGGCCGACGTCAGCAAGTTTGGTACGTCGAAGCTCACGCTCATGCTCAAGGTTGCGGACGAAGATCTTCCCGCGGTCCGCGAGGTGGCGGAGAGGACCGGCAAGCGCGGACTTGCGAAACACGTGAAGCAGGTGATCAAGGAACGCGGTCATGGCGCGAAGAAGAAGAATGCCAAGAGCGCAAAGGCCTCGGCCGCATCCAGAACCGCTACGGCCCCAATCGCGTTGGCCCGTTCGGCTTTCTGCAGCCCATGGCTGACGGCATCAAGTCGCTGACCAAGGAAGACCTTGTTCCGCGCAACGCCGACCACATCGTCCACTTCGTCGCACCGGTCGTGATGGTGATCGCTTCGTTCCTCGGCTACGCCGTTCTGCCGATCGGGCGCAACATGATCCTCGCCAACCTGAACTCGGGGTTGCTCTACTTCTTTGCCGCCGGCTCTATGGTAGAGCTCGCGGTATTCATGGCCGGTTGGTCGAGCCGCAGCAAGTATTCTCTGCTCGGCGCGATGCGCGCCGTCGCGCAGATGATCAGCTACGAAATTCCGCTGGTGCTGGCTTCGGTCGTTGTCATTATGGCCGTGGGCTCACTCTCGACGGTGGACATCGTCAACGCGCAGGCCACCTACAATCACACGTTGGCACACTGGTTCGTCTTCACGCCGTGGGGTTTGACAGGCTTCCTCCTCTTTATGGTGGCCGCCTGCGCGGAGTCCAATCGCTCGCCGTTCGATCTCCCCGAAGGCGAATCGGAGATCATCGCCGGCTACTTCATCGAGTACTCAGGATTCAAGTTCGCACTATTCTTCCTGGCCGAGTACCTGGGAATGATCGCCACCAGCGCTCTCGCGATAACGCTGTTTCTCGGCGGATGGTCGGCGCCATTCTCGTTCCTCGGATTCATCCCATCGTGGGCGTGGTTCTTCGGCAAGCTGCTGGTGATCATCTGCACGTTCATCTGGGTGCGCGGAACCTTCCCCCGCCTGCGTATGGATCAACTGATGGGCCTGGCATGGAAGTTCATGCTGCCAATGACACTGTGGAATTTGATCGTCGTCGGTGTTTGGCACTTCATGGCTGTGGGTGTTGTTCGCTGGCTGGTTTGCGCAGCGATGATCGTTATCCCCTGGATGTTGCTCAGCCGCGGGCTCCGGCAGGAAAAGAAGTTGCAGGTTCGCACGTATCGTTTCGCCGAGTAGCACTCGGATCGAGGAGCTGTTGAAGTTCGTATGACCGCACTCTTCCTCATTCTCGCTGCAATGACCATTGCCGGCACAGCCGCCGCGATGAGCCTTCGCAACGCCATCCACTGCATCCTTGCGTTGACGGTGGGGCTGGTTGGATTTGCGCTGCTGTTCCTGCAACTCAACGCGCAGTTTGTCGGCTTCACGCAAGTACTGGTTTACGTTGGCGCCGTCGCCATCCTTGCGGTCTTCGCCATCATGATGACGCGCGGCGATGGATCGCATCCGCAGCCCGCGTTCTCGAAGACTTGGTTCGTCGGTGGTGGCATCGCGGCAGTCGTATTCGCGGTGTTGGCCTGGGCCATCCTTTCGCATCCAGCCATGGGCCAGGTCGCGACGGAGCCCGCTGAGATAACGGTCAACCAGATCGGCGACGCACTGATGCACCGCTACGTGGTGCCGATGGAGATCATGGGTCTACTGCTCACCGCAGCGCTGATCGGCGCGGTTGTGCTAGCTATGCCCGGAAAGCAGGAGCAACCATGAGTCCGCTGACCGGGTGCATTCTGTTGTCCGCGCTGTTGTTTTCGATTGGCCTTGCGGGTGCTCTGACACGCCGCAACGCGATCCTCGTTCTCATCGGCATTGAGTTGATGCTCAACGCCGCCAACCTCAACTTCATCGCATTCTGGCGCTACGGCCCCAACCCGGCCGCGTTGACTGGAATCATGTTCACTATTTTCTCCATCAGCATTGCCGCGGCGGAAGCTGCGGTCGGACTCGGTCTCATCCTGGCGATCTATCGGCATCAGAAGACGACCGACCTGGACGAGATGAACTCGATGAAAGGCTGAGCTGAAAGACTCGATGGCTGCACCTATGGCATGGATCGTACGCAATCTCTGGCTCATTCCCGCGCTGCCGCTGCTGGCAGGCGGAATCATCGCCCTGGCCAAGCGCAGCCAGCGCGTTCTCGCCGCTTCGCTTGCCATTGGATCCATGGCCGTCTCGTTTGTGCTCGCGTTGATTGCTTTCGCGCATGTGCTCTCGCTCGGGTACGGCGAGCACGCCAAGGAAGTTGCGAACATCAACTGGTTCCAGATGGGCCAGGTGTGGGTGCAGGTGGGTTGGGTGCTCGATCCACTGACTGCGGTGATGCTGGTGATGGTCACTTTCGTCGGCTCGCTGATCTTTATCTACAGTATCGGCTACATGCACGACGACGAGAACTTTACGCGCTTCTTCTGCTTTCTCGCGCTGTTTGCGGCGGCGATGCTGGGCGTGGTGATCTCCAACAGCCTGCTGCTGCTGTTCATGTGCTGGGAGATCATGGGCCTCACGTCTTATCTGCTGATCGGCTTCTGGTTCCACAAGCCGAGTGCGGCGGCGGCGGCGAAGAAGGCGTTCATCGTGACGCGCATCGGCGACCTGGGCCTGTTTATCGGAATGGCGTGGCTGTATGCCCAGACCGGCACACTGCTCTTCTTCGATGCAGGCAAGGGTTGCGTTGAGCCTTCAGCCCTGAGCGCGCTGGTTTCGCACACGACGATCTTTGGGTGGACCCTTTCGACCGCGATTGGACTGCTGATCTTCTGCGGAGCCGCGGGCAAGAGCGGCCAGGTTCCGCTGCACGTATGGCTGCCCGACGCGATGGAAGGCCCCACGCCGGTCAGCGCGCTGATCCATGCGGCGACAATGGTGGCCGCGGGTGTGTTCCTGATCGCACGCGTTTATCCGCTGATGGCTGCGCAGGTTCCATCGGTGCTGACACCGACTCTCGCGCTGCAGGTGGTTACATGGGTTGGAGCCATCACCGCGGTGTTCGCTTCTCTGATCGCCGTTGCGCAATGGGACATCAAGCGCATCCTGGCTTACTCCACTGTTGCGCAACTTGGATACATGATGATGGGTCTTGGTGTTGGTGGAGTCTCGATCGGCATGTTCCACCTCATCACGCATGCCTTCTTCAAGGCGTTGCTGTTCCTCGGCGCGGGCTCTGTAATTCATGGCTGCTCCGGCGAACAGGACATTCGCCACATGGGTGGACTGAAGAAATCCATGCGCGTGACGTGGCTGGTCTACACAGCGGGAACGCTTGCGCTGTGCGGCGTCGTTCCGTTCGCCGGCTTCTGGAGCAAAGACGAGATTCTGCACTCGGCATTCGCCTTCAGCCTCACACGCGTGCCGTTCTACCTTGGCGCATTTGGCGCATTGCTTACCGCGTTTTATATGACGCGCCAGTACATCTATGTCTTCTTCGGAACGACCAACCGGCCGGCGGTGCATCAGGACTTCAAGCACGAAGAGCCGGCGGCGATTGAGCATGGCCATCATTCTCCGCATGAAAGCCCGGCGGTGATGACAGTGCCTCTCGTCGTGCTTTCGGTGTTCGCCGTTCTGCTCGGCTTCATGGGCGCGCCCTTCTGGCCGTGGTTCCAGTCGTTTATTGAGGGTGCCCCCGTTGCGTTCAGCGCGGCTCCGTTCATGGAAGCACTGCCCTTGATGGCAGTCTCTTCAATGATCGTGCTTGTTGGCATCGGCCTCGGCTGGGCTCTTTATGGCCGCAGGCCAATTACGAGCGCAACGGCTCCAGATGTTCTTGAGGCGGCGCAGCCGCAGGTGTTTGGCGTGCTGAACCATGCGTTCTATGTGGATGCCTTCTACAAAGCAACTTTCGTGCGCCTGAACGACTGGGCTGCCGCGATCAGCGATTGGTTCGATCGATGGGTTTGGAGCGGAGTAGTCCAGGTAGTCTCCTACAGCACCCTCGGCTTCGCGTGGTTCGACAACTTCGTAGACACCAATGTGGTCAACGGTGGCTTCGATGAGGGCTGCGAGACGGTGTCGCGAGGAGGCAAGTTGCTCTCCTTGCTGCAAAACGGCAGAGCGCAGAGCTACCTGCGCATGATTGGGCTCGCTTTGATCGTGCTTGTCGTCATCCTCCTCTGGGAGGCGCGCGCATGAGCAGCTTCCCTTGCATCACCTTGCTTACCGCACTGCCCATCGTCGGCGCGATTGTGCTTTTGCTGCTTGGCGGCAACAAGAAGCTGGTTCGCTGGACCAGCTTCGGTTTCAGTCTTCTGATTCTTCTGATGGCGCTCGCGATGTGGCATCAGTTCGATCCCGCGTCCGGCGCGCTGCAGTTCCAGGAACGCCACGCCTGGATCCCTGCGCTGAACATCGAGTATCGGGTCGGCGTTGATGGCCTTGGTTTGCTGATGGTTTTGCTCTCGGCGGTCGTCGTGCCGATCTCCATGGCCGCGTCGTGGAAGATTGAAGAACGCGTCTCGCTGTACTTCGCGCTGATGCTTTTGCTGCAGGCCTGCCTCTTCGGAGCTTTTACCGCGCTGAACTTTGTGCACTGGTTTACCTTCTGGGAGTTGAGCCTGGTACCGGCGTTCTTCCTCATCAAGATCTGGGGCGGACCGAAGCGCACTCCGGCGGCAACGCAGTTCCTCGTTTACACCATGGTCGGCAGCGTCGCTATGCTGCTCTCGTTCTTGGCGATCTATGTTGCGACCAACAAGTTTGACTTTGTCGAGCTTGCACAGATGGCGCAGAGCGGTCAGTTGATGCCGACCGTGCTCTCCCACATAAGCGTGGGTCGCATCACGGCTCACCATCTGGAACTGCTGATCTTCGCCGGTGTGTTCCTCGGCTTTGCCGTCAAGGTGCCGCTGATTCCATTTCACACGTGGCTTCCGGCCACATATTCGGAAGCGCCAACCGGCACGACGATCCTGCTCACGGGCGCCATGTCCAAGATGGGTGTCTACGGATTCCTGCGAATTCTGCTGCCCATCTTCGGCATCCAGATGCAGCAGGTGCTTACGCCCCTGCTGTGGCTGGCAGTCGCAACTGTCGTGCTCTCGACGTATGCAGCGCTCGCGCAGAAAGACCTGAAGCGCATCTTCGCGTACTCTTCCATCAATCACCTTGGCTATTGCCTGCTCGCGATCTTTGCGGTCGCGAAGTGCAGCGGAGGCGACGCCGGTTTGATCGCAGAGAAATACGCAGCGATGAATGGCGTCCTGTTGCAGATGTTCAACCACGGCCTGACCGCCGCGACCATCTTCTGGTTCATTGCGCTGCTCGAACAGAGAAGCGGTGGTCTGCGCGGATTGAATGACTTTGGTGGTCTGCGCAAAGTCGCTCCGGTCTTCACTGGCCTCATGGGAGTCGCGCTGTTTTCGTCCCTCGGCTTGCCGGGACTCAACGGCTTCATCGGCGAGTTCCTGATCTTCAAGGGATCGTTTCCGCTGGTCAAATGGGCAACGTCAATCTCCGTGATCGGCCTGCTAGTGACCGCCATTGTGATCCTGGGCGTGATCCAGCGTGTCTTCTCCGGTCCGCTCCACGAAAAGTGGGCGACGTTCCCAGACCTCACTACAGGCGAGCGCGTTGCGCTCGTGCCCGTAATCACATTGATGTTTGTGCTGGGTCTGTATCCTCAGCTTGTTCTTGGTGTCATCAACAGTTCAGTCATTCAGATGGTGCACCAACTGAAGTTCTGACCGCAGGATCTGGTCTCTTAAACTATGCTCGCGTGGACGATCTACATCTCGTTTTTTGGAGCGCTGGTGCTTCTGCTGCTACCCAGAAGCAGCACCACCCTCGCCCGCATCGTTGCGATGCTGACCGCCGTCACCGGCTTCGCCATTGCGCTCATCGCCTTCGTGGAGCATCGCAGCGGCGAGTTGCAGACGATCGTCCGCGCCGACTGGATGCCTACCCTTGGCATTCAGTATCACCTCGCCGCCGACGGCATCAGCCTCTGCCTCGTGCTGCTCACCGGCGTTGTAGCCATTACCGGCATCCTGTTCTCGTGGAACATTGAGAAGCGCACGAAAGAGTTCTTCGCTTTCTACCTGCTGCTCATCGGTTCGGTGTACGGCGTGTTTCTCAGCTACGATCTCTTCCTGCTCTTCGTCTTCTACGAGATCGTGATCATCCCGAAGTATTTCCTTATCGCCATCTGGGGCTCGACGCGCAAGGAGTACGGCGCGATGAAGCTGGCGATCTACTCGTTCGTTGGCAGCGCGATGGTGCTGGTCGGTTTGATTGCAGCCTACGTCGTTGCCGGCGAGCATTCGATGTCGCTCGACGCGCTGGCCGGATTCGCATTCCCCGTGCATTTCCAGATGTGGGCTTTCCCGCTGGTGTTTGTCGGCTTTGCGATCCTCGCCGGCTTGTGGCCGTTCCACACATGGGCTCCTACTGGACACGTCGCGGCACCAACGGCCGCGTCGATGTTGCTGGCCGGTGTCGTTATGAAGCTCGGCGCCTACGGCTGCCTCCGCGTCGCGATGACGCTGTTTCCGCTGGGACTCGCGCCATGGGGCTTCCACTTCCTTGGGCTTGGCTCCTGGCGTGATGTCTTCTCACTGCTGGCGGTCATCGGCATCATCTACGGCGCCATGGTGGCGCTGGTGCAGAAGGACTTCAAGTTTGTCATCGGCTACTCCAGCGTGAGTCACATGGGCTTTATTCTGCTCGGTCTGATGACGCTCAATACGATCGGGCTCGAGGGCGCGATCGTGCAGATGGTCTCGCACGGCATTCTCGCCGGCCTGCTGTTCGGTGTGGTTGGGCGGATGGTGTACGACCGCACGCACACGCGTGAGCTTGCGGCACTCGGGCCGATGAATTTGAACAAGGCAATCCCTTTCGCGGCGATCACCTTCGTGATTGCGGGCATGGCGAGCATGGGGCTGCCAGGTTTCAGCGGCTTTGCTGCAGAGTTGATGATTCTGCTCGGTGCGTGGCATGCGTTCCCGTGGTTGGCCGTTGGAACCGGGCTCGGCATTGTGATTGGCGTGGTGTATGTGTGGCGTGCGATGCAGAAGGCGTTCTTCGCCGAATCTGTAACTGGCGCAAATCATCCACCGCTCGAGCCGATCTCGTTTCCTGAGCGATTGGGTGCGGGCATCCTCATCGCGTGCAGCGTGGCTATCGGACTCTATCCGCAGATGCTGACGAAGGTGATTGTGCCGGCACTGAATTCTCCGCTCTTCGATGGTTTGCGCAAAGGAGGGTGGCAATAATGTCTACTTCCTACCTTCAACTGATCCGCTTTGCGCTGCCGGAAGTGATCGTAGTAGCGACGGCATTATTAGTGCTCGTAGTGGATCTGCTTCTGCTACGCAAGCAGTCGCTGCGTACCCGATTCGCAATGACATCTGTATTGGCTGTGGTCGGTTGCCTGAGCGCAATCGCTTCACTCGTATTGGCTCCGTCTCTCGGCAGCTTGTACGGAGAGATGTTCCTCGCCAATCCGCTGGTGAACTTCGTGCAGATTGCGGTGCTGGCGTTGACGATCTTCACCTTGCTGCTTACCGTCGACTCCAGCTTCACAAACCATGTCGGCGAGTTCGTTTTCCTGGTACTGCTTGCAACCACTGGCATGCTGTTTCTGGTCGCGACGCTCGATCTGCTGGTCATCTTCACGTCGCTCGAGTTGCTCAGCCTGTCGCTCTACATCATGACCGCGTTCGACAAGGAGAACGCTCGATCTTCCGAGGCGGCGTTGAAGTACTTCCTCTTCGGCGGCATGTCGGCGGCGTTCCTGCTGTTTGGTTTCAGCATCCTGTATGGCCTGTCGAACTCCACGAGCTTGTTGCAGATCGCAGCGTCAATCCACGGTGTAAGCCCGCTTCTCGTGATCGCGATTGTCACCACGGTAATCGGTTTTGGATTCAAGGTCGCAGCGGCTCCCCTGCACTTCTGGGCTCCGGATGTCTATGAGAGTGCACCGATTCCGGCAGCGGCGTTCATCGCTTCGGGCTCGAAAGTCGCTAGCTTTTTCGTGTTCTTCGAAATCATGGCTGTCGGTCTCGCCGGCGCTTCGGGGGGTGCGGCATGGCTGCACTTTACGAATGGATGGGTACCTGCCGTGGCGGCGGTGGCTGCGTTATCGATGGTGCTCGGCAACACCGTGGCGATAGTGCAAAGCAGCGTGCGGCGTCTGCTCGCGTACTCGGCAGTTGCGCATGCGGGCTACATGCTGATCGCCATCATTGGGCATACGCAGCAGAATCTTTCGGCGTTGCTGTACTACGTCGTGACCTACGGCCTGGCGACAATCGGAGCTTTCGGTGTGATCGGAGTCGTGGAGCGGCAGACGGGAAATGACCGCCTGGATAGCTTCAACGGTCTGAGTCGTCGGGCGCCATTGCTTTCGGCCTGCCTGTTCGTCTTCCTGCTCTCACTGGCCGGCATACCGCCATTGGCCGGGTTCTTCGGCAAATTCTATCTGTTCGTGTCCGCACTACACGCAACGCCGGGCTCTTCGGGATTGCTCTGGCTGGTGGTGTTGGCCATCGCCATGAGCGCCGTCTCACTCTACTACTACCTGCAAGTGCTCAAGCGCGCTTTCGTTACGGCTCCTTCCGTCGAAGGAGAGATGCTTCCGGTTCCTGCTGTTACCCAGGCGGTTGTCGCTGTGCTCGCTTTCGGGGTCGTTCTCTTCGGTAGCTTCCCCAATCTGCTGCTGCATTGGATTCAGTCGGCGCTCGCTGCATCCGGCTGGTAATACGAACAAACGCCGAGTGCTTGATCGCTCCGGCTCGAACGATTGCTATGAGGTTCGTGGAGGATGTTGATGACGTCTGCCGAGTTGACCGAGATCGTCGGCCAGAGAAAGTCAGATCCAAGTGTGGTTGGCCGTCTGGCCTGCAATCTGCGCAGCAGCGCGCTCGTCGAGCAGTGGCATCACGACGAACGGCAGCTTGCCGTTGCGTGGGAAGACTGCGGCGACTACTGGCGTTGCGTCATCACATCCAGTGATAAGCCGGATAAGCGGATTGCACAGATCGATGTCCACGAGCACGGTACGGTTCGCGTGGATGCTCTTGAGGCCTGCCGGGTGACGGTCTCCCCGGAAGAGGGATTGCTCTGCCTGACGCGCTATCGTTCGAAGTAGCTAACTCGCAACCTCAGTCCTGGATCAACGAGCGGGCACGAACCGCGGAATGAGATATGGCCCTTCGGGGATGATGGCTACGTGCGGGTCGCCGGTGCGCTGGATGCTCTCAACGATGGCCTGGTCGATGGAGTCAATCACTTCAACGCCCGTGAGTGCGGCGTCTTCGTGGCTTAGGCTGGGAGCGTAGAGTTGCACCCTGGCAAGCCGGGTTGCCTTCAACTGCATCTCGGTCTGCCACTCGTCGATGGCCGCGAACTGCTTGGCGAGCAGGCCCTGCAGGAAGGCGTCTGGTCCCGCCTGTCGCAGGGCAAGCTGTGCGGCGCGGTATTCTGCTGAGCCGATGCCTTCACTGCAGCTTGAAGCAAGGATGAGCGTTCCTCCGGGAGCAAGGATGTCGAGCGGAGTTACCATCGCCTTCACGGTCTGGTAGTAAGTGCTGTCGAGTGGAAACCCCGCGGCGGAACTCACAATCGTTTGGAACTTGCGGTCAACGTCGACAACGCATCCCTCCTGAGCGAAGGTAACTGCTGCGGCGTGGCTGGCGGAAACTTCGCCGAAGGTGACGTGCACCAGCTCACGTTGCTCGCTGATCACCGTATTGAGGCTGTATACCTCACCGATCAGCTTGATGATTTCGAGTTGCTCTTCGTGAAGAGGATTGCCCAGCAGGTTGCAGACGCGGGCTTCGGGAACCTCCAGAAACCGAGCGCTATGAAAAGTGCGAATCGTGTCCGCATGCGCGATGCCAGGGGCGATGACCTTGCGGCCGCCAGAGTAGCCGGCCATGAAGTGCGGTTCAACCAGGCCGGTGACAATTCGGAGATCGGCTTCGACGAAGCGGCGATCTATCTTCACCGGAGTCCCGCGCGTGGGAGTTACACCAAGATCGGTGTGGTCAGCATCGTTGCGAGCGAAGTGATTCTCCACACGCACAGTTTTCAGAACCCACGGATCGCCGATAAGTTCGCGTAGTTCGTCGCCTTCGTTGGGGCGGTGAAGGCCAGTCGCGACGAGCACGCAGATCGCGTCGGGCGCTATTCCGGCTGAGAGCAACTCGGTAATAATGGGGCGCAGAAACAGGTGGTTTGGGACCGGGCGCGTGACGTCGCAGATCAGGATGCAGGCACTGCGGCGGCCTTGAGCGAGCGTTTTCAGGCTTGCGGATGCGATCGGATTGTCGAGAGCTTGTTGGATTGCAGCAACCGGATCGGACGCTACGCTCTCTTTGTGTTTGCGAATCACGACGGGCATCGCGGCCGGTGGGATGGCAACGTCGAGGTGGCTTTTTCCGAAGGGAAGTCTGATGTTGGTGATGTCTGACATGCGTGAGGTCTCAACCTCAATCATAGAGCGCGGTAGCCGCATTGACTGGTTGGAGCTTCGGATCAGCCCGCGAAGTGTCCCAGCAGCACTTGCGCGGCGTGTGGGCAGCGCGCAAAGAACGTTACGACCAGACCAACCAGCGTGGCCAGCATCAGGCTGGGAACGAGGACGAAGCGCAGCACGCTGCCTTCCTTGCCGTAGATGTGGTGGCTGCCGTTCACTCTCAGATGCCGGTTGCGGTGGTTGCGACCACGACGTTCTGCGGCGAGACCATCTTCGCCATTACGCCGCCCGCAGAGTTCGCCGCCGCCATGAGAAATGGAGAGAGACCAAGCTGCCTTGCGGTGAGAGTCTGCAGGCTGCCGAAGAGGACGTTGGAGGAGGTGTCGGATCCTGTGGAAGCGGTGCCGAGCCAGCCGATGAAAGTTCCAAAGAAGGTGTAGAAGGCGCCGGTCGCGGCCAGCGCCAGGCCGAGCGTGGCGTCGAGGCCGCAGTAGCGAGAGACGAAGCCGATGCTCATCAGAGCGGCAATCGTGAGGAGCGTGTAGGCGGTCTTCCGCACGATGGAGCGCAGCACCTGCAGAATCTCTACAATGCGAAGTCCCATGGCGAAAGCAGCAATGACGGCTGAGATGACGATTCCGGTGCCTGTTGCCGAGAGCAGGTTCAGTGTAAAGATCGCTGGCTCAGCGGCTGCTTGCGGCACGGCGGGCGGGACGCGAAGGACGGCTTGATCGAGTCCGGGGACGTGGAGGTTGAATGTGCTGAAGGAGTTCAGCCAATGCGTAAAGGCGGGTGTCCCCCAAAGCGTCACGCCGGCAGTGAGAATGGCCCAGGGCAGCAGAGCACGCAGCACCTGTTCGCGCGTTGGGTTCTCGCATGCCGCTATGGAACTGTCGGCTACTTCGCCTTCGGAGTTCAGGATTCGGCGCGGTTGCCAGAATTGAAACAGCAACAACATCGCCGCGATGCTGACGGCGGAGGCTGAGATATCGACCAGCCAGGGGCCGTGAATGCGGGCGATGAGGAGTTGCGTTCCTCCAAAGGTGACGCCTGCAACCAGGATTGCAGGCCAGACTTCGATCATGGCGGCGAAGCCGGCGAAGGCCCAGATGAGCCAGAAGGGGACCAGGATGCAGAAGGGTGTGAGCAGCGTGGCGACGATTGCGGTCAAGTGATGCAGGTCGAGACCGGTGATGCCGGCGAGGGCGACGACGGGAATTCCGAGACCGCCGAAAGCTACGGGCGCGGTGTTGGCCAGCAGGGCCAGCGCGGCGGCTCGCAGGGGCGAGAAGCCGAAGCCGATGAGCAGCGTGCCGCAAACTGCGACTGGTGTGCCGAAGCCTGCAGCGCCTTCGAAGAAGGCTCCGAGAGCGAAGGCTACTACGAGAAGCTGCAGGCGGCTGTCCTGCGTGATTCCGGTGATGCAGCCGTGGAGGAGGCTGAAGCGTCCTGCCTTGACGGTGAGCTGGTAGAGGAAGATCACCGGAAAGATGATCCAGAAGATCGGGAACGCACCGTAAGCTGCTCCGTAAGCGGCCGCGAGAAACGCCAGTTTTGCGGGCATGTGGAAGAGGGCGATGGCGACGATGAGGCATAGCGCTGCGGCCATGGGAGCGCAGACGTGGGCTTTGAGGCGGAAGACTGCGAGTCCGACCAGAAGGAAGATGAACGGAAGGCCAGCGAGCAGCGTTGACAGCCAGAGATGACCAGCGGGGTCGTAGATCTGGTGCCAAGGTTCTGGTGTGGTGAACGCGAGGGTGCAGAGCGAAGTGGCGAGCACGAAGACCTTTGGGTGGTGAAGTTCGCGGCGTCTGTAATCATGCTTGCTGCTGCGGCGATTGTCCATGCCTTTTGCGGATGTCCCAAGCAGCGGTACGAATCGGTCAAGGCAAGGTCAGACAGAATAAATTTTAGGACGTAAAATAAATCCATGAAAACGGCAGCATCTTCGTCAGGGTCGGGCTCGCGTGGCGCCAAGCGGCAGCATGGGGTGCGGCGGATCGATCTGTCGACGGTGCAGCTTGCGTCTAGCGAGAATGCTCGCGATATCAACCGCGATATCGTTCTGGAGCTGATTCGGTTTCGGCAGCCGGTTTCGCGGGTTGAGCTGGCCCGGTTCTCGGGATTGCAGCCGAGCACGATTTCCATCATCGTCGAGCAATTAATCGGCGAACGCTGGGTGCGTGAGGGCGCCGTGGTGCGGCGTTCGCGGGGGCGTCCGTCAACGATGCTGGAGGTAAATGACCAGTTGGTGACGTTCGCTCTGGACATTCGGCCGGAGCGGGTAATCGTTGCGGTGATCGACCTGACGGGACGGTTCTTGTCCCGCGAGACGGTGATGACCGTGTCTGACCCTGAAGACTCGATGCGCCGCGTGATTGAGCGGATGAAGGAGTTGCGTCAACTGCATTCGTCCAAGTCGTTCGAGGGAATTGGAGTGAGTGTTCCGGGGCGGGTGCATCCCGAGACGCAGCGGTTGCTGCTGGCTCCTAACCTTGCCTGGCGTGAGTACGACATCAAGGCGACGCTGGAGAAGGCGCTGAAGCTGCAGGTCGAGATGGACAACGACGCGAATGCCTGTTTGCTTTCGGAGTCGTGGTACGGGCACCTGGCATCGGTTCGGCATGCGGTGCTGGTGGCTGTTTCGGAAGGCCTTGGAACGGCGATCCTTGCCGGCGGGCAACTGCATGCGGGCTTCAATGGGCTCGCGGGTGAGTTTGGCCACATTTCCGTGGACTCGAACGGGCCGGTTTGCGGGTGCGGCCAGCGTGGGTGCTGGGAGATGGTGGCTTCGTCGCGGGCGGCGCTGCAGTCGTATCGTGAGCTCTCGAAGGACGGCCGGCAGATGGATATCTATGGTCTGCTGCGGTTGACCGAGGAGAACGATCCTGTCGCGATTGAAGCTGTGACGCGGCAGGCTACGGCGCTGGGGCGTGGACTGCGCCTGATTGCGGCGGCGCTTTCGCCGGAGCTGATCCTGATTACGGGCGAGATTACCTCCGTCTGGAAACGGTTTGGGCCGATCATTCAGCGGGAGCTCGAGGCCGGTGTTCTGGCTGGGCCTCCGCCGCGGCTGGAGACGGCGGGCGATGGGGAGCTGGCTCGGCTGCGGGGAGCGGCGGCGATCCTGCTGCAGAGGCATGCGAGCTATCACCGGTCGACGCACGCTCCGAGGAGCGAGCGGAGCCTGCCTTCGAATGCGCTTCCGTTGCAGCGGTAGGGGGTACCCCCCCCACCCCCCTCTCATCTGTTGCCCGGGGCTAAGTGGCTTGGTTTGTTGGGTTTGCAGATGGATATCTGCGCTAAGTGTTTCATTCGACAGGGGTTAGGTGTCAAGTATTTCATTCCAAATGGTTTAGCAGGAAAACTGGCGGCTGCGGTGTGAGGTCGCGCGTCTTAACGCGCGATACCCACCGTGTCGCAACCAAGATTCGAGTCCGCCTCTCGAGTGTTGGGCGCGCGCGGTTGTCGTTAGTTTTTTATCCCCTACTTCTATTGTAGCGGGTTGGAGAGGGCAAGTTGGCAGGTCTATTTCGTTTGGATTGAGTAGGTTAGGTGGGTTGGGGGCTTGACAGAGGGTTTCTGGGCTTTTTTGAGGAATTATCTTGTAAGCGTCTGATGGTAATTGGTTTAGGTTTGGTTGGGCGGGCTTCTGAGGTTCCCACTCATGACGATGATGCCGTCATGAATGGGCCACCCGGAATTGATGGAGGTGCCACCCGGATTGGGTCGGCTATTGCTTGAGGACGGCTACGCCGTATTGGGGGAGGGTGACGGTGGAGGTGGTGCCGCCGTGGAGGACGTCCTGCATTGCGGCGGGGAGCTTGATGGTCTGGGGCTGGTCGCTGTAGTTGGAGAGGATCCAGACGCGCTTGCCTTCGCCGGAGCGGACGGAGAGTTCGACGCCGGTGGGCAGGTTGGGCATGACGGTGGGGACGCCGCTTTGATCGAGCATCCATTTTGCGGCCGAGGCTGCGAGGGTGGCGTCGTCGAGAGAGGCGCCGATGTAGGTGATGGTGCCTTTGCCGACCTTGCGGGTGACGGCGGCGGGTTGGCCGTCGAGCCAGCCGTTGGATTTGCCGTAGCGCATCAGGATCTGGACGTCGGGGGCTTTGACGCCGATCTGTTCGGCCCAGAGAGGGTTTTCACCTTTGCCCCATTGACCTTCGACGGGGACGGGTTTGTCGAGGGCGTAGAACTGCTCGACGCGGGCACCAAGCAGTTCAGCGAAGGGGCCGGGCTGGCGCTGGGGGAAGAGGGTGTTGTCTTCGTCCTTCATGGCGGAGCGCTGGCCGAGGACGAGGTTGCCGCCGTTGCGGACGTAGGCTTCGAGGTTGGCGACGGCTTCGGGCGTGAGGACGTTGAGGACGGGGGCTACGACTAGTTTGTAGCTGGAGAGCGGAGCAGTGTCGGCGATGACGTCGATGGAGTGGACGAGGGCGTGGAGAGGGCGGTAGTAGCTGAGGAGGGATTGCGTGGGGTCGAAGGCTTTATTGTGGCGCTGCCAGTTGATGGCCCAGCGGCTGGAGTAGTCGTGGAGGATGGCGACCTGCGAGTTGACGGTGGTTCCGGCTAGCGCGGGGGCGGCTTTTTCGAACTCGGCGCCTAGCTGCTGGACTTCGTCGTAGAGGGGGACGGGGGTGCCGTCGGCGCCGACGAGGGTGCCGTGGTATTGCTCCTGGCCGTTGAGGTCTGAGCGCCACTGCCAGTACTCGACGGCTTCTGCGCCGTGGCCGATGTCGTTCCAGGCCATGGCGCGGACGGCTCCCTTGTTGAGCGCGTTGTTGTTGGCGGACCAGTTGACGAAGCCGGGCTGGGTTTCCATGACCCAGAAATTTTTGCGGAGGAAGCCGCGGGTCATGTCGTGGATTTCGCCGTTGGAGACGGGGTCGAGCTGGCCGGTGCCGACGTAGTCGTCCCATGAAGCGAAGTCGAGGTCTTTGGCGACGACGTAGGAGTCGAAGCCGTCGAACCAGCCCATCATGTTGGTGGTGATGATCTGGCGGGGCTCGGAGTGGGCGCGGATGGCATCGAGCTGGTTCTTCTGGTAGCTGCGCCAGGTTTCCGAGACGAACTGTTTCCAGTTGAGGAGCAGGCCGGGGTTGCCGTAGGTTTCCTCGATGGGGATCTGGTTCCAGTCCTGGTAGGTCTCGCTCCAGTAGGCGGTGGTCCAGCGGGCGTTGAGGTTGTCGAGGGTTTTGTATTTGGCTTTGAGCCAGTCGTCGAACTGCTGGCGGGTGGCTTCGCCGTAGCTTTCGCGGGCGTACTCGTTGTCGATCTGCCAGCCGATGACGTTGGGGTCGTGGCCGAAGCGGAGGGCCATTTTTTCGGCGATGATGCGGGCGAGCTGGCGGTATTTGGGGTTGGACCAGTCGAACTGCTGGCGGTTGCCGTGGCTGTCTTTGATGCCGTCGATCTTGGTGCGGAGGGTTTCCGGATACTTCGTGGTGAGCCAGGCGGGAGGGGCGGCGGAGGGGGTGCCGAGGACGACGGCGATGTGATGGCGTTCCGCGGCGCGGACGGCGTGCTCGAGCCAGTCGAGCTGGTAGTCGCCTTCGCGGGGCTCCATGGTGGACCAAGCGAACTCGGCGACGCGGACGAAGTTGATGTGGGCGTCCTGCATGAGCTGGAGGTCGGCGTCCCAGCGGGATTCGGGCCACTGCTCGGGATACCAGGCGGCGCCGAGGAGGAGGGGGGACTTATGGGGTGCGGGGGGAAGGGGTTGCTGGGCCTGAAGCGTGGGAAGCAGGAGAGAGGGCGCGAGCAAGGTGATAGCGGTTGCAAGGAGCAGGGCGCGGGCGAAGAGCTTCATGCGGAATCCTTCCGGGGATTGAGGGGTATACGGATTAGGGCGAGGCTGCCTCGTACAGCGAGGCAGCGGCGGCCGATGCGCCGTATTTGGCGCAGATCGCGGCGGGGCAAGTTTACTATAGGGGTCCGCCGGATTAAGAGGCGCGTTCCTACGGGTGGACGGAACTAATGGAGCGTCCTCAACGTAATTGTTTCCATGCGAAATGAGTATGGGTGGATGATTTAAGTGTCCGCATGGAGTTTGGGTCGCTACCGAACGTCCTCAGGCTGCGTCTACAGCGCATCGGCCCAACGTTGCAACAGCTTTCCTGTCGCTCAAAAAGCGAATGGACGGTGAATTGAGTTTTGGAGTACCAGGAGTGCTTTCGATGAAACGAATGCTGTTGTGGATGTGTGCTTTGGCTGGACTGATGGGTAGCTCTCTGTGTGCGCAGGAGCTAGCCGGCGCGTGGCAGGGAACCGTGCACGGTGGCGGCAAGGATCTGCGCCTGATCTTCAAGATCTCAAAGGATGCCGGCCACCTGCAGGGCAGCCTCTACAGCATTGACCAGGGTGGACAGCCGATCAAGGCTTCGACGGTGACGCTGGATGGCGTGAACGTGAAGTTTGTGGTCGATGTGTTCTCGATCAACTACGAAGGTAAGGTGAGCGCGGACGGCAAGTCGATCGTGGGTACGTGGACGCAGGGGTCGAACTCGCAGCCGATGACGCTGGCCCTGGCGACGAAGGAGACCGCGTGGGAGATTCCGGCGCCTGCGCCTCCGCCGAAGCTGATGGCGGCCGATGCGGACCCGTCGTTCGATGTGGCGACGATTAAGCCGAACGATTCCGGTGTTACGCGGATGCAGGGCTTGACGGTGAATGGGCGCGACTTCAAGATTCGCAACGGATCGCTGCTGGACATGATGCAGTTCGCGTATGGCGTGCAGACCAAGCAGATTGTGAACGCGCCGGACTGGGCGGAAAAGGACCGTTACGACGTGGCCGCGGTTCCGGTGGAGGAAGGCGCTCCGAGCCCGGCGCAGTTGCGCGTGATGCTCAAGAAGCTGTTGGCCGACCGGTTCGGAGTGAAGTTTCACAACGAGAAGCGGGAGATGGCCGCGTTTGTGCTGACAGTGGCCAAGGATGGACCGAAGCTGGCGGCAACCCAATTGAAGGGACCGCTGCCCGGACTGGGGATGCAACCGGATAAGAGCGGTATGACGATTCGCGTGGTGAATGGGACGATGGAGGACTTTACCGGCTTCCTGCAGCTGCTGGTGTTCGATCGCCCGGTGGTGAATCAAACAGCGCTGACGGACCGGTACGACTTCAAGGTGACGTTCCTCGCGGACGACTCGCTGTTCAACGGGCACCCGCCGTTTCCGAAGCCGGCTGACGGTGCAGACAGCGCGCCGAGCCTGTTTGATGCGATGCCGCAACAGCTCGGACTGAAGTTGACCGCCGAGAAGACGCAGGTGGATGTGCTTGTGCTGGATCATGTCGCGAAGCCTTCAGCCAACTAACTCATCGAGCTACGGGAGATCGTGTTGAATATGAAGATGCAGCGTTCGCTTTTGAATCAGGTGTTCCGGTCGCGTTGGATGCCTCTGGTGTTGAGTTGCGGGATGGCGTGCCCGGTGCTGTGCGCGCAAGCGCCAGCGGCGCCGCAGACGGCTTCCGCCGCGGGCGCCGCGAAGGCTGAGCTGCCGGCGTATGACGTGGTGACGATCAAGCGGGACAAGTCGGCCAGCGGAATGGTTCGCGTCAGCATCAACGAGAATGTGTTTGAGGCGTCAAACGTTTCGCTGAAGATGCTGCTTGCGCAGGCGTTTGACGTGCATCAGGATGAGATCTTCGGGCTGCCTGACTGGGCTGAAGGCGCGCGGTTCGACATTATGGCGAAGACCCTGAACGCGGACACCGCTGCCCTGGAAAAGCTGTCACGCAAGGAGCGCAGCGCGATGATGCGAGCTGTGCTGGAGGACCGCTTCAAGATAAAGACGCACATGGAGACGAAGACGCTGCCGGTATACAACCTGGTGGTGGGCAAAGGCGGGTCGAAGCTGGAGAAGTTTGTGGATAGCGACGCGCCGGATAAAGAGACAGGACACAAGGGCGGTGGATGGATGCGGATGAGTGGCACATCGCTGCAGGCGACGGGCATAGAGGTGTCGGGCCTGGCGAATTCGCTGACGGACCGTCTGCACCGGAAGGTGATCGATAAAACGGGGCTGACGGGGCAGTTCAACTTCAAGCTGGACTGGACGCCGGATGCGAGCACTGCAGGCGATCACGATGGGCCGGGAGATCGCGAAGCAGGGATCTTCAGCGCGGTAGAAGAACAACTGGGATTGAAGCTGGAAGCGGCCAAAGGGCCGGTGGACACGTTGGTCGTCGATCATGTTGAGATGCCTTCTGAAGACTAACCGTGGGTGGAGTGGATTGAAGATACGACAGCGAATGAGTAAGGGCTTGCAGTGGATGTGCATTTTCGCGTGCCTGTGCGGAGCGAGCGTTGCGCGTGCTGCGCAGTTCCAGGGGCAGGTGACGTTCAACGGCATGCCGTTGCCCGGCGCCACGATCACGGCGACGCAGGGAAGCAAGACTGTGACGCTTTCTGCTGATGAGAACGGGTATTACACATTTGCGGATCTCGCTGACGGCAGTTGGAAGATCGAGATCAGCATGCAGGGCTTCACGAAGCTCGAGCAGACGATGGTGATCGCGCCGAATTCGCCGACGATCCGCTGGGAGATGAAGCTGCTGCCCGCGGCGGAGATGCTGGCGCAGGTGAAGGTGGTGCAGGCACAGGCAGCACCGGTGGTCGCGCCGCCGCCGGTGTCGAAGAAGGATGCGTCGAAGACGCAGACGGCTGCGGCGCCGGAGCCTCAGCGGCCGGCGGAAGATGCGCCGCAGGCTTCGAACGATGGCTTGCTGATCAACGGAAGCGTGAACAATGCGGCGACCTCGCAGTACACGCTGTCGCCGGCGTTCGGCAATAGCCGAAACGGTGGCAAGGGTCTTTATACGGGCGGTTTTGCTGTGATTCTCAACAACTCCGCGCTGGATGCGCGGTCGTACGCGCTGGGTGGCGTGACCAGTGCGAAGCCGGCCTACAGCGATGTGACTACGGTGCTCACGCTGGGTGGGCCGATTCGTATACCGCACCTGATGCCGCGGGGGCCGAACTTCTTTGTGGCGTATGAGTGGACGCGGGACAGTACCGGCACAACGCTAACTGGGCTGGTGCCGACCACAGCGCAGCGAGCCGAGGCTTTGCCGGGCAGTGGCGTGACTCCGATTGATCCCGTTGCGCTTTATCTGCTGTCGAAGTATCCGCTGGCAAATGTTGCGAGCACTTCGAATTACAACTACCAGGTGCCCGTGCTCAACAGCACGCATCAGGATGCGATGCAGTCGCGGTTGGACAAGACGATTGGCAACAAGAACCAGATCTATGGACGGTTCGCTTTCGAGAACAGCCGGAGCAACCAGATCAATCTGTTCGGCTTCGTGGACAAAACCGAAGTGCTGGGTTTGAACAGCAGCGTTAATTGGCAGCATCGGTTCAGCAGCCGCTTGTTTCTGACGCTGGGCTTCGAGTTCAGTCGTCAGCGGACGCACATCACGCCGTTCTTTGCGGGTCGAGAGAATGTTTCTGGCGGGATTGGCGGCAACGGTGCTACCAACGACAGCGCGAACTGGGGACCGCCGACGCTGAGTTTTTCGAGCGGCATCAGCGGGCTCTCGGATGGGCAGAGCGCGTTCAATCGCAATCGAACTGACGGTGGGACGGCTTCGGCCTCGTGGTATCGGGTGCATCATAACTTCACGTTCGGCGGTGATTTCCGGCGTGAGGAGTTCAATTATCTGGCTCAGCAGAATGCGCGAGGCTCCTTCACTTTCGATGGGAGTGCGACCGGCATTTCTGATTTTGCCGACTTCCTCGAAGGCAAAGCCAAGACGAGCTCGATTGCTTACGGCAATGCAGACAAGTACTTTCGGCAGTCCGTGTACGACGCATTCTTTACGGACGACTGGCGCGTGACTCCGGAGTTCACGTTGAACGCCGGAATTCGCTGGGAGTATGGAGCGCCCATGACCGAGCTGAAGGGCCGTATCGTGAATCTAAACCTGGCGCAGGGTTTTGCGACGGCTTCGGCGGTGTGCGGAAGTGCGCACCCTAACTGCCCGACGGGTGCAGGGCTTCCGAGTTCGCTGATTCGTCCGGACAGGCTTGGGATTGAGCCGCGGGTTGGTATTTCGTGGCGACCGATTCCTGGGTCGACGCTGGTGATTCGCGGCGGATATGGGGTGTACGACGATACGTCAGTGTATGAGTCGACAGCGCTGGCGATGGCGCAGCAGTCGCCGATCTCCACCAACCTCAGTCTGAACTACTCGACTTGCCCCAGCCTGTTCGATGTGGCCTTTACGCAATGCAACTCGATTGCGCCGGACCCATTTGCAGTTGATCCTGATTTCCGAGTGGGCTATGCGCAGACCTGGCAGCTTTCGGCGCAGCGCGATTTGCCGGCTTCGATGCAGGCGACGGTTACGTACTCGGGTGTGAAGGGGACGCGTGGTGTGCAGGAGTTCCTGCCGAACACCTATGCGAACGGCGCTGCGAACCCTTGCCCGTCATGTCCTTTGGGCTTCGTCTATCGCACGTCGAACGGAAACTCCGAGCGCGAAGCCGGCAGTGTGCAGTTGCGCAGACGGTTGCGCAACGGTCTGACTGCGTCGTTGTTGTACACGTACTCGAAGTCGATTGACGATGATGCGATCCTTGGTGGCCAGGGAGCCGTTTCCACCGGCGTCAACAGTCAGAGTTCGGCCAACGCAAGGATCGCGCAGGATTGGCGGCATCCTGAGGCCGAACGCAGCCTGTCGACATTCGATCAGCGCCATCTGCTTAACTTTCAGCTGCAGTACACAACGGGGCAGGGCATCGGCGGTGGAACGTTGCTGACTGGATGGAAGGGCAAGGCGTTCAAGGAGTGGACGGTGTTGACGCGGATTACAGCGGGCAGCGGCCTGCCTGAAACGCCTGTGTACCTTGCGACTGTTCCTGGCACCAGCGTTACGGGGACGATTCGACCGGATCGCACGGCGGCTTCGATCTACTCCGGGCCGACGGGACATGCGCTGAACGCCGCGGCTTACGCGGGTCCCGCGAGCGGACAATGGGGCAATGCCGGGCGCGACTCGATCAAGGGACCGAACCAGTTCTCGCTGGATGGATCGCTGGCGCGAGTGTTTCGATTGAACAATCGTTGGAACCTCGACATTCGTGTGGATGCGAGCAACCTGTTCAATCACGTTGTATTTTCAAGCTGGAACACGACGCTCCAGCCGTTTACCAATCCGAGCACGGCGCTCGCTTCCAACCCGCTGTTTGGCTTGCCGGCTGGCGCGAATTCGATGCGCAGCCTGCAACTGACTACGCGCGTGAGGTTTTAATCGATGCGATCCCTGCTCACGTTGCTTCTTGTTTCGTCGCTCGCTGCCGGTGCGCAGACCATTGGGCAGAACACGCCGCTGGGCGCGTCGCCTACGTATACGCTGTCGGTGAAGTCGCAGCTGGTTGTTGAGACCGTTGTTGCTCGAGACAAGCAGGGCAAGCTAATCGAAGGCCTGACTGCGAAAGACTTTACGGTCACCGAAGACGGAGTTCCGCAGGTGCTTCGTTACGTAGAGTATGAAACGCTGCCGTCAACGCCGACTGTCGTTCCTCCGATGGCCGCGAAGGATGAGAACGTACAGATCTACAACCGGCTCGCGCATGAGCAGATCGCTGTAGAGCGTGAAGGCGAGTCGAAGTATAAAGACCATCGGCTGATTGCACTCTACTTCGACATGAGCGCGATGCCTCCGGGGGACCAGCTTCGCGCGCTGGATGCAGCGAAGAAGTTTGTGCGGACACAGCTGACGAGCGTTGATCTCGTTTCGATCATGCGGTACGCGGGCGGATCTGTTGACGTGTTGCAGGATTTCACAACGGACCGCAATCGACTGCTGAGCATTCTGGAAACGCTGGTGGTTGGCGAAGGCCAGAACGATACGGATACGACCAGTGACTCCAGCGCGGCGGACACTGGTGCGGCGTTTGGGCAGGATGACAGTGAGTTCAACATCTTCAATACCGATCGCCAGCTTTCCGCGTTGCAGACTGCAGCGAAGATGCTGGGTGGGCTGAACGAGAAGAAGTCGCTGGTTTATTTCGCGAGCGGACTTCAACTCAATGGTCTGGATAACCAGGCGCAGTTGCATGCGACGGTGGATGCAGCGGTTCGTGCGGGTGTTTCGTTCTGGCCGATTGATGCTCGCGGGCTGGTGGCGCAGGCTCCGCTGGGGGACGCGACGCAGGGGTCGCCGGGCAATGCGTCGATGTATACCGGAGGCGCGGCGCTGGCGAATACCAGCCGCTTCCAGCGGTCGCAGGACACGCTGTTCTCGCTGGCTGGCGATACGGGCGGCAAGGCGTTATTCGATAACAACGATTTGACGCGGGGCATCGTGCAGGCGCAACAGGCGGTGACGAGCTACTACGTGCTGCAGTACTACACGACGAACTCGACGCTGAACGGACGTTTCCGCCATGTGAAGATTACGCTCAACGGGAATCCCGATGCGAAGCTGGACTACCGGCAGGGATATTACGCCGGCAAGGTGTTCAGCAAGTTCACCGAGGTGGACAAGGAGCGGCAGCTTGAAGACGCACTGATGCTGGAAGACCCGGTCACCGAGCTGACGATTGCGATGGAGATCAATTACTTCCAGCTGAATCGCGCGGAGTACTTTGTTCCGCTGATCGTGAAGATTCCAGGCCGTGAACTGGCGCTGGCGAAGAAGGGCGGCGCGGAGCATACGCTGATCGACTTTGTTGGCGAGATCAAGGATGTGATCGGCGGCACCACCGTGCAGAACATTCGCGAGCATGTGAACGTGAAGTTGAGCGATGCGACGGCCGCTCAACTCGCACACCAGCCCGTGGAGTATGAGACAGGGTTTACGCTGCTTCCGGGCAAGTACAGAATTAAGTTCCTGGCGCGGGATGATGAGACGGGGCGCATCGGAACGTTTGAGACGACGTTCGAGATTCCGAATCTGAATCGCGAAGCGAAGCGAGTGGCGATCAGTTCGGTTGTGCTGAGCGGACAGCGCGTTGATTACAAGGATGCCCTGTATAACGCGATGAAGGCGAAGGATCAGGACAAGGCCGCTGCTGTGAATCCGCTGGTGGTTGATGGCAAGAAGCTGATTCCGAGCGTGACGCGGGTGTTCAGCAAGGCGCGTGACTTGTATGTCTTCCTGCAGGCGTATGAACAGAGCGTGGAGGCGACGCGGCCGCTGGTTGCGTTCGTGAGCCTGTACCAGGGGACGAACAAGGTCTACGAGTCGAAGCCGATAGCGATCACACCGGCTGCGGGTAGCCGGTTGGGCATGGTGCCGCTGAGCTTCAGTCTCGACCTGAAACGACTGCCCGCGGGGCAGTACGACTGCCAGGTTACGGTGCTGGATCCGACAGACACGAAGGCGCGCTTCTGGCGAGCTCCAATTGAGCTGGTGCAGTAGAGCGCTTTCGGATGCAGCTAGTGTTTGGGTAAAGGAAGATCGACGGAGCCCATGTGGCCGGTGCTCGAGTCGCGCACGATGAAGCGCAGGCCGGTGGCTTTGGGCGCGGCGGTCGCGGTGAAGACGAAGTCGGCCAGCCGCGAAGGATCGCGAAGATCGACGCCGGGTTTGGCGTTGGCCAGCATGCCGTGGAGTGTGTGATTCAGCATCCGGCTCTTCGCATTGAAGGACACGGCCATGATGTAGACCGAGGCCGTTGAGCCACCATCGTCGCGGGGTTGCCAGTTGAGGCCGGAGGCTGCGACGCGGACGATGTAGGTATTCGGCGGAGCGGTGGATGAGGGATCGGGGACGACTGTTACCTGCAGGCCGTTGAGGGGAAGCGGGCCTTCGGCTGCGGTAGTGAGGTCGTAGGCAGCGGACGTGACGGAGCGCTCCTGCTGCGAGCGTCCGGAGTAGTAGCCGCTGCGCGTGATTGCCGTGAGGCCGGGGCGCAGGCAAACGACCTTGATCTTGCGATAGGCGGCGGTGGCCTCGCTGGCTGAGCTGGGGGAGTAGGCGATGGTGTAAAAGCGCGAGCCCTGATCCACGGAAGAGGCGATGAGTTGGGCGATGTCGTTGCGTCCGCGGACGACGCGCCCGCCGGTGACGGGGCCGAGCTCGTTGAAGTCGTCCTGGGAGCCGAAGGGGTCGCTGGAGCCCGACAGGGTTTCGCCGGCGGCATCGGCGAACATCTGCTGCTCGGCGCTGGTGATCTCGCTCATGCCGGCGGCGGTACTGGTGGGATCGATGGCATAGAGGGTGACGCGGGTGTCGAGCAAAACGTCGGTCACATGCTGCAGGGTGTCCTTCACCTCTTTGGCGTCGGGCGTGGCCAGGAGACCGGGCTCGAGGGTGGGAAATCCGCCGCCGACCCAGATGAGATTCTTGCGGCCGGCGATCGCTGCGTAGTTCTGCGCGATCTCTTCGAGCGCGTGCAGCGATTGATCGAGGCGGTTGATGGGACCGCCCTCCGCTTTGCCCCGGAGTTCGAGCTCCCAGGCATACTTGTTGGGCGAGGTGGCCAGGGCTTTCAGGAGTGCATCGCGATCCAGGGTGAAGCCCTGCATGAGCTTGAGGTGATCGTCGGAAAGGCCGAGGAGCGTTGTCGGCTGAGTGAGCACGGCTGGTTGCTTGATGAGGAAGTCGTGCAGGGCTTTGCGCGCGAAGGCGCTGTCGGCGAAGTGGGTGTTCAGTTGATCGAGCAGCAGGATGGTCACAGGCGCGTGACCGAAGGCAGCGGGCCTGGCGGGATCGAGGACTGCGTCTGTTCCAGCGGCGGCGGTGGCCTCGGGCAGCGTGTGGGCGGACGGGGGCTCGACGGAACGAATTGTCTGCGGCTTGCCGTCTTCGAATACCTGAAAATCCTTTGCGGTCAGACCGTCAACGGCGTTGCCGTTCTTGTCGGTCACCACTACGTCGAGCACCACTAATTGGGCCTTCACGACGATGGAGGGAGTATGCGGTGGAGGAGTAGACTCAGCGTGAGAGTCTTGCGCGCAGAGCCTGCCTGCGGATGCGATGAGGACAGCTGACACAAGTCCGGAAGCAAGGACTCTGAGACGGCGATGGTTCGGCAAGGGTAGAATCTTCCTCTCTCAAACAGCACGAAAACGCATACGATCGCGAATGATTATTCTAACGAAGGAAACTACTTGATGATGCAGAGAAACAGCGATAAAGCTGGGCATGGGAAGAACACTCTCGGATTGAAACGGCCGCTGCGTTATGCAGCTTTTGGAGTGGCATTGATGACGATGGCGACTCCGCAAAGCTGGGCGTGGGGCAGGGAAGGACATCGCCTGACGGCGCTGGTCGCGGAACACTATTTGACGCCTGCAGCGCGGGAGGAAATTGCGGAGTTGCTCAGTGCGGATTCGAATGGCAAGGAGACGCTGGCGGACATTGCGCCCTGGGCTGATGAGTATCGGTTGCAACATCCTGAGACCGGACCGTGGCACTACGTCGACATTCCCAAGTCTGCGGCGACGTTCGATCGCGATCGCGATTGCCCCGCGTCGGCTTCCGATCCGAAGGCGCCGTGGCGGGACTGCGTGACGGATCGCATCATGTA
Organism: Acidobacteriota bacterium; assembly: GCA_040388825.1. GTDB lineage: Bacteria > Acidobacteriota > Terriglobia > Terriglobales > Acidobacteriaceae > Granulicella. Next base: position 12,343 of record JAZKBC010000218.1, on the reverse strand, counting down.
CTTCGAAGGCCGGCTGGGAGATACGTCGCTGAGCCTGAAAGAGCGGGCGATTGCGCTGAAGTTTATCGTCCACTTTATCGGCGACATCCATCAGCCCTTTCATGCGATGGGCGATGACCGCGGCGGCAATGGCATCAGCGTAGCGTTTCTGGGGTCGTCGCAGTGCGGATCGTACAAGTGCAACCTGCATGGCGTGTGGGACGATTCGATGATTGAAGAGCAGGGGTTGAGCGAGAAGAAGTATACGGAGAAGCTGATCCAGGAGATCGCCGATCATCACTGGGAACGTATCGGTGGGGGCTCGCCGGTGGCGTGGGCGAATGCTTCGCATCACTACGCTGTGGAAGCGTACGCGCCCAACGGCGCCCTGCTGACGCATGAGTATGTGAATGAGAAGTCGCAGATCGTCGATGCGGAGTTGGCGGTTGGCGGGCTTCGCCTGGCGCATGTGCTCAACCGTATCCTGGGCACGCCGGATACGCCTCCTGATGCGCAGCCCGGTCGCACGGTTCTGCCGAAGCCGGCAGCGGAAGTTCCTGCGGCTCCTGCTCATCCGGGTGCGACAGAGGCTCCGAAGAACTAGAACCGCTTCTCGCGCCGAGGGCAAAGCAGAAGGGCGACCCAAGCGGGTCGCCCTTCTGCTTTGGTGTTGTGGGTTGGGTTAGAAGTGCAGGCGGACAGCGAACTGCACCTGCCGCGGAGTGTAGGTGTAGTTGCTGTTGGAGTTGTTGTAGGTACCGAAGTTGGGCTGCAGGGTGAGGGTGTCGACAACGTTCTTAGCCGCCACGGTACCGGTCGCAGTCAAGTTGTAAGCCGTGTTCTGGATGCCCGTGATGTTCTGGTGGTTTGCCACGTTGAAGACTTCCGCCAAGAACTCCAGCCGCAACTGGTCCAGCCCATAGGAGTGGACGTTGAAGTAGAAGTTCTTGCCCAGCCGGACGTCCGCCTTGACTGTCTTCGGGCGGGTGTACTGGTTGCGGCGAATGGAATCGATGCGGCCCGATGTTCCGCCGGCACCGTTGGCGCTACGGACGCCGGAAACGCTCTCACCCGGATAGCCGGAGATGTAGGGCGTATACGAAAGTCCGCTCTGTGCCTGCAGAAGCGGGGCAATGCGCCAACCGCCGGCGACGGCATCCTTCCAACCGTGCAGATGAGTTTGGGGTTGATAGGTGAGCGCGAATACAAAGCGGCGGCGGACATCGAGCGAGCTGTTCCCGTAGTCCTTGGACTGATCGCCAGGGTCAAGCTGGCTGGGACCGGGGATACCTGTGCCGAGGTACGGGTTGAAGTCCAGCGCGTGCGCCCAAGTGAAGTTGGACATGAGCGAGAACCCATTGCGGTAGCGCTTGTTGAGCTGGAATGCCAGCGCGTTGTAGTTGGAGTTCACATTCGAAGCGATACGCAGGATGCGGTAATACGCCGGAGCGTAACGGCGCTGCGTGGTCGGCGGCTGGTTCCCCGACCCATCCGTTCCGTAGGTTTTTACCAGCACGGTCGGCGACTGTATCGGCGCCGGCTTGCCACCATGCGGCAGAACGGGGTTCTTGATGCCGGGACCGATGTTGTTCGTGTTGTTCACGAAGTACGTGGTGTTCTTTGAGAACTGCAGATTCACGTTGACGTCGTTCGCGCTGTCCAGTTCCCGTCCAAACGAGCTCATGTAGGTTACGCCCAGCACGAGGTTGTGGCCCAGATCCTGCTCGAGCGCCAGGTCAGCCTCGTGTACCTGCGGATTTTGCAGGTGCGAGTCGAGGTAGGAGATGCTGGGATGGCTGCTGGCGTTGTTGGTTTCGCCAGCGCAACGTTGGGCTTGGGCATAGGTCGGGACGACCTGCGGAAAGACGATCTTACAGTCGGTGTCAGAGGTCGGAATGGTGTCGGGGAACAGCCCTGACACATTGACTTGCGAACCTGGACCGCCGGAGTTCTGGTATGACTGCTCGATGTTCGCGTTGATGATGCGGCCGAAGTACATGCCATAACCGCCGCGCAGGGTGGTCTTGCCATCGCCGAAGATGTTGTACGAGAAGCCCAGGCGGGGACCGGCGTTGTTGCGATCGTCGGGGCGCGAGAGCGTGTTGGGGGAGTAGTTGCCTACTTGCACCTGACCCTCAAAGTTTGGGTTAGGCGTCGGGTTGGCCGGCACGTACTCGTATTCGTAACGAACACCGAGGGTAAGGGTCAGCTTGGGCGTCACGCGCCAGTCGTCGGTGGCGTAACCGGCGTACTCGCGGGTTGCGATGAGTGACTTGGCGCCAACGTTATCCGGAGTGCCCGTGGTGCCGTTCCAATCGGACGGAACCGTGTAGCCCTGGCTGAAGCTGGAGTACAGGCCATAGTTCTTGTCGCAGCTGCTTGTCGAGCAGATCGTGCCGCCACTGTTACGGAACTGATCGCCGCCGGCATACGCCGTTCCACCTAGACCGGTGGTCGCATGCAGGTAGTCGCCGATAAAGCTATACGACCAGTCAAAGTCGTACGTGCCGTAGGCGTTATAGAGATTGTTGATGTAGTCCGAAACCTTGTTGTAGTCCAGACCGAACTTGAAGTTGTGTCCGCCGTGCGACCAGGTGACGTCGTCCTTCAGTTGCAGGCGGCGCTCATCGGGCAGGGCGAAGCGATTGATGTAGTTGACGTTACCGCCATCGAAGCCAGCGGCGTCATAGCCGAAGCCGATGCTGAGGTCGGGCGCGCCATTCGAACAGGGCTTGTTGTGCGGGGCCGAGCATTCGCCCGGCGAAAGCGGATTGACGAGGGGAAGCTCGTTAGGAGTAGGGGTTGAGGGAGTTTCGGACTCCATATCGCGGCCATACTGGGCGAGGAATGAGTTCACGATTGTGTTGGTGACGACGGTCGAGAGACGGAAGATACCAACATCCGCCTTCACGAAGTCATTGCCGTACGATCCTCGACCATAGAAGTTCGAGGTTTGCGTTTGAACGCCGTTGGGCGAGTCCCAGCGCAGGCGGTTGTACTGCACCGTCATGCGATTGCGGTCGTTGATCTGCCAGTCGAGCTTGGGAAAGTTGATGACCTGGTCGCCGGTGCGTGGCACCGGCCCAAAGAAGGAAGCGATGATACCCAGACCCTGGTTGTAATAAGCCATCGCCTGCTGGTACGGAAGATCGGACCCGCTCGCGGTTGCGGGAGCAATGGCACCCGCCAGAGCGCACGCACCGAAATTGCCCTGGAATGACTGCCCGATTGGGTAGGGCGATGCGGTTCCGCTCGCGGGCGTTGAGAGGTTGGAGGTGATTGAAAATCCCTGAGGCGTCGATCCGTCCGCGAGTTTGTATGCGGGGTTGAGGTACTGCACCGTCGGTGCGCCGAAATCGTATGTGCCGAAGCTGTCGGGCTGGCGTTTGCAGCCTTCTCCAACGCCCAGCGGAGTGGCGAGTGCGAACATGTCGTACGGATCGCTGGTGCGGGCGATGCCGGGGAAGTTCCGGCGTGACTGATCGTAGGCGTAGAACCAGAACAGCTTGTCCTTGATGATGTCGCCGCCCATGCCGAAGCCCCACTGCTTGCGCCAGTCCTTGGGCTTGACGGTCTGGATGTTGAGGCCGGTGTTCTGATTGAAGTTATAGAGCTGGGTGTAGGGATTGGTGGCGCCGCCCAGGCCGTTGTCGCGGTCGTAGAAGAAGAGCTCGCCGTGCAGCTTGTTGGTGCCGGACTTGGTGACGGTGTTGATGACGCCGCCGGCTGCGCGGCCGTACTCGGCGGAGTAGTTCGAGGTGTTGACCTGGAACTCCTGCACAGCGCCCTGAGTGACGGTGTAGGAGGAACGGGTGCGGCCACGGGCTTCAGAGAAGTAGGCCTGGTTGTCGTCGGCGCCGTCCACGGTGGAGTTGTTCAGCAGGTAGCTGATGCCGCGGAAGCTGAGCAGACCGAAGCCGTCGGAGTTGGAGACGACGCCGGGCGTGAGCAGAGCGAAGTCCGACCAGCGGCGGCCGTTGATGGGCAGGTTGTCGATCGCGTTCTGATCGATGGTGGTGGTGATGGCGTTGTCCGTGGTGTTGAGCAGCGGAGCTTCGTCGGTGACCTCGATCTTGTCGGCCACCGAGCCGACCTTCAGCTTGGGCGAGACAGTGGAGGTTCCGCCGACGGTGACGGTGATTGCGTTGACGAGGAACGTCTCAAAGCCGTCAGCGACAACCGTGGCCGTGTAGGTGCCCGGCTGCAGGTCGGAGACGCGGAACTCGCCCGAGGCATTGGCTTTCACCGCGCGGGTTACGCCGGTTTCAGCGGACTTGATGGTTACGGCAGCCGCCGGCAGCAGAGCGCCGTTGGTGTCGGTCACTGTTCCGACAATGGCGCCAGTCGTCGCGGACTGCGCAAGCGCACGGTGCATCGGGGCCGAGACGAGGGCGAGCAAACAAAGCACAGCGGCAAACAGCGCTGACTTAGCGAAATTGGCGGACTTTCTAGAAATGAAGTGCATCCGGTAAATCTCCTGACCATGAACCACGCCTGAGGAATTGCCAGGCGGTACAAAAAGAAAAAGGCGAGCGGGGAGAGCTTGTCTCCCCGCCTTCTCAGAGCGAGCTATTTGACGGTGAGAGGAAGCGTCAACGTCGAGGTTGTGCCGCCGGTCGAGCCGGTTGCAGTCACCGTGATGCTGTAGGTGCCGGACGGTGTCGAGGCGCCGCCGGTCGTTGCCTTACCGCAGGCCAGAGTGCCGCAGGCGACCAGCAACAACGCCAGTGCCATGCACAATTGTCCGTATCGCAACGGCAACCTCTTGCGGCGAAGACCAACCAGGAGCGCGAGTGTGAAGCCCGCCATCATGCTGACGACTGACCATAGACCAGCGCCAGTGGATCCGATTGCGCTGGCGGCCACACCCTTCTGGGTGAGGATGCTGACCGCAACCGTGGAAGTGGTTGAGCAGCCGGAAGCCGTGACGCTCGCCGGGCTGAAAACGCAGGACGAGTTCGCCGGCAGGCCGGAGCACGCGAAGGTGATGTTTCCCGTGTAGACGTTCTGTGCAACGGTGAAGCTGTACAGTGCCGTCTGCCCTGCCACGACCGTGCTCTCCTGAGCGGGAACCACGGTGATGCTGAATGTGGGGTTCGAGGTGCTCACGGTGCTGGAAGAGGTGCCGGTGGAGGGTTTGAAGTAGCTGTCGCCGCTGTAGGTCGCCGTGATGGTGTAGGTTCCCGGAGTCGAGAACGTGTTGGTCAGCTTGGCTCCGTAGACCGGTGAGGACGTTGTGCCGAGGTTAGTCACCGTTTGCGGAGTGCTGATCTGCGTTCCGTTTCCGTAGAAGGTGATTGTGCCGGTTGGCGCTGAAGGACCGTTCGCCGTAAGGGTTGCAGCGATATTGATCGGAGTGCCGGTGGAGTAGGTCGTCGTGCCGGAGCAGGAGGTTGTCGCGGTCGCCGTAACGGCAGTGCGAGTGACCGGGCTCTGCGCGTAGATGCCGGAGAGGACGAAGTTGTTGGTGGCGCCGAGAGTCGACTTTACGGTCAGCGTTCCGGTGAACGGGCCAAGGACCGTGGGGGTGGCCGTAACCGGCAGCGAGCAGTCAGTTGTGTTGTCGCTGTTGGTAACGCAGGAAGCCGCGCCCAAGGTGAAGTTGCCCGAGCCGCTGGTGATGGAGTATGCGCCGGAACCTGCCGGGCCATCTGCCGCCGGAAAGTGAACGATCAGTGTGTCAGTGGGCTGGTTGGCACCAACGACGCCGAACTGCGCGCCGGTTGCTACTTCGCGTACGAGGTTGGTCTCGGTGTCGCCGGTGAAGAGGTTGCCGTAGGCATCCACGCTTACGTGGTAAAGGCCAGGGCCCGGAAGCGTGCCGGAGGAGAAGGTTGTTCCGCTGGTGCCGAAGGTCGCCTGCAACGCTGGGCAGCCGTCGCCATAGGCGTCTGACTTATTAGCGCAAACGGTGGTTGCTCCGCCGGCTACGGCGTACATCTTCTGCCCCGCCCCATCCACGCGCCAGACGATGCCAGCGGTGGGGTCGGCGATGTAGAGATTGTTGTAGGCATCCACGGAAATGCCCCATGTGCTGCCGATGCCAAACGTTCCTGCGGTTCCGCGCGTGGTGTTGGGCTGCTTCGTCTCCGCCGCAAGGGTGCCAGCGTAGGTGCCCAGAACGCCAGACGTTGAGATCACAGGCACGGTGTTGTAGAAGTCGTTGGCCACATAGACATTGCCAGTCGAATCCAGTGCAACGTCGTAGGGGTTGTCGGTGAACGTGGTGTTCGCCTGTACTCCCTCGGTGTATTTGCCGAAGTTGCAACCGAAGGTTCCAGACGTTCCGTTCACGCAGTAGGGTGCGGCACCCGAGACTGTGGACGCTCCGAAGATCTTCGCGATCGTGCCTGCGGGGATGGTCACGCCGTTGACGACCGTGCTTCCGGTTGCGTTCATGTTCACGACCAGAATCGCGTTCTTGAACTCCTCAGCAATGAACAAGTCGCCCTTGGTGTCGAACGCCAATCCGGTTGGGCCGTCCAGATTGCCCTGAGTGGCGGCGATGATGTTGCCCGAAGCGTTGTTCGCCTGATAGCCGAAGCCTCCGTTGGGTGAGCCGGCGACGTTGGTGATGATGCCTGTCGTCGTGATCACGCCACCGGTCGCCGCGATCCTGCGCACGTTGCCGGTGCCATAGTCGGTGAAATAGAGGTCTCCGTTGGGTGCGAATGCGAGCCCTGCTGGATGGCTGAGGTGCACGAGGTTGGCGAGGCAGCCGTCGCCATGGGAATCGGTCGACACGTTCGCGCCGCAGGTAGTTCCGGACGACGGCGAAGTGGTGGGGCCGCCCGCAACCGCGGTGACGATGCCGGTTGTGGCATCGACGCGGCGGACCAGCGCGTTCTGGTAGTCGGTGAAGAAGACGTTGCCGTTGGCATCGGCAACGGCAGCGCGAGCACCGGGGGTGGTGCCTCCGGCGAGCGTATTGCCCAACTCAATCTCGGTTGCGAGGCAGCCATCACCGAAGTTGTCGGTGGCGATGAAGCCGGAGACCGGACAAGCGCCACCGCTGGCGACCGTCGCTGTGCCGCCGCCGGCGATCAGTCTGACCGTGGCCGGCAGCAGTTGTGGCACGGTTTGCGCCTGTGCGCCGCCGCTCACCATGCCTGCGAGGGTCGCTACCGCGGCCAGCAGAAATGGACGGCGAATCGAAGTTCCAGAAACACGAATGTTAATTGACACGAAGGAAAACTCCTCAACATACTGCAGGTTCGGGCGGAAGGAATCGATCGAACTTCCGTGCGCCGTAGATCGGGTGATTCAGGAGGACGGCCAGGCCAGAAACGTGCTTAAAAACCGATAGCGGCCTATCTTCGAGAAAACTACCCAACGATTGACTGAAGGTAGAAACATATCACTTTGTTCATTGGCTTGGTAGTGTGTAACGACATAAATCAGCACGGTTCGTGCGGCAAAACAAGGGGTGTCTCTGCAAAACCCCAGCAAAATTAAGCTGAAGAGCGTAAGTCCTTTGTCTAGAAGCGGCTTTCCATCCATTCTATAGAGTTGACGAGCTCAAATCGACTGCCTGAACGAGCATGAATTTTCAAAGAACAGCGGCATGGGCGATCATCGCCCGTACCGCCTTGAACAGGGCGACGCCGCTGTTGCGCGACGATCCGATTACCACGCAGTGCCACGGTTGTAGTCGGCGACCATTGTTGTGTACAGCAGTGAGATGCTTGGCGTGTCGGCGATGTACATACCGAGTTCGCGATTCTGGGTCATGGATGCATTGGAGTAGTTGATGGAGCCCATGTAGACGCTCTGGGTGCCGAGCCCGTAGTCCGCGATCACGGCTTTGGCGTGGATGTAGAACTGGTTGCTTGTGTTGGGAACGGTATGCACGCTGCAACCGGCGTTCTTGAGCAGCGTGAAGTTGCTCTCGTAGGTGGTCTGGTCCACCATCGCGATGTGTACCTGAATACCCTTGCCGCAGGCCGTCTGCAACGCCGAGATGATGTAGCTGGCGCTCGAGGCCATCTCTTCGTTCTCGATGATCAGCGTCGATTTGGCGTTGGCGATGATGTTGGTCATCGCCGCCTGGGCGGTGGTTGGACTCCAGATGAGGTCGGTGCCGGGGCCCGGCGTGTAGCTGAAGTCGCTGGTTCCGGCGACGCCGCTGGAGGGAGTCCCGGCTGCATAGTCGGCGTTGAAGGTGGCCTGGATTGCGGCGATGTCTACAGGATCGTTCTCGATCATGGCGAAGTCGCGGGTGGTGGAGTAGTACTGCGACTGCAGGTTGAGCGACATGATGGCGACCTGCGTGCCGTCGAGGATGAAGGTCTTCTGGTGCGTGGCCTGGAAGGCCTTGTTGGCCCACACGGCGCTGCAGTTGGTGTGCGCGTTGAGCGTGTTGTAGGCGGAGGTGTTGCCGCTCTTCTCAAGGTTCTGGTCGAGGACGACGCGGACTACGACGCCCTTGCCGCAGAGCGAGACGAGGTCGTTGGTGAACGTGGTGTCTTCGAGCGCGTACATCGTCATGTCGAGGGTGTGCTGCGTCGCGTTGATCAGGGTGTAGAGCGGGGTGACGCTGTTGTCGGTTTCGGGGAAGGCATAGAGCTGGTGGCTCACCGTGGAACTGGAGCCCGTTCCGCTGAGCGTGATGGTCTGCGGCGAGTTCTTCGCGTCGTCGGTGATGGTGATGGTCGCGCTATATGTAGTTGCGGCGGCCGGCGTGAACGTGGCGGAGATGGAACAGGAAGCGTTGGCCGCGAGCGTTGCTCCGCAGGTGGTTGTCTTGGCGAACTGCGCCGGGTTGGTTCCACCCAGAGCGATGCCGGAGATGTTGAGGGTTGCGTTGCCTGTGTTGGTCATGGTGACGGTCTGCGCAGGTGTCGTCGATCCGGCGAACGTGGTGGAGAAGGTGACTGAGGTGGCTGACAAGTTCACCTGCGAAGCCGAACCCGAACCGCTCAGCGTGATGGTCTGCGGAGACGTGGCTGCGTTGGTGGTGACGGTGATTGTTGCGCCGTAGGTGGTTGCGGCTGCCGGAGTAAACGTCGCCGAGATGGTGCAATTGGCACCGGCCGCTACGCTGCTGCCACAGGTGTTCGACACGGTGAAGGCGGAAGGACTTGTTCCGCCGGGCGTGATGCTGGTGATCGAGAGGGCGACCGTGCCTCCGTTTGTAACTGTCACGCTTTGAGAAGCCGAGGTGGTGCCGACGAGCGTCGTCGGGAACGACAGGCTAGTGCTGGAAAGCGTCGCGAGCGGAGCCGCCCCGGTGCCGTTGAGAGTGATGGTCTGCGTTGCTGAGCTGGCACCGCCGCTGTTGTCTGTGATGGTGATGGTTGCGGAGTACGATGCGGCGGTCGGGGGAGCGAAGGTGGTTGAGATGGTGCACGAGCTGTTTGCGGCCAGCGCGCTGCCGCAGGTGTTGGTCACCGGGAAATTGGTTGCGTTGGTTCCGGTCACAGTGATGCTGGCGACGGTCAGTGTGGCGCTGCCGGTGTTGGCGAGAGTAACGGTCTGTGCCGCTGCTGTCTGGCCCGGCGTTGCTGTGAAGGTCAGTGAGGATGCAGACAGCGAGGCTTGTGGGTTGCTTGATCCTCCGCCGCCTGAGCCTGTGCTTGAGCCGCTTCCGCAACCGGTGAGAACGAACGCCAAAGCGAAGAAGGCAACAAGCAAAAACGAAGACCTGGAAAGCATGTATGACCCGGGGTATGAGATGGGAAACGACGATTATAGCGGGAGATATCGCAACGCAAGACGGTTGTGTGCAACAAACTTTTGCAGTCGACGCAAAGCGGCATGGCAGCCCCGGTTGATGCCCAGCTAAGTTGATGGATACACGATCTTTCCGAGCGCAGAGATCTACTTCCAAGCAGAGTCAAAAATGTTGCTAGAGCGAGCATTTTCGCACTGATATTTATGAACCGCGCGTCATGTTGAAGGCGATTCAACTCGCATTTCTATTGCCTTGCTCGTGCGTGTGTTCATGGTTCGTCGCGTTTCCAGTCCGTGGATAGGAGCTGTGGCGTATGTATTGCGCTGTAGCTTTCTCTGTTGCGGTGCAGTGATCGGAGCGAAGGTTCTGCTGCCGCTAGGGGTGGACTCTGCATGCTAGAGTGGGAAGTTCCTCTGGCATGCAGTCATGATTGGTGTCCCGGTACAAGAAGCGAACCCCAACTCGAAGGCCGGCGCGGGTGTATCCAGTGCGCCGGTGGTGTATGAGTTCGAGTCGTTCCGGCTCGACCCGGCGAACCGTTTGCTGACTTCGGAGGGCAAGGAAGTTCTGCTGCCGGGGCGGGCGTTTGATGTGCTGCTGCGGCTGGTGGAGCATCCAGGAGCACTGCTGACCAAGGACGACCTGCTGGAGTCGGTTTGGGGCGGGTCGATGGTGGAGGAGTCGAACCTTACGGTGGCGATTTCGACCGTGCGCAGGGCGCTGAATGAGGACCCGCACGAGCGGCGGTTGATCCAGACAGTTGCGCGGCGCGGATACAGGTTTGTAGCCGAGGTTCGTGAGGGGCACGAAGTTCCTCGGGTTGTTCGGCCGGCTACGGTGGATGCGCCGGTGGCTGAGGTTGTGAGCTTGCCTGCCTCTGCTGCGGTGCCGGCTCCGGCGAAGCGTTGGCAGATGCGGTTCTGGCCGGTGTTGCTGGTTGGGTTCCTGCTGTGTGCGCTGGCGGTTGGGTTCTGGTTTTTCCTGCGGCCGGGTGAGCCGATTCGTGCGCTGGCAGTGTTGCCGGTGAGCGCGGTGAAGAACTCAGGCGGCGAAGTGGAGCTGCTGGGGTTGACCGACGGATTGGTGTCGCGGCTGAGTGGCGAACTGGTGGTTAGGCCGATGAGCTCGGTGCTGAAGTACTCGAGCGGCGCGGAGGTGGATGCTGTTGCTGCCGGTAAAGAGCAGGGAGTCGATGCGGTGCTTGCGGGGGTGCTGGATGGGAGCACGCTGCGGCTGCGGCTGGTGCGGGTGCGCGATGGGCTGACGCTGTGGAAGGACAGCTTTGGCACGGAGCATGAAGGGCTTGCCGAAGTGCAGCAGCAGGCTGGTAACGCGGCAGCGAAGGAGCTACAGCGGCTGGGCGCGGTGACTCCGGCGCCTTCGGCGGCGAATGCGGCGGCGCAGCGGGTGAACGATCCTGCTTATCAGCTCTATGTGCGCGGACGATACTTCTGGAACCGGCGGACGGAGGATGGTCTGCGGAAGGCTGCGGATTACTTTCGGCAGTCGATCCAGGCGGACCCGAACTATGCTCCGGCTTATGCGGGACTTGCGGATTCGTATGCGTTGCTGGCTTCGTTCTCGGTGGAGCCGGGGCGGACGGCGAATGCGGATGCGCGGTCGGCGGCGCTTTCGGCGATTCAACTGGACCCGACGCTGGCGGAGCCGCATGCTTCGCTGGGGATGATTGAGTTTTTTACGGACTGGAATCTGCCGGGTGCTGAAGTGGAGTTCGAGCGGGCGCTAAGGCTGAATCCAAATTATGCGACGGGGCACCACTGGTATGCGCTGGACCTGGCGGCGATGGGGAGGTTTCCGCAGTCGCTGTATGAGATTCACCAGGCGCAGAAGCTGGACCCACTCTCGTTAATTATTGGGACGAATGTGGGGTGGGTGGAGTACCTTTCGCGGGATTATGTTGGGGCTCGTCGCGATCTGGAGAAGGTGCTGGAGCTGGACCCGAACTTTACGCGGGCTCGGACGCGGCTGGGGATGGTGGAGCTGGCGACAGGGGACTATAAGGCTGCGGTCGGCGACCTGAAGCAGGCGCTGGCGTTGTCCGGTGATTCGGACCCTTGGGTTGAGGGGTTGCTGGGAGATGCTGAGGCTCGGGCCGGGGACAAGGTTGGAGCAGAGAAGGTGCTGGCGGAGCTGAAGGCTCGGAGTGTGACGGCTTATGTTCCGCCGATCAGCCGGGCGCTGGTGCTGATTGGGCTGGGGCGGCGTTCGGAGGCGATGGTGGCGCTGGCGGCTTCGGTGGAGGATCACTCGACTTCGATGGTGTACGCGCGGGTGGATCCAACGCTGGACGATGTGCGGAAGGAAGCTGGTTTTGGGGCTCTGGAGAGCCGGATTTCGTTGAAGTAGGGGTACCCCCCTCCCCCTGCATCGTTTGGGGGCAAATTCTTTCGTTTGTTGGGGTTACGGGTTGGGGGTCTGCGGTAAATTCTTCATTATGCTGGGGTTAGATATCAAATTCCTGATTCTGTGGGGTTTAGCCCGCAGGGGATGGGTTGGACTGCGCACGGCTTTCGCTGGCTCGGAGTCCTGCTTTATTCCCTACTTCTATTGTAGTGAGTTGGGTGGACCAAGTGGGCCAGGTTTGGCGGAGAAAGATCGCCAGTGTTGATAGGGGGTTTGGTGATTTTGTGGGGTTGGGGGGCTTGACAGGTATTTGGGGTGGGGGTGGGG
>JAZKBC010000217.1:10662-18392 GCA_040388825.1 Acidobacteriota bacterium | reverse complement strand
AGAGCCTTCTCGTCCGCTCCTTCCCCGCCAAGCGCCCCAGGCAAGCCATCCAGGCCAACATCTTCGGCACCGTCACCCTCCACGTCATCGTCGACGAAAAAGGCCGCATCGCCGACCTCGGCGTCCTCTGCGGCCCCGAAGAGCTCGAAGACGCCGCCCTAGAAACCGTCAGCCACTGGATCTACCAGCCCTGGCTCCTCAACGGCCAACCCACCGCCGTCGACTCCACCATCGACGTCTTGTTCTAAACATTCCGGGTGGCCCATTCATGACGGCTCTATCGTCATGAGTGCGGACCGCTGTCGTCCTCTGCCAAATTCCTGTCAAGCCCTCCGCGCTCCTCCACCACCCGCAACCCCAGCCCCTCCCACACATACACCCGCAAAATTTCTGGCCCACTTGCTCCCCTCAACTCTCTACAATAGAACTAGAGGGTTGCACCAACCAGACCCCGCAGCCGGCAATCCAACCAACATCCAGTCCAGACCCAGGTCCAGACCTAAAATCCCTGCTTTGAGGACTTTGTATACCAAACAGGGGGAGGGGCCCCACGCCACCCATGCCGAAGAAACCGCAACCGCTCGTAGGCATCATCATGGGCTCCAAATCCGACTGGCCCACCCTAGAGCACGCCGCCAAAATGCTCGACGCTCTCGCCATCCCCTACGAAGCCGAAGTCGTCTCCGCCCACCGCACCCCGGACAAGATGTTCCGCTACGCCGAAACCTCCGCCTCCCGCGGCCTCCGCCTCATCATCGCCGGAGCCGGCGGCGCCGCCCATCTCCCCGGCATGGTCGCCGCCAAAACCGCCCTCCCCGTCCTCGGCGTCCCCATCCAGTCCCGAGCCCTCAAGGGCCTCGACTCCCTGCTCTCCATCGCGCAAATGCCCGCCGGCATCCCCGTCGCCACCTTCGCCATCGGCGACGCTGGAGCCAAAAACGCCGCCCTCTTCGCCGCCGCCATCCTCGCGCCGGACTACCCAAAAACAGCCACCCTCCTCGCCAAATTCCGCTCCACCCAAACCAAAACCGTCCTCCAGAACCCAGACCCCCGCAAATGAGCAATCCCCGCATCGGCATCCTCGGCGCCGGCCAGCTCGCCCTCATGCTCGCCCAGGCAGCCCGCCCTCTCGGCGCAGAAGTCCTCTGCGCCGGCCACCCCGGCGACCCCGCCGAGCAAGCCGCCCCCGTCCTCCAGGTCGACCTCGAAAACACCGCCCAGGTCGCCGGCTTCGCCTCCCGCGTCGACCTCCTCACCTTCGAGAGCGAAAACATCGCTCCTCACGTCCTCGACCACATCCACCACTTCCCCCTCTTCCCCAACGCCCGCGCCATCGCCACCGCCCAGGACCGCCTCCACGAGAAGCGCTTCTTCGAGTCCTGCGACATCGAAGTCGCCCCCTACTGCGCCGTCGACTCCCTCCGCGACCTCTACGAAGCGCTCGACTCCCTCGGCACGCCCGCCATCCTCAAGACCCGCCGCCTCGGCTACGACGGCAAGGGCCAGTTCCGCATCACCCAGCGCTCCCAGGCCCCCGAAGCCCTCGCCACCCTAAGCCCCGACCCGCACCTCCCCACCCCCTGCATCCTCGAAGGCTTCGTCAACTTCGAAGCCGAGGTCTCGCTCCTCGCCGCCCGCAGCCGCTCCGGCCAGATCGCCTTCTATCCCCTCATCCAGAACCACCACCGCGACGGCATCCTCCGCACCTCCATCGCCCCCTACTCCAACCTCGCGCTCCAGGCACAAGCCGAACTCTACCTCCGCAGCCTCCTCGAGCAGCTCGAGTACATCGGCGTCCTCGCCGTCGAGTTCTTCGTAGCAGGCGACAAGATCATCGCCAACGAAATGGCCCCCCGCGTCCACAACTCCGGCCACTGGACCATCGAAGGCTCCGCCACCAGCCAGTTCACCAACCACCTCCGCGCCATCCTCGATCTCCCCCTCGGCCCCACCGCCAGCCGCCCCACCGTCCTGCTCAACTGCATCGGCTCCATGCCCCCCAAATCCGAGACCGACAAGTTCCCCACCCTCTTCCGCCACGACTACGGCAAATCCCCCCGCCCCAACCGCAAAGTAGGCCACCTCACCTGCTTCGCCGAAGAAACCGCCACCATCCAGGAGTGGCAACGCCGCCTCAACGATCAGTAGCCGCCTTATACTTTGCCGATGGACGTAGAGCGCGCAAGAGCCTATTTGCTGAGCCTGCCGCACGTGGTCGAAACCATGCAGTGGGGCGACAACCTCGTCTTCTGGGTCGGCGACAAGGCCATCGGTGGCAAAATGTTCGCGCTGCTGGATCTTTCCAACAGCACGTTCGGCGTGATCAGCTTCGCCGCCGGCCCCGAGCGCGCAGCCGAACTACTGGAGCTCGACGGCCTCAAGCCCGCACCCTACCTCGCGCGCGTCCACTGGGTCGCCGCCGACCGCTGGACCGCGCTGCGCAACCCAGAATGGGAAGAGGTCCTCGCTGCAGCCCACGAGCTAACCCACGCCAAGCTCCCGAAGAAGGTGCTCGCCGCCCTCGCCCTGCCAGCGAGGGCGCAGGCAAAACTCATAGCCGAGCGGAGGAAGGAACTCGCGAAGAAGGCGGCGGCGAAGAAGAAGTAGCCGCTATCCTCACCGCTATACTTTGAGATGCACCTATGCCAATCGAAACCAACTTCGCACCCGTAGCCGACCAGCTCGACCTCATCACCAAGGGCGCAGCCGAAATCATCCCTCCCGCCGCTGCCTCCGCGCCGGAAGCCCTCGCCGCCCGCCTCGAAGCGTCCCGCAAGTCCGGCATCCCGCTCCGCATCAAGGCCGGCTTCGACCCCACCGCCCCCGATCTCCACCTCGGCCACACCGTCCTCATGCGCAAGCTGCGTCACTTCCAGCAGCTCGGCCACACCGTCATCTTCCTCATCGGCGACGCCACCGCCCTCATCGGCGACCCCACCGGCAAGAATGTCACCCGCAAGCCACTCACGCGCGACCAGATCGCCGTGAACGCCGAGACCTACAAAGAGCAGGTCTTCAAAATCCTCGACAAGGACAAGACCGAAGTCCGCTACAACTCCGAGTGGCTCGACAAGCTCGGCTTCGAAGGCATGATTCGCCTCGCCGCCAAGGCAACGCTGTCGCAAATGCTCGAACGCGACGAGTTCCACAAGCGCTTCCAGGAAGAGCAGCCCATCAGCGTCCACGAGATGCTCTACCCCCTCGTGCAGGGCTACGACTCCGTCGCCCTCGAGTGCGACGTCGAGCTCGGCGGCACCGACCAGAAGTTCAACCTCATGCGCGGCCGTGACTTGCAGCGCGACGCCGGCCAGAAGCCCCAGATCGTCCTCATGACTCCCATCCTCGAAGGCCTCGACGGCGTACAAAAAATGTCGAAGTCCCTCGGCAACGCCATCGGCATCAAGGAGCCGCCCAGCGAAATGTACGGCAAGCTCATGAGCATCAACGACGAGCTCATGTGGCGCTATTGGGTCTTCCTCACGGATAAAAAACAAAGCGAAATCGAGTCCATGCAAGCTGCCGTCGCCGCCGGCACGCTTCACCCCATGCAGGCCAAGAAGGATCTCGCCCACACCATCACCGCCGGCTTCCACTCCATCACCGAAGCCGACGCCGCTGCTGAAAACTGGTCGCTGCAGTTCCAGCAGAAAGCCGTCGCCGAAGACCTTCCCGAAGTCGACATCTCACTCGCCTCCGAAGGCCTGCACGCTCCACCCATTGACGGCTCCGCCGCCGAGCCACAGCTCCGCATCGCGAAGCTCCTACAGCTCTCCGGCCTCGCAGCCTCCACCGGTGAAGCCACCCGCAAGCTGGCTGAGAACGCCGTCTCCATCAATGGCGACAAGTTCACTGGCAAGCTCCTCGCCCGCGGAGACCTCGGCGCAAATCCCACTCTGCGCCTCGGCAAGAAGGCTGTACGCATCAACTGGGTTGAATAGTGTTCAGGCCTTGAAAGGGTGGGGCTCCAGAGACAATCAGGGCCCGGATCCTTCCGGGGCCTGAACCCGGCCCAAAGTCTTAGAGGCGCCAAACCTGTGTGACGCCCGACACAGCCCTTGCATATTCGCAAATGCGAATATGCAAGCATGCAGGACGCCCTCCGCCGCTTCAAAGCCGACATCTTTCAGGCTCTCGCTCACCCCACCCGCATCGCCATCCTCGAGCTTCTCGCCCACGGCGAGCTCTCCGCCGGCGCCCTCATCGAAAAACTCGGCATGGAGCAGGCCAACATCTCGCAGCATCTCGCCGTCCTCCGCTCCAAGCAGCTCGTCACCAACCGCAAAGCCGGTAACCAGGTCTTCTACTCCGTCCGCGACCCGCTCATCAACGACGTCCTCGACCTCATGCGCCTCTACTTTCATGCCTACCTCAAGGAATCCCTCGGCATGCTCGAGCACATGGAAGCTTCCACCGGGACCGCCGCATGATCATCGCCCGCCCACCCCGCTCCATCGAATGCCTCCGCGGCTACACGCTGCACGCCCTGCTCGGCGACTCCATCGCCGGCCTCACCGTCGGCCTCGTCGCTCTTCCGCTCGCCATGGCCTTCGCCATCGCCAGCGGAGTCCCTCCGCAGGTCGGCCTCTACACCGCCGTCGTCGCCGGCTTCCTCATCTCCGCTCTCGGAGGCTCCCGCACGCAGATCGGCGGCCCCACCGGCGCTTTCGTCATCATCGTCGCGGGCATCGTCGCCAAGTTCGGCCTCTCCGGCCTCGCCCTCGTCGGCCTCATGGCCGGAGTCCTACTCGTCATCATGGGCATCACCGGCCTCGGCTCGGCGGTCAAATACATCCCGCGCCCGGTCACCATCGGCTTCACCAACGGCATTGCTCTGCTCATCGCCTCTACGCAGATCAAAGACTTCCTCGGCCTGCGCACGCCCGCCGTCCCCAGCGACTTTCTCGGCCGCATGTCCGTCCTCGCCCACTTCATCGCCACCACGCGCTGGCAGACCGTCGCCGTCGGAGCCGCGTCGCTCGCCATCATTCTCTTCTGGCCACGCCTCACGCGCCGCGTCCCCGGCTCAATCATCGCGCTCGTAGCAGGCACCGCAGCCGTCACGCTCTTCCATCTTCCCGTCGAAACCATCGGCAGCAAATTCGGCGGAATCCCGCGCGGCCTGCCGCACTTCGCTCTCCCTCCATTCCACGGCGAGCACATTCTCCCGTTGCTGCCCTCGGCCTTCACCGTCGCCATGCTTGCCGCAGTCGAAAGCCTGCTCTCCGCCGTCGTCGCCGACGGCATGAGCGGCGATCACCATGACTCCAACATGGAGCTCATCGCCCAGGGCATCGCCAACATCTTCTCTCCGGTCTTCGGCGGCATGCCCGCCACCGGAGCCATCGCGCGCACCGCCACCAACATCCGCTCCGGAGGCAAAACGCCCATCGCCGGCATGGTGCACGCGCTCACGCTGCTGCTGATCCTGCTCGTCGCCGCTCCGCTCGCCAGCTACATCCCGCTCGCCACGCTCGCCGCGGTCCTGTTCGTCGTCGCATACAACATGGGCGAGTGGCGCGAGATCGCCGTCATCCTCCGCCTCTCGCGTGCCGACATCGCCGTCTGGATCACCACCTTCGCGCTCACCGTCTTCGCCGATCTCACCGTCGCGGTCAGCGTCGGCATGGGCCTCGCCGCTCTGCTCTACATCCACCGCATCGCCGCCACCACCATGGTCGCTTCCGTCACGCCGCAGTACCTCGCCGACGGCCGCGCCCACATCCTGCAGGACCAGGTCATCCCCTCCAACGTCTCCATCCTCAGCATCCACGGCCCGTTTCTCTTCGGCACTACCGACAAGCTCGAAGCCGCTACCCGCGACCTCACCCAACTCGGCGACGTCGTCCTCCTCCGCCTGCGCAACACCACCGCGCTCGACTCCACCGGCATCCACGCCTTCGAGCAGCTCCACACCCGCCTGCACAAAGCCGGCAAGGCGCTGCTGCTCTGCGGCGCCCGCAACCAGCCGCTCGCGCTCATCACCGGCTCCGGCTTCCTCCAAACGCTCGGCCAGGAAAACATCCTGCCCAACGTGCAGGCTGCCCTCGATCGCGCGCGCCAGGTGCAGGCCGACTTCGAAGGCATCGGCCACGACCTCGCCCTCGAGATGCAAACCAGCGCACTCTAACTCATCTAAAAAATTCCGGGTGGCCCATTCATGACGGCATCATCGTCATGAGTGGGAACCTCAACCGCCTGCGCAACCCGCTGTGCTACTCTCGCTCCAAACTCACTGAGGTCCGCACCATGTCCTTCAGCAGCGCCCGCGACATCCAGGTCTTCCCTTGCCCCAACTGCCACGAGACCATCAACACCTCGCAGCAGCAGTGCGCCTTCTGCGGAACCCCCGTCGACCCCGCCGCCGCGCAAGCCTCCGCCACCCGCACCACGCTCATCAGCCAGGCCTGCAGCGACGCCAGCTACCTCAAGACCATGGCCATCTGCGGCGCGGGCTTCTTCGCCCTTCGCATGCTCCCCATCCTCGGATTCGTCGGCACCTTCGGCTTCCTCTTCCTCAGCGTGGCCCTCCCCGTCATGTCCGTCCGCTGGTGGTACAAGTTCGGCAACATCCTCACTGACGACCCCGACTTCCGCGCCGCCCGCCGCAGCACCATCCTCGCAACCAGCGCCGGAGCCTTCTATCTCCTGCTCTCCTTCATCTGGCTTGGGATGCTGCTCCTCTTCTCGCTGCACAAATGACGCGCACTTCGCGGTAGCATCACCTCAGTCATGCCGCTGCGCTCCGCCAACATCATCGGCTCCGGTCCCAACGGTCTCGCGGCTGCCATCACGCTCGCCCAGCGCGGAGTCGCCGTCACCGTCTACGAGCGCAACGCCACCCTTGGCGGAGCCTGCTCCACCGCCGAGCTCACACTCCCCGGCTTCCTCCACGACGTCGGCTCCTCCGTCTATCCGCTCGGCATCGCCAGCCCCTTCTTCCGCACGCTTCCGCTTGAAGCCCACGGCCTGCGCTACATCCACGCCCCCGCTCCGCTCGCGCATCCTTTCGACGACGGCACCGCCGCACTCTTCCATAACGACCTCACCCGCACCGCAGGGCAGTTCGACGACCACGACCGCCGCGCCTGGCTCTCGCTCCTGCAACCGTTCGTCGACAACTGGCCCATGCTCGCCGACGCCATCACGCATCCGCTGCTGCGCATCCCAAGCCAACCCTTCGCCCTCGCCAACTTCGGCCTCCAGGCCATGCTGCCTGCGGTGACTCTCGCGAAACTCCGCTTCCGCGACGAGCGTTCGCGCACGCTGCTCGCCGGCAACGCTGCACACGCCGTGCTTCCGCTCACGCACATCGGCAGCTCCGGCGCAGGCCTCGCGCTCTCCGCCGCCGCGCACGCCACCGGCTGGCCCATCGCCGCCGGAGGAGCCCAGTCCCTCGCCAACGCGCTCGCCAGCTACTTCACCTCGCTCGGCGGCAAGATCGTCCTCAATGCCAACATCGAACAGCTAGCGCAGCTCGACCCCGCGGACGCAACGCTCTTCGACACCAGCCCACAAGCCCTCGATCGCATTGCGGGCGACGCGCTCTCGCCCAGCTTCCGCTCCCGCATGCGCCGCTTCCGCAACGGCCCCGGAGCCTTCAAACTCGACTGGGCACTCTCCGCTCCCATCCCCTGGCGCAACCCCGAAGTGCTCAACGCCTGCACGGTCCACCTCGGCGGCTCGCTCGAACACATCGCCTACCTCGAGCCGGCCGCCCGCCAGCCGGCCGG
>JAZKBC010000217.1:8279-10650 GCA_040388825.1 Acidobacteriota bacterium | reverse complement strand
CGAACAGCAAGCCCTTCGTCCTCCTCGTCCAACCCAGCCTCTTCGACCCCACCCGCGCCCCCGTCGGTAAACACACCGCCTGGGCCTACTGCCACGTCCCCAACGGAAGCACTCTCGACTACACCGAGATCCTGGAAGCGCAAGTCGAGCGCTTCGCTCCCGGCTTCCGCGACGTCATCCTCGCCCGCTCTGTCAGCTCTCCCGCCACGCTCGAACGCTGGAACCCCAACCTCATCGGCGGCGACATCTCCGGCGGCGCCATGACCGTCCCGCAACTGCTCGCCCGCCCCACCGCGAGGCTCTGGTCCACGAGCAATCCGAAGCTCTTCCTCGCCAGCGCCTCCACGCCACCCGGCGGCGGCGTTCACGGCATGTGCGGACACCTTGCCGCGCTCGCCGCCCTCCAATCCCTCGGCAGTCCCGCCGATTGATCTTTCCCGCGCTCTCCCGCACAATCAACTTCATCCAAAACTGAACCGTGCCCTCCACCACCGCGTATCCAACCGCATCGCACCAGCGCATCTCGAACCATCAACGCCGATCCTGGAACCTGGACTTAGAACTTACAACGTACAACTTACAACCGCTCCAAGGAGTCC
Organism: Acidobacteriota bacterium; assembly: GCA_040388825.1. Taxonomy (GTDB): domain Bacteria; phylum Acidobacteriota; class Terriglobia; order Terriglobales; family Acidobacteriaceae; genus Granulicella. Next base: position 10,051 of record JAZKBC010000217.1, on the reverse strand, counting down.
CTCGTGTCCGAACCGGCAGTCCCCGCCGCAGCCGAATCCATCGCTGAAGTAAAGTCCGAAGCCGCCGCCGCGAACCCCGCGCACTGGCATCCGGCCACGCGCCTCGCCTTCCGCTTCGCCTTCTGCTACACGCTCATCTACGCGCTCGGCTGCGGCAACGCCACCCTCTGGGAAGCCATTCCCTTCCACATCGGCGAGAAGCTCGAAGACTGGACCTCGAAGCCCTTCTTCCTCGCCGGACAATGGCTCGCCAATCATTGGTTCCACCTTCAGGGCGTTGGCGCCAGGCTGCACGACACCGGCTCCGGCGACACCGCCATCAACTGGATCGCCGTCGGCATCATGCTTGTTCTCGCGATCGTCGTCACCGCCATCTGGGCCGTCCTCGACCGCAAGCGCACCCACTACACCCGCCTCTTCGCCTGGATGCGCTTCATCCTCCGCCTCTCGCTCTCGTGGGCCATGTTCAACTACGGCCTCGCCAAGGTCTTTCCCCTGCAGATGCATCCGCCGTCGCTCGCCGTGCTCAACGAGCCGCTCGGCAACAGCTCTCCCATGACGCTGCTCTGGACCCTCATCGGCCTCAACCCGCTCTACGAAATGATCTGCGGTGCCACCGAAGTCGCCGCCGGCCTGCTACTCCTCTTCCGCCGCACCGCGCTCCTCGGCTCTCTCTTCTGCGCCTTCGTCGTCTCCAACGTCGTGCTCTACAACTACTTCTTCGACGTCCCCGTAAGGCTCTACGCCACGCATCTGCTTCTGCTCTCCGTCGTCCTCGTCGCGCCCGACATGCACTCGCTCTACAACTACTTCATCCGCCACCGCCCTTCGGCTCCCTCCGCCGATCGCTACCCCTTCAGCCGCCGCCTCCGCATCACGCAGCTCGTCTGCTCGCTCCTGGTGCTGCTCGTCGTGATCCTCTCCGCCTGCACGGACCTGCGCAAAGGCTACGCCCGCCAGCTCGCCAACGAGCGCCATCCTTCAGTCTTCACCGGCCAGTGGCACATCGACTCCGCCACCCTCAACGGCCAGCCCAAACCCTACACCACCGGCGAAGGCCTCCCCGCCACCGACTTCTTCCTCGACCCCAGCGGAGCTGCCATGACCCGCGCCAGCGACGCTCTCTGGCGCGGCGGCTACCACGCCGACGACAAGAAGCACACGCTCGGCATCGGCTCCGTGGGCCACGGCGGTGTCACCTACGCCGTCACTCAGCCCGACCCCAATCACGTCACCCTCACTCCCACCGGCGACGACGCCAAAACCGAGCCCACCCTCCAGCTAACCCGCGTCCCCCTCCCCTCCCACTACCCGCTCGAAGACCGCGGCTTCCACTGGATCAACGAATGGGGCCTCGAACGCTAAGGCCCTAACCACTAACCACTAACCACTTCTACAATCAAACCGTGTCCCCTCCCTCCACCCCGCAACCCTGGACGCCGTTAACCCGCTTCGCCTTCCGCTTCATCTTCGTCTACTTCATGCTCTTCGCCCTCTGTGCCGGCAACGCCACCGCATGGGAAGCGCTGCCCTTCGGCTTCGCCCTCGAAGGCCTCGCCGCCAAGCCCTACAACCACCTCGCCCAATTCACGGCACAGCATCTCTTCCACTTCACCGGCATCGCCGCCCACCTGCATCCCTCCGGCTACGGCGACCGCCTCCTCGACTGGATCGCCGCCGCCCTCATGCTGCTCACCGCCGCCCTCATCACACCCATCTGGACAGTTCTCGACAAACGCCGCACCGAGTACACCACCCTCTACCTCTACCTC
>JAZKBC010000217.1:0-8182 GCA_040388825.1 Acidobacteriota bacterium | reverse complement strand
AAGCTCTATCCCTTCCAGGTCCCTCCACCCTCACTCGCCGTCCTCAACGAACCCGTCGGCCACCTCTCGCCGCTCACGCTCCTCTGGTCCACCCTCGGCTTCAGCCCCCTCTACGAGCGCCTCTGCGGCTGCGTAGAAATCGTCGCCGCCATCCTCCTCATCTTCCGCCGCACCGCTCTCGCCGGAACCTTCGTCGCCATCGTCGTCATGGCCAACGTCGTTCTCTTCGACTGCTTCTTCGACGTCCCCGTCAAGCTCTACGCGACCATGCTCCTGCTAATGGCCCTCGTCATGCTTGCTCCCGACCTCCGCGCCATCCTCCGCTTCTTCTTCGCGCAAAAGTCCGCCGCCGCCAACACCCCCTGGGTCCCAATCACGCAGAACACCCCCCTCCGCCGCACCTTCCTAGTCCTCGAAGCCCTCGCCCTCTTCCACGGCTGCGTCACGCTTCCCCTCCGCGACCACATCAAGTACGCCCGCTACGCCGAAGCCCTGCGCAATCCACCGCCGCTCACCGGCCAGTGGCACATCGACTCCGCCACGCTCAACAAACAGCCCATGCCCTACCTCTGCTACGACGGCCAGCCCATGACCGACATCTTCCTCGAACCCAACACCCGCGTCACCGGCCGCGCCGCCGACGGCACCCTCTGGTCCGGCACCATGTACGAGCCCTCCGCCCACACCCTCCACCTCATGAACGAGCGCCACGTCCCCGCCGACTTCACCTTCACCCAACCCGATCCCACCCACCTCATCCTCACGCCCACGCTCCCCACCTACCCCACGCTCACCCTGACCCGCGTTCCCATCCCCACCCACTACCCGCTCTACGAACGAGGGTTCCACTTCACCAACGAGTGGGGCTACGAGCGCTGAAGCACCCGGCAAATTGTTGACAAAAAGCCCCTGCGAGCATCGAATAAAGTAGTCTGGAACATCGGACGATAGAAGCTAGGCCCCTGAGTGGCTGCGAACCGGCTCAGAGGCTTCTTGCTTAGAACAGCAGCTTGACTACGACTACAAAAGCAACAAGAATCATCGCTGTAACGACGACAACAAGTGTCCCCGATACAGCAACAGATCCCTGAGCCCTGGCAGTTCCAAGTTTGCTCATGATCTAGTCTCCTTTCATTCGGAACGCCCCGGAGCTCGAACTCCGGTACGTTCTCTGTTTCGCACAAGGCGAAATCTGTAACGTACCGGTCTGTGCTCTGTGCGGTGCAGCCGAAAGGAAACTCGAAAAGTATCTCACCGGTCTCACGCCCAACACCCCCCACTGCTGGCGATTACTCGTTGTCGGAGAGTCGACTTTTCCCGTACCGGCACGCCAACGCAAAAACGCCCGAGGGCCGAAGCCCACGGGCGTTCTCAAAACCCAATCTGCTTAGGCCGTAGGAGCAACAGGAGCCGCAACAGCAGGAGTTGCCGCAGCCGCAGGAGCTTCCTTCGCCTTCACCGGTGCCTCCGCCTTGGGAGCCGGAGCTTCCGCCTTCTTGGTCGGAGCGATGATCGCATGCAGCGTCGTTCCTTCCATCCTCGGCATAAACTCCACCACTCCGGCATCGCCGATATCCAGGATGAGCCGGTTGATGATCTTGTAGCCCAGGTCGCGATGCGCCATCTGCCGGCCTTTGAAGCGCAGGCTGGCTTTCACCTTGTCGCCTTCGCCGAGGAAGCGGACGGCCTGGTTCTTCTTCGTCTGGTAGTCGTGCTCGTCCACCGTGACCGAGAACTTCACTTCCTTGATGACGATAACCTTCTGCTTCTTGCGCGCAGCCCGTTCGCTCTTGTCTTTCTCATACAGGAACTTGCCGTAGTCCTGGATCTTGCACACCGGCGGAACGGCGTTCGGGGAAATTTCCACCAGGTCGAGCGAGCGCTCGCGGGCCATTTTCAAGGCCTCGAACGGAGCCATCACTCCAAGTTGTTCGCCGTTCTCGTCAATCACGCGGACTTCGCGTGCACGAATGCGTTCGTTGGTGCGAATAAAGGACTTGGCGGAGCGTTTATCGAGCGGTGGAATAGGCGTCCTCGGACCGGCTATCGCGGGTCAGGTTATAGGGAAATGGTTGCGCTCCACGCAAACCTCAGCGGGAACCTTAGCAATGGCGAGTATACCATCCGCGGAAAAACATCTTCGACCCGCAAGCATAGGATGCGCAAGCCCTTTCCTGCGCTGCAGCCGTCTTTTCTCGAACTTTCAATCCCGCGGCGGAACCTGCTTCCCAAACTGCTCCAGAAACTGTGCAGCCGGAACCGGTCTTCCGTACAGCCACCCCTGCCCCAGAATCGCCTGCCCCAGCGTCTCTCGTCCCGCCTCTCGAAAGTACGCCGCCTGCTCTTCAGTCTCGATGCCTTCCACCACCACCAGCAGCCCCAGTTTCTCGGCCATCGCCAGTATCTGCGGCACCACCGAAGCCGTCACCGCTTCAGTCCCAATCGTCTGCGTAAACGCCCGGTCCACCTTGATCGCGTCCACGTCCAGCAGGTGCAAATACGCCAGGCTCGAGTACCCCGTCCCGAAATCATCGATGTACACCACATACCCCGTGCTCTTCAGCGCCGCAATCGCCTCCACTGCCATCTTCTGCTCTGCGGTCGAACGCTCCGTAATCTCCAGCCCAACGCACTGCGGTGGAATCCCCGCAGCCATCGCGCACTCCAGCAGAAACGGTCCGAACTCCTCATCCACCAGGTCCTCCGTCGTAATGTTCAGCGTGATGCGGAAGTCGCACTTCTCCAGCAGCGGAGACATCTCCTCCATCGCCCGCCGCGCCACCAGCTGCGTAATCCTGCTCGCAAACCCACGGGCCTCAGCCAGCTCGATAAACACGTCCGGCCTCACCTGCTCGCCTTCTTCGTTGATCCAGCGCGCCAGCACCTCCGCTCCCACCACCGCCCGGGTCGCCAGGTTCACAATCGGCTGATACTCCAGCGTGATTGCCCCCTTCTTCACCGCTCGCCGCAGTTGCCGCTCCATCGACCGGTGCCCGCGGTCCAGCTGGATCAGCAGCAGCGCCATCGCTCCACCCAGAAACGCGCCCGCCAGCAAAAAGCCCTTCGCCATCGGCCGATGCATGGTCATCATGGCGTTCTCGGGCTCGGCCGCCACGCGGCACAGCACAAACTTCGTCGAGCACAGCGGCTGATAGAACACACCTCCGCGCTTGATCAACTGGCCCGCCCGGATCTCATCCACGCTCAGCGGCATCTGCGGCCCATGCGTCATCACCATCCGATGCCCCGAAGGATCGTAGAGCATCGCGCTGAAGTACATCGGAGGCTCATCCAGGTTGTCCCACGCCGTCGGGCTCATCACCACCGACACCCCATGGAACTGCACCACAAACCCCGTAGTCCGCGCCGAGATCATCAGCCCCAGGTTCACAAATATCTTCAGGTTGCCGCTCACCACATCCGGCACTGGAACCCCCGCCGGGTGATCAATCCGCCCGATCCCGGTCGCGCAATACAGCACCCCATCCTTCACTCGCCCAATATCGCGAATGTTCTGCGCATGAAACACGTAATCGCGCATGAACTCCAGATCCCCATCCGAGCACGGCTCCTGCCCATCGTGCTCCACCGCGTCGATCGCCTGCTCGTCCTCCGCCCCCATCTGGTCGCCGCGATCCACCAGTCGCTCGGCATACTGCCGCAGGTCAATCAGGCTCTCCCGCACCTCAAACGCGCGCTCCACCAGCGCCGTCGACACTGCGCCCAAAGCGCAGCCGCACAGAAACAACCCAATTCGTACAACCAACCGACGGCTCATGCTCCCAATCCTTCTCGTGCAAACGCAGGATCGACCGATCCCGGTCAGTAGGGGGAGAGAAAATGCAGACCCATTCCGGGACTGCCGATTTTTAGTTCGCTAATACTATACCCACCGTGCGATCGCTAACAGTCGTTCACCCCTGCCAAGACAAAGAAAGGACAACTGATATCTGACATTCGTTAGAACGCCGGCCTCTGCGATCGCATCCCCGCCGCGGCGTCGGCCTTCTCTGCAGGTTTTCCCTTGTCTTTTCCCCACGTTTTGTACAGCCCCAGGTACGCATAGTTCTCGGTCTGCCCCGCCACCGAGTGCCCATACGCCCCCAGCAGTTGCCACCCCTCTGCCTTGAAGTGGTAGTACCCCCCAAAGTCCACCATCGTCGATGCCTCATTCTGCGCCGCAGCCTCACCTTCACCGGCGTGCGCAAACACCTCCGCCGCCAGCTCCAGCCGCTCGCTCAGCTTGCGCTTCACCAGGAAGCCGCCATACAGAAAGTTCTTCGCGTCCGGCTGCGGAATCACCGTGTACCCCATCCCGCCCACCAGGCTCCAGTCCCCAATCTCTTTCTCCACCCACACCGGAAGCTTGTACCAGGTCTTGCCCACACCCAGCCCGCGATCCGCATTGCCCGTCGGCAGCTCGAACATCGTGAACGTCCCAATCTGCGGCCGCTTCTTGGTCTGCGTCACCCACGCAATCTTCGCGCCCACCTCCATATCGGTCAGCCCGAACGTCACATCGCCCTGCCCCAACCCCGCCGCCGCATACACCGGATCATTCATCGGAGCCGAAGTCCCAAACGGCAGAATCATGTGCAACTGCACCCGCGGAATCGCTCCCCAGTTGAACTCAAACGCCGGCCCCGCGGACCCCAGCGCGATCGGCGTTGCATCCACCACGCCAAACACATACGCCTCATAGTGCCCATAATCCACCGGCGTCGGGTCGTCCGTCTGAAACGGTGGCCCCGCCTGCCCCCTGGCGCCAACAGCCACCAAAGCCAACCCCATCGCTACCCAAACCCGAAGCCTCATCACGAGCGAATCATAGCAGCCCGTCCCACACCCTTTCGCGCGATCAGATCCTGCACTCTCCCCCGAATCTCCTCGCGAATCCCCCGCACCACCTCCATCGCTTGTCCCTTCGGATCAGCCAGCGGCCAGTCCTCGCGCTCCACCCCCGGCACATACGGACAAGCCTCTCCGCAACCCATCGTGATCAACATCTCCGCGCCCGCCGCCATCTCGTCGGTCAACCGCTGCGGCTGCACGCCAGCGAGGTCGATCCCCACCTCCCGCATCGCCTCCACCACCACCGGATGAACCCTCTCCCCCGGCTCAGTCCCCGCCGAAACCGCGCGAGCAACCGCCGCATCCGCCATCGCATTGAAGAACGCGGCGGCCATCTGCGACCGCCCCGCATTGTGCACGCAAGCAAACACAAATCGCCGCATACTATTGCGCCGCCTTCAGCGCATACACCTTCACGCTCGCCGCCGCATCGTTCACATCGTACTTCTCCAGCAGATCACCCAGCTCCTTATGCAGCGTCGCGTCCGGCGCACAGCAACTCTCCTGCATCACCGCAAACGGCCCCGCATCATCCATCACCGGGGAGCAGCAACCCGCCTGGTTCTCAACCTTCGCATACGCATTCAAATCCGCTCCACTGTCCACAATCTCCACCGCCGCAAAACCCGCCCCGATCAACTGCTCCCGGAACTCCTCAATCGGCAGCGCTCCCGCAATGCATCCCACATACGCCGCCAGGCTCGAAGCCAGCGCCTCCGGCAACTCCTTCTTCAGCGCGATGTCGCTCACTGCGAGTCGCCCTCCCGGCTTCAGCACCCGAAAGATCTCGCGAAACACCGCAGGCTTATCCGGAGCCAAATTGATCACGCAGTTGCTGATCACGCAGTCCACCGACTCATCCGGCAGCGGAATCCTGTCGATCGTCGAAAGATAAAACTCCACGTTCGCATACCCTCCCTGCGCCGCATTCGCCTTCGCCCGCTCAATCATCGCCGGAGTCATATCGATCCCGATCGCCCGCCCCGACGGCCCCACCTGCTTCGACGACAAAAACACATCCAGCCCTCCACCCGAGCCCAGGTCCACCACCACCTCACCCGGCTTCAAATGCGCAGTCGCCGTGGGATTCCCGCACGAAAGCCCCATATTCGCTCCCGCCGGTATCGACCTCAGCTCTTCAGCCGAGTACCCAAACGCCTCCGCTACCGCTGCCACACCCGCATGCTCGCTCGACAGCTCGCTCTCCGCCACCGCTCCATACTTCGCCTTCACGCTCTCCAACAAACCTTCCATCTCATCCTCCTCAAACACATTCGTCTTAACGCATATATATTCCTCTTCCACATATCCGTCAAGACGAATATGATGAATGCATGGCCAAGCCCAAACCGTTCGACATGGAACGCTTCTTCCAGGCCCTCGCCGACCACACCCGCCTCCGCCTGCTCAACCTCATCGCCGGCCACGAGCTCTGCGTCTGCTACCTCGTCGAGATCCTCGCCCAGCCCCAGCCCAAAATCTCCCGCCACCTCGCCTACCTCCGCAGCGTCGGCATCGTCCACGCCCGCCGCGAAGGCAAGTGGATGCATTACCGCCTCGAAGTCCCCACCCACCCCGGAGCCGCGCAGATCCTCGAGCAAACCCTCGCCTGGATGGCCACCGATCCCGCCCTCAAAGCCGACCGATCCCGCCTCGCCAAAGCCTGCTGCTCACCCTCCAAATACGCCTCGCTCGAAGGCGCTCCCTCTCCCACTCCCATCGCTTGCTGCGAGGTCTGCTAGTCATGTCCACCGCCATCTCCACCTGCGCTCCCGCCGCCCGCAAGCATCTCTCCTTCGTCGACCGCTTCCTCACGCTCTGGATATTTCTCGCCATGGCCATCGGCGTATCCATCGGCCACTTCGTTCCTTCAACCGCGGACTTTATCAACCGCTTCCAACGCGGAACCACCAACATCCCCATCGCCATCGGACTCATCCTCATGATGTATCCGCCGCTGGCCAAGGTCCGCTACGAAAAGCTCGCCGAAGTCTTCCGCAACCGCCGCATCCTCGGCCTTTCGCTTGCCCAGAACTGGATCGTCGGCCCCATCCTCATGTTCCTGCTTGCGGTCCTCTTCCTCCGCCACGAACCCGCTTACATGCGCGGACTCATCCTCATCGGCATCGCACGCTGCATCGCCATGGTGCTGGTCTGGAACGAACTCGCCGAAGGCGACACCGACTACGTCGCCGGCCTCATCGCTCTCAACAGCGTCTTTCAGGTGCTCTTCTACAGCCTCTACGCCTGGGTCTTCCTCACCATTCTTCCCGGCCTCTTCGGTCTTCAGGGAAGCGTCGTCCATGTCAGCATCGCGCAGCTCGCCCAGAGCGTTGGCATCTACCTCGGAATCCCCTGCGCCGCCGGCTTTCTCACCCGCCTGGTCCTCCTCCGCGCCAGGGGAGAAGATTGGTATCGCACCCGCTTTCTTCCGCGCATCAGCCCCATCACCCTCATCGCTCTACTCTTCACCATCCTCGTCATGTTCTCGCTCAAGGGAGACCTCATCGTCCGTCTTCCCTTCGACGTCGTCCGCATCGCCATTCCACTGCTCATCTACTTCGCGGTCATGTTCCTGGTGAGCTTCTGGATGGGCCGCCGCCTCGGTGCCAACTACTCCCAGTCCGCCACGCTCTCCTTCACCGCTGCCGGCAACAACTTCGAGCTCGCCATCGCCGTCTCCGTCGCTGTCTTCGGCATCAACTCCGGTGAAGCCTTCGTCGGAGTCGTCGGTCCGCTGGTCGAAGTCCCCGCCCTCATCGGCCTCGTCAACGTCGCCTTCTGGTTCCGCAATCGATTCTTCTCCGCCGAAAGCCCGGTGCCGCCCCTCGATCCCGCCACCATTGTGTCCTAGCCGAGTGTCCCCTCCGTAACCACCCCCAGGCACCGCACGTACCGTACCCAACGCCCAACCTCCGGTGTACGCTCGGAGACGTAAGCGCATCTCTCTCAACATCGCATGCCGATTCTCGTCATCAACGGCGGCTCCTCCTCGCTCAAGTTCTCTCTCTTCGAGCGCCAGCCCGCGAACCTGCGTCTTCTCCTCGAAGGCGAAGTCTCCGGTGTCGGCGCCTCCACCTCCGCACTCGAGCTCCGCGCCCGCGGCGGCAGCGGCCTCGGCCTCCGCCAGACCACGGTCAAGGCCCCCACCGCCTCCATCGCTCTCCGCCTCGCGCTCGACGCCGTCACCGCCGCCCACATGCCCGCGCTGGAAGCCGTCGGCTACCGCGTCGTGCACCCCGGCCCCAAACTCAGCGCCCATCAGCGCATCACGCGCGAAGTCCTACGCGACCTCGAACAGCAGACCAAGCTCTCACTGGCCAAGTATGGC
>JAZKBC010000216.1:0-5887 GCA_040388825.1 Acidobacteriota bacterium | reverse complement strand
GGCGGCTGAAGGTCTGCGCGAGAATGCTGCCGCCGAGGCGGTTGGCGGAGAGGCCGAGGTCGAGGAGGATGAGGGGGGAGCCGTCGTCGCGCATGTGCGGGGTGAGGGTGCGGCGGACGTCGGTGACGGGAGCGAAGGCGGAGATGATGAGGGAGAGGGGGGAGACTACTTTGTGGGGCTGGTTGTCGGTGGTCCAGGCGGTGCGCATGGACATGGAGTCTTTGCCGACGGGGATGGTGAGGCCGAGGGCGGGGCAGAGGTCCATGCCGACGGCGTGGACGGCGTCGTAGAGGGCCTGGTTCTGATTGGGCTCGTTGGCGGCGGCCATCCAGTTGGCGGAGAGTTTGATGTCGGAAAGCTTGGCGATGGCCGTGCCGGCGATGTTGGTGAGGGCTTCGCCGACAGCCATGCGCGCGGAGGCGGCGGCGTTGGTGAGGGCGAGGGGGGGGCGCTCGCCGATGGACATGGCTTCGCCGGTTGTTGTGTCGAAGGACGTTAGGGTGACGGCGCAGTCGGCTACGGGGACTTGCCAGGGGCCGACCATCTGGTCCTGGGCGGTGAGGCCGCCTACGGTGCGGTCGCCGATGGTGATGAGGAAGGATTTGCTGGCGACAGAGGGGTGCTGGAGGACTCTTTCGACTGCGTCCGTTACGGATATATCGGAGAGGTCGAGAGGTTGGGGCTCGATGGATTCGCGGGTGAAGGTGCGCTCCATCTTTGGGGGTTTGCCGAAGAGGAGTTGGAGGGGGAGGTCGATTGGGTTGGTGGCGTCGCTGCCGTCGGTGACGGTGAGGTGGGGTTGCGCTTCGGCTTGGCCGATGATGGCCCAGGGGCAGCGTTCGCGGGCGCAGATGGCGGCGAAGGTTTCGAGGTGCTCGGGGGCGATGGCGAGGACGTAGCGTTCCTGGGACTCGTTGCACCAGGTTTCGAGGGGGGAGAGGCCGGCTTCGCCTCTTGGGATTTTTGCGAGGTCGAAGATGCCGCCGCAGTGGCCGTCTTTGATGAGCTCGGGGAAGGCGTTGGAGAGGCCGCCGGCGCCTACGTCGTGGATGAAGGCGATGGGGTTGGAGGTGGACTGCCAGCAGCGGTCGATGACTTCCTGGGCGCGGCGTTCCATTTCGGGGTTGTCGCGCTGGACGCTGGCGAAGTCGAGGTCGGTGTTTGTGTTGCCGGAGGCGGAAGAGGCTGCGCCGCCGCCGAGGCCGATGAGCATGGCGGGGCCGCCGAGGACGATGAGGGCGTAGCCGGGGAGCATCGCGCCTTTTTCGACGTGGGGGGCGCGGATGTTGCCGAGGCCGCCGGCTAGCATGATGGGCTTGTGATAGCCGAAGGTGGTGCCGTTGCTGTCCTGCTCGAAGGTGCGGAAGTAGCCGCAGAGGTTGGGGCGGCCGAACTCGTTGTTGAAGGCGGCTGCGCCGAGCGGGCCTTCGATCATGATGTCGAGCGGGCTGGCGATGTGCGCGGGGCGGGAGGGTGGTTGCTCCCAGGGTTGGGGGGATTGCGGGAGGTGGAGGTTCGAGACGGTGAAGCCGGAGAGGCCGGCCTTGGGTTTGCCGCCGCGGCCGGTTGCGCCCTCGTCGCGGATCTCGCCGCCGGAGCCGGTGGCTGCGCCGGGGAACGGGGAGATGGCGGTGGGGTGGTTGTGCGTCTCTACCTTTAGGAGGATGTGGATGGGTTCTTCGTGAGCTTTGTAGACGTTGGATTCAGGCTCGGGGAAGAAGCGGCCGCCGGTGTTGCCGGTGATCACTGCCGCGTTGTCGCGGTAGGCGGAGAGGACGTCGGTGCTCGACTGCTCGTAGGTGTTGCGGATCATGGCGAAGAGGGAGCGCGGTTGGCGCTTGCCGTCGATGATCCAGTCGGCGTTGAAGATTTTGTGGCGGCAGTGTTCGCTGTTGGCCTGGGCGAACATGTAGAGCTCGACGTCGGTGGGGTTGCGGTTGAGCCTGGTGAACTCGCGGACGAGGTAGTCGATTTCGTCGGGGGCGAGGGAGAGGCCGAGGGTTTTGTCGGCTTCGGCGATGGCTGCTGCGCCGTGGGCGAGGATGTCGATGTGCTGGAGGGGTTTCGGGTCGCGGGTGTTGAAGAGGGTTTGGAGATCGGCTTCGTTGGTGAAGACCGATTCGGTCATGCGGTCGTGGAGGGCCGGGGCCAGCTTCGCTAGATCGGTTGCGCCTTCGATGTGGAGAATGCGGGCGCGTTCGATGCGGGGGACGGCGAGGAAGCCGGTGTTGTGGAGGATGTCGGTGGCTTTGCTGGACCAGGGAGATTGCGTGCCGAGGCGGGGGGCTATGTAGAGGGAGTTTTTGCTTTGTTGAGGCTCGCCGAGCTCGAGGAGGTCGGAGAGTTTGGCTTCGTCGACGGGGGCGGTTTGCTGGAGGAGGTAGAGGAAGTGGGAAGCGACGGCGGTGATGGCGGGGTCGATGGCTTGCAGGCGGGCGAGGAGGCGGGCGGATTCGAACGACGTGAGGGCCGGGGGGCCGGGGAGGATGCGGAGCGTCGTTGCGTTGGTCTGGGGCATGGGCTCGGGTGTTCGTGGTTGAAAGGGGCCGAGAGTTTTGCGGCTGCGATCGGAGCTGCAGGTCCTTCGACTGCGGCTCGCATGAAGCGCGAGCCTTCGCTCAGGATGACAGAGTTTGGGTGGTGCGAGAGAAAGAGCAACAGCAAGGACAAATGCAACGGCAACAGCAAAAAGGTCTGATTGAGCTGCGAGTTTCGAGCTACGAGTTAAAGCAAAGGCAACGGCAAGTGCGACAGCAGATCCTCTCCGAGGATGACAACCAGAAAGGCAAGAACAACTACGACAGCAACTGCAGATCCCTACGGGATGACAAACAAAACGGGATGACAAAAAAAGTGCAAGTGCAAGAGCAGCGGCTCAACGTGCTGGTTAAATCTGGCCGGCGAGGTTGCGGGTGATGTGGTCGGTTAGGTCTTCGGTTTGTTTGGCGGTGTCGTTGCGTTGTTTTTCGAGCATGGCCAGGTACTCCGCGGAGACGTCGCCGGTGACGTAGTGGCCGTCGAAGACGGAGGTGTCGAAGTGAGTGAGGTTGGGGTTGGCTTCGGTGATGGATTGTTTGAGGTCGGCGAGGTCCTGGAAGATGAGCTCGTCGGCGCCGATGTCTTTGGCCAGCTCGGCGATGGTCTTGCCGTTGGCTACCAGCTCCGAGCGGGCGGGCATGTCGATGCCGTAGACGTTGGGGTAGAGGATGGGCGGGGCGGCGGAGCAGACGTAGACGTGCTTGGCGCCTTGCTCGCGGACCATGGCGACGATCTCGCGGATGGTGTTGCCGCGGACGATGGAGTCGTCGACGAGGAGAACGTTTTTGTTTTCGAAGACGTGGGGGATGGGGTTGAGCTTGCGGCGGATGGACTTCTTGCGCTGCGCCTGGCCCGGCATGATGAAGGTGCGGCCGACGTAACGGTTGCGGACGAGGGCGTCGCGGTAGGGCTTGTTGAGGCGGGTGGCGATTTCCTGCGCGGCGATGCGGCTTGTGGAGGGGATGGGGATGACGACGTCGATGTCGAGGTGCGACCACTCGCGTTTGATCTTGTCGGCGAGGTGGGTGCCCATGTTGACGCGGCAGTCGTAGATGCTGGCGCCGTCGAGGACGGAGTCGGGACGGGCGAGGTAGACGTACTCGAAGAGGCAGGGGGCTTTTTCGTGCGCGAGGAGCGAGATGTGTGAGTGGACGTCGCCGTTCATGTCGATGAAGATGACTTCGCCGGGAGCGAGGTCGTGGTGGAGCTTGAAGCCGGCGACCTGGAGCGCGACGGATTCGCTGGCGATCATGTAGTCGGGGTGGCCGTTTTCTTTGCGGGTGCCGAAGCAGAGCGGGCGGATGCCGTGGAGGTCGCGGAAGGCGATCATGCCGACTCCGGCGACGTGGGCGATGACGGCGTAGCCGCCGTGGCAGCGGCGATGGACTTCTTCGACGGCGGCGAAGATGTCGAACTCGTTGGGCTTGACGGCTCCGCGGCGGGTGAGGGCGTGGGCGAAGACGTTCAACATCACTTCCGAATCGGAAGAGGTGTTGAGGTGGCGCATGTCGGTGAGGAAGAGGCCTTCGACGATGTCGGCGACGTTGGTGAGGTTGCCGTTGTGCGCGAAGACGATGCCGTAGGGCGAGTTGACGTAGAAGGGCTGGGCTTCGGCGACGGACGAGCAGCCGGCGGTTGGGTAGCGGACGTGGCCGATGCCGTAGTTGCCGAGCAGGCGCGCCATGTTCTGGCCGTCGAAGACGTCGGTGATGAGGCCGTTGCCTTTGTGGAGGTGGAAGCGATCGCCGAAGCAGGTGGCGATGCCGGCGGCGTCCTGACCGCGGTGCTGGAGCATTGACAGCGAGTCGTAAAGGACCTGGCTGACCGGACTAGAACTGAAGACCCCGACGATTCCGCACATAATTCCTCACATAAAAAAAGCGCCCAATAGGCGCGGTTGGCACACGAGGATTGGATTCAGAGTGGGCAGGTGTGGGTTCACGTCCGCGTTTAAGTGTAGCAGGGTCGGGTGTGGACGTTTCTCCGTTGTGGGCTGTGCCACGAGGGCGTTTGGGTGAGAAAGGTCTGAGCGGTTGAGTCGGGGCGATCGGCTTGGCGGGTCCTTCGGCTGCGGCTCGCAAAGTGCGCGAGCCGCAGCTCAGGATGACAGATTTTGGGTGGGGTGAGCAGAGGCTAAAGCGGGTGGAAGCCCGCCTTTTTCATGGCGATGGCGGGTTCGGGGTTGCGGTTGAAGGTTTGCCAGACGAAGCCGGAGCGGAGGTTTTCGGCCATGAGGAGGGTGATGCCCTGGTCGATGCCTAAGACGTCTGGATCGAACCAGTTGGCCTGGGGGTGGAGGGCGTCGCAGAAACCGTAGCGGCCGTAGGCTTGGTCGCCGTAGGTGGTATGAAGCGTGCGGAGGAGGTGGAGGCAGTCGGAGGGGAGGAAGGGGAGGGAGCCGGCGACGGCGTTGGGGACGATGGAGCCGTCGATGTCGCCGAAGCCGCGGGCGATTTCTGCGGGGGTGGGGTTGGGCTCGCGGGAGCCGGGGCCTCCCCAGGCGGTGTAGCCGTGCTGGGAGTCGGAGGCGGAGATGCCCCAGTAGTCCGGGGAGTAGGGCTTGCCGAGGTTAAGGCAGAAGGCTTTGTGGGCGCGGGTGGCGAGGATGGAGTTGGCGAAGTAGTCGGCGTAGGCGTCGCGCCGGTAGCGGAAGTCGAACCAGGCGTGGCTGAACTGGTGGACGAAGAGAGGATCGGCGGCGGAGATGTAGTCGAAGCCGGCGAAGTGCATGTGGGGGCGGGTGAAGGCGTCCCATGCGGCGGCGGGGACGGGATGCGTGGGGGAGCCGAGGGCGAGGAGGTAGAGCATCATGAGCTCGGAGTAGTGGTTCCAGCGGCCGGAGAGGAAGCCGGAGTCGGGTTTCCAGCCCATGGCGAAGGTGGGGCCGCCGTTCAGCATCCAGGGGAAGTCGACGCGGTTGTAGATTTTGGTGGCGAGGGAGACGATTTCGGGGTCGGCGTGGAAGTGGGCGCGGGCGGTGAGGACGCCGCAGAGGAGGAGCGCGGTGTCGATGGAGGAGAGCTCGCAGTCGCGATAGCGGTGGCCGGTGACGATGTCGTTGAAGTGGAAGAAGAAGCCGTGGTTGTGGGGGAGCGTGTTGGCGTAGAAGCGAAGGGTGCGGCGGGCTTGCTCGAGGAGCTGGGCGTGGGGGTGGTAGCGGCGGTGGTCGGCGATGCAGAGGGCGGTGAGAGCGAAGCCGGTGGCGGCGATGGAGGCCATGCGATGGGGGCCGGAGAGGGTGTCGGGGTTGACGGGGGCGTCGTTGTTGGGGGCGCGGTCGAGGGTCTGGTGCGCTAGCCGCGGCGCTGGTCGTCACCCGCGCCCCGCGTCACGATCATCGGCGGACGCG
>JAZKBC010000215.1:0-8266 GCA_040388825.1 Acidobacteriota bacterium | reverse complement strand
GGGGACTCACGTATTCTTTCCCCATGCGTCCTTCAAGCATGCGTGTACGTCTGGTTTCGTTTGGTCCGCTGAAGACCGTGTTTGCGGACGGCGGTGAGTGGCGCGAGATTGGCGAAGGCGAGAGTGTTGGTGGGTTGATGGCGCTGCTGCGAGCAGAGGGACGGATTGCAGCGGCGGCGCTGGAAGCGGCGGCGGTCGCTGTGAATCAGGAGTATGCAAAGGCGGAGCGGCTGTTGGTGGATGGGGATGAGGTAGCGATTCTGCCGCCGGTGAGTGGAGGGTCAGATGAGGCGCTGGTGGACCTGGTGCGGGAACGGATTGATGCGGAGAAGGTGGTTGCGCTGATTAAGGCGGGCGCCGATGGTGCGGTTTGCGTGTTCGATGGGATCGTGCGCGACAATACGCGCGGGCGGGCGACGCTGCATCTGGACTACGAGGCTTACGAGGAGATGGCGCTGAAGCAGATGCATACGCTGCGCGCGGAGGCCATTGAGCAGTACGGAGTGCGCGAGGTGGCGATCGTGCACCGGCTGGGGAGGCTGGTGGTGGGGGAGACGAGTGTGCTGATCGCGGTGGCGTCGGCGCACAGAGGAGCTGCATTTGAGGCTTGCCGGTGGGTAATCGATACGCTCAAGAAAACCGTCCCTATCTGGAAGAAGGAACAGTTTGTCGATGGAGCGGTGTGGGCCGATGGCGAGCCGTTTCCCGATGACGTTGCGGGAGCAGGGCGATGAGGTTGTGGCTGGCTGGTGCTTTGATGGCGGGAACGGCAGCGGGAGCGCAGCAGACTCCGGCGCCGATTGAGCGGCCACCAGCACCGATCGAGCGGCAGAATCCGGATATTCCGACGATCAAGATCGAGAGCCGGCTGGTGAATGTGGCGCTGAACGTGATGGACGAGCATGGAGCTCCGGTACCGGGGCTTACGGCGACGGACTTTGAGCTGGCCGAGGACGACAAGCCGCAGCGGATTGCGGTGTTCGATACGGAGTCGGTGACGCCGCTGGAGATTGTGCTGGCGATCGATGCGAGCGAGAGCCTGTACGACGACAGCCGGCTGGCGAAGGATGCAGCGAAGAACTTTGCGCAGACCATCGTGCGGAAGCAGGACCGGATCGACCTGATGAGTTTTGCCGACGACGTGTCCGAGGTGGTGCCGTTCACCAACAACGTCCATGCGTTCGAGAGCGGAGTGGGGCGGATTCAGCGCGGTGAAGCCACGGCGATGTATGACGCGATTTACCTGGCCAGCCAGCGGCTGGGGGACACGCCTTCCGCGAATGGGCAGAGGCGCGTGCTGGTGCTGGTGACCGACGGCGAGAACACGACGCGGCATGGAAGCTATCCGGCGGCGCTGGAGCAGGCGCAGAAGGCGGGAGCCATGGTGTACTCCCTGATTATCGTGCCTGTGGAGGCCGATGCGGGCCGCGATACGGGCGGCGAGCATGCGCTGATTCAACTGGCCCGCGATACGGGCGGGCGGTACTACTACGTGGCCAACAAGCATGATCTGGCGCCGGCTTTTGAGCATGTGTCCGATGACCTGCGCACGCAGTACACGGTGGGTTATTACGCTCCGCGGAAGGGTGAGGACGAGGATGGGTTGCGGCGTATTCGTCTGCAGATGAAGGACCCGGCGCTGCGGGCAAAGTACACGCTGCGGTATCGGACGGCGTACTACGCGAATCGCTGATGGAGCGGCGCTGACGGCGATTGTCCGGTTGCTCACATAGCTTCGCCGTACAATGGACGGATGACGACGAAGAAGCGCCACAAGGGACCTCCTTCGAATGAAACCGGACAGGAAGCGCTCTATCTGAAGTCGCTCTCCGAGCGCCAGGTGACCGTGGCTGTGAAGCTGCGCGACGGCGAAGTGGTGAGCGGATGGATTGAGTACTTTGACGACATGATGGTTCGGTTGACGCGTGAAGGTAAACCCAACCTATTCATTTACAAGTCGCAGATCCGCACGATTACCGAGAACACGGGGGCGGCGCGTCGCGGCAACCGCGAGGATGCTGCGGTTAGGTAGTGGCCTTGTTGAAGAGAGCTTGAGGGGTTTGTGGCTGAATTGGTGAGTACGGCTGAATCGATTGCGCGCGAGGCGGGAGAGCTGCTGCGCGAGTTCTACCATCGCGGCGTGCGCGCTGAGTACAAGGGCGATGTGGATATCGTCACCGAGGCAGACCGCTCGAGCGAGAAGCTGATTGTCGAGCGGCTGGGTGCTGCGTTCCCAGAGCATGGCATTTACGGTGAAGAGGGAACGCGCTCGGGTTTGGATAAGGAATACCGGTGGTATGTCGACCCGCTAGATGGGACGACGAACTTTGCGCATGGGTTTCCGGTGTTTGGTGTGGTGCTGGGTTGCGAGCACAGGCCGGCGGGGTTGGCGGCGGATGCTGATGGCGAGATGATCGCCGGCGTGATCTACGATCCGCTGCGGGATGAGATGTTCACGACCGAGCGCGGGGCGGGGGCGACGCTGAATGGCGAGCGGATCCGGGTGTCGAAGACGCCGACGCTGCAGGAGTCGCTCATCGCGACGGGTTTCCCGAGCAAGAAGCGTCATGAGAGCCCGAACGTGCATTTTTACCAGGAGTTCACGCTGCGGTCGCATGGCGTGCGGCGGGCGGGATCGGCGGCGATCGATCTGGCGTACGTGGCCTGCGGACGGCTGGAAGCATTTTGGGAGATTGGGCTGAATCCGTGGGATACGTCGGCTGGATACCTGCTGGTTGAAGAGGCCGGCGGGAAGATTACGCACTTCGATGGCAGTAAATTTACGCTCGATAGCCGCGAGGTGTTCGCGACGAACGGGCTGATCCATGCTGAAATGCAGCAGCTTTTTGCCGATATGTTTGCGGGACGCGGACTGGAGCCGATTCCGACGCCTGCAGAGTTTGCAGCACGCAGAGCGGCTGCGGCGAAGTGACGCGGATCACATATCGAATCGAAACAGTCCGAATTCGGTGTGCGTATCTTCCTATTTGCCGCGCCCGATTTGTTGCTAGAATAAGCTCGAATTTGAGAAACGGATTCACTGCCTCACCCTAAGGAGATAGCTCAACATGGCGTATGTAATCGCAGAACCCTGCATCGGCACCAAGGACCGCGCGTGCGTGGACGCCTGTCCCGTGGATTGTATTCACCCCAAAGCCGACGAGTCAGGGTCCGACACGGCGGACCAGCTGTTTATCGATCCAGTCGAGTGCATCGACTGCGGTGCCTGCGTTCCGGTTTGCCCGGTGTCGGCAATCTACGCGGCCGATGATCTGCCCGAAAAGTGGGCTGACTTCCAGGAGAAGAACGCCGCGCACTTCGGGCGCTAGATTTTCCGTTTCAAGCGAAGCGAACGCGCAGCCCTTGCGGCTGCGCGTTCCTGTTTTTGTGGTGCGGGATGAGACGATAAGGCGTGGCTGAAGGAAGGCAAATTCCGCATCACGGCGAAGCCATTGTGCTGCGGACGTGGCCGTTCCACGAGGCTGACCTGCTGGTGAGCCTGTTCACGCGCGAACAGGGCAAGGTGAAGGGCGTAGCGCGGCATGCGATGAAGTCTCGGCGGCGGTTTGGCGGGGCGCTGGAGCCTGCGACGTATGTGCGGGCGCACTACACCGAGCGGCCCAAGCAGGAACTGGTGCGGCTGGACCAGTTCGAGATTCTGTGGTCGCCGCTGACGGCTCCGGTTGACCTGCTGCGGATGGCGGGGCTGCAACTGGTGACCGAGGTGCTCGAGGAAGTGATGCCGGAGCTCGCGCCGGAGGACAACGTCTTCCGGCTGGCGATGACGGCGTTGACGGCGATGGAGAGCGGCAAGGTGTGGCTGCCGGTCACGTACTTCTGCCTGTGGATGAACCGGCTAATGGGGTGGATGCCGGAGCTGGGGCACTGCTCGCTTTGTGGGCTGGACCTGCGCGGGCAGACGGTCTGGTGGTCGCCGACGGCAGATGGCGTGACCTGTTACGACGACCGTCGGCCGAACAGCCGGGCGTTGAGTGCGGAGTCGGTGGCGGAGAGCTATCGGATGGCGCGGACGCCGCTGGGGGATTTGCTGAGCGAGGATTGGCCGGCGAAGCGGGCGGCGGATCTGCGGGAGTTTGCGGTGGGGGTGCTGGAGAGGCATCTGGAGCGGCGGATACGGAGCGCCGGGATGCTTGTGGGGTGATTTCGGAATCTTTCTAGAACCTGCCAACGTATTTACTGCAGTGAGGTTGCCGATGCGAAACTTTGTGCTGGCAGGGATGATGGTTCTGACGGTACCTGCGTTTGCGCAGGACGTCGCGACTATGATGGCCCAGCAAGCAGCAGATGCCAACCAGCAGATTCAAATGCAAACGCAGCAAATGATCGCGACGCAGACTGCGGTGACGACGCAGCAAATGATTGATCAGCAGATGATGAGCTTTCAGCAGGGAAATGGATCGTCCGGCGGTCTTCGGCGGCTTGACATCATCCAGCCGACGTTCTCGCTCAAGTCCGGAACGTATAACTCTCCACAGCGCTTGAAGCTGATCGATTCCGACCACATGGCAACCATCTATTTCACCCTCGATGGCACGATACCTAGCACTCGCTCACCGAAGTTCACTATGCATCACCGCCCTATCGTCATTGCGGCAACTACCCACGTACGAGCCATCGCTATCTCCGGTAAAAAACGAAGCCTCATCGCCGACGCGGTCTTTACGCTTCCCAATCAAGCTCCGAAGCCTGTTCAAGCCCCAACCCAATCACCCAGTACGGCGCGTCCGAGTCTCTGATGCTGAACTCCGCTACGTTTGGAACGCTGCAGAGTTTAGAATCTTGAGATGCCTTCTGTAGTCGAAAAGAAAAAGCCGCTCACCTTTCAGGAGCTGCTGTTTACGTTGCAAAAGTTCTGGGCGGAGCACGGTTGCGTGCTGCAGCAGCCGTATGACCTTGAGGTCGGCGCGGGGACGATGTCGCCGGATACGTTTCTGCGTGTGCTGGGGCCGAAGCCGATCAACATTGCGTATGCGCAGCCTTCGCGGCGGCCGGCTGACGGGCGCTATGGCGAGAATCCCAACCGGCTGTTTCGGCACACGCAGTTGCAGGTGATTCTGAAACCGCCACCGGAGCGGGTGCAGGAGTTGTATCTCGAGTCGCTGGTGGCGATCGGGATCGACCTGGCTGAGCATGACATCAAGTTCGAGGAAGACAACTGGGAGTGGCCTGTCGGCGGCGCGTGGGGCGTGGGGTGGCAGGTGATGCTCGATGGGCAGGAGATTACGCAGTTCACGTACTTCCAGCAATGCGGCGGAATGGACCTCGATCCGATCTCGGGCGAGATTACGTATGGGCTGGAGCGGCTGGCGCAGTTTGTGCAGGATCTGGATTCGGTGTTCGATATTGTGTGGTCGCGGGACCCGGTGACGGGCGCTGAGATCACGTACGGCTCTGTCAGGCTTCATGAAGAACAGCAGTTTTCGGCGTACTCGTTTGACTACGCGGATGTGGCTTCGCTGTGGAAACACCTGGAGCTTTATGAGGCCGAGTGTAAGGCTCTGCTGGAGCGGGCGAAGACGACGTTGACGGCGGAGAACGAGGACAAGTTGAGCGTGCTGCGGTTTCCGACGCTCGGGGCTTATGAGCTGGCGTTGAAGTGCTCGCATACGTTCAACCTGCTGGATGCGCGCGGGGCGATTTCGGTGACCGAGCGCGTGGGTGTGATGGGGCGGATTCGCAACCTGATTGTGGGTGTGGCGAAGATTTATGCGGAACAGGGAAGGCTGACGGCTGCGGCTTCGGCTTCGAACGAAGGAGCGGCGGCGTAATGGCGGACTTTTTGCTGGAGATTGGACTGGAAGAAGTTCCCGCGCGCATGATCGCTTCGGCTGAGGCCGAGTTACTGCGAAGGACGCTGGCGTTGCTGGGTAAAGAAGCGTTGCTGCCGGAGGGCTTCGATCCATTGCAGGACGCGAAGAGCTACTCGACGCCGCGGCGGCTGGCGGTGCTGGTGCGTAGAGTGCGGGAGCAGCAGGCGGACTTGTCGGAAGAGGTGGTTGGGCCGGCGACGAAGATTGCGTTCAAGGATGGTCAGCCAGGACCGGCGGCTGAGGCGTTTGCGCGGAAGAATGGCGTTGCTGTCAGCGAGCTGCGGACGATCACGACGCCGAAGGGTGAGTACATTGCGGCGACCAGCGTGAAGAAGGGTCGCAGTGCGGCTGAAGTGCTCGCGGGCGAGATGCCGAAGGAGGTCGGCGCGATCTACTGGGCGAAGAACATGCGGTGGATTCCGCGGGAGACGCTGAAGTTCGTGCGGCCGGTGTTGTGGATTGTTTGCCTGCTGGGCGACGAGGTTGTGCCGCTGACGTTTGCGGGGAAGACTGCGGGACGGGCTAGCTTCGGGCATCGCGTGCTGTCGACAGGTGAGGCGTTTGAGGTCGTGTCGCCGGAGAGCTATGTGGCGCAGCTCGAGGGTGAGTATGTGATTGCCGATGTGGAAGCGCGGAGGCACAAGATTCGCAAGGCGCTCGATGGTGTTACGCGTGCGGTCGCGGGAGCTCGGTGGAGAGAAGACGAACCGCTGGTCGATGGCGTGACGCATTTGACCGAGTGGCCGGATGTTCTGCTGGGGAACTTCGAGGCTGATTACCTGGCGCTGCCGGAAGAAGTGCTGGTGACCGTGATGCGGGATCACCAGAAGTACTTTGCGGTGGAGGATGCGGCGGGCAAGCTGGCTCCGCACTTCTTGACTGTCGCGAATATTGCGCTGGACGAAGCGAATGCGGCGATCATCAAGCAGGGCAATGAGCGGGTGCTGAAGGCGCGCTTCAATGATGCGCGGTTCTTCTGGGAGTTCGACCAGCGGACTCCGCTGGTGGAACGGGTGAAGCTGCTGGGGAATGTGACTTTCCAGAAGGATCTCGGAAGCTATGCGAAGAAGTCTGAAGAAGTTGGCGTGATTGCTGGTTTGCTGGCGACCTTGTCCAACTCTCGCGATGCGAAGGTCAACGAAGTCGCCGTCGGGGATGCGGTTCGTTTGGCCAAGACCGATCTGACTACTGAGCTCGTGAAGGAGTTCACCGAGCTACAGGGAATCATCGGCGGCCTTTATGCTAAGTCGCAGGGAATCGATTCGGTTGTCGCAGATGCAATCTACGACCAGTATCTTCCGGCGTCGTCGGATGATTCGATTCCTCGCTCGAAGGAAGGGTGCGTACTGGGTCTTGCGGATCGCGTTCATACGATTGTGGGCATGTTTTCGCTGGGCATGGAGCCGACGGGATCGAAGGATCCGTTTGCGTTGCGGCGAGCGGCGAACAGCATCGTGAAGATTCTGGCCGACGGCGAGCTGCCGTTGCGGCTGAGCGATGTGCTGAGCGCGTCGTCGGTACAGCCGGAGGTGCGAGAGAGGCTGGTTGCCTTCTTCGCTGAGCGGATCGACTTCTATCTGCGCGAGGCTCGCGGCCAGGCTTATGACGTGGTGAAGGCCGTGATGGCTGCTGGCGCGGATGACCTGCGCGACGTCGTCGCTCGGGCTGAAGCCGTGAGCGCGGCACGTGGCAGCGAGGATTTCGTGGCTGTGAGTGCGGCGTTCAAACGGATGAAGAACATCCTGGCGCAGGCGAACTATCAGACGCCTACCGAAAGCGGCGGATTTGTTTACCTGTCGCAGGATGAAGAGTCGGCTCTGGCGGCGAAGGCTGTTGAACTGATTCAAACGGTTGGCGAGTTGAGTAAAGAGCGGAAGTACACCGAGGCGCTGGCGGCGATTGCTACGATTCGGCCTGAGGTGGACGCTTTCTTTGAGAAGCTGATGGTTATGGACCCGGACATCGTTGTTCGACAGAGGAGACTGCAGTTACTGTCTACGATTGTGAGCAACTTCTCGAGCCTTGCTGATTTCTCTGAGATTGTGGTGGGCGCGTGAGTCGGTGTCGACGTTCCATTTAGGGGAGCCCCCCTTCCCCCCGTGTTTGGTCCTAAAATCTAGAGGGGATGGGGGTTAGGTCCGGACCTGTGGGGTGGGGCTGCGTAAATTATTGAGGGGAAAGGGGTAGAGTGGGCAGGGGGTGTGGGACGAGTTTGTAAGTTCCTGGGGGAGAGGGGTTTGCGGTAGGCCCGATCTGTAGTGCCGCTGCGGGCAGAATACCGAGGTCCTTCGCTTCGCTCAGGATGAGGGGGCACGTAGGGCGGCGGTGGGGCCACAAACCGCTGTGGGGCCGTGAGCTAGTTGAGGCGTTGGAGGCGGGCTATTAGCTTTTCGGCTAAGGGTTCGCCGCTTTCGGTCCAGAGGAGGCGGCTGGAA
>JAZKBC010000214.1:0-7962 GCA_040388825.1 Acidobacteriota bacterium | reverse complement strand
GATTGCAAAAAAGCAGACCAATTCAGAAAGAAGGCATCTTGATGTCCGATCAAATAACGTTTCGCGGAGCAATTATCAAATTCTTCGACGTCCGCCAGGGCAAGGAAGGCGGGGACGTGTTCTGCCGTATCCACATGTCTAGCGACTACTCCGAGCAGGTCCGGGAAAAGATGGAGTGGGAGCAGATCCCCGAGTCCATCACCGACTGCAAGCTGAGCGGTTCGTTGCTGGCTACTAACTTCATCCTGACGCCGGGCGACAAGCAGCTTCGCCAGCATGAGCTGAACTTCGATATATCGAGCGTCGAGGACTTCAGCGTGGTGGCGCTCCGCAACGACGATGGCGATATCTGCGGACGCGAGCTGCGCTTCGTGGTGCGCACTCCCAAGGATGGAGTCGAGGGATTCGTGGGGAACTACATCCGCCGCGTCGGCCGACATGCTGGCGCACTCAAGATCCGGTACAGCGTGCAGGAAGAGCTTGACCTGGCTGCCGGGGACTCGAAGCCGGCTGCGGATGACGACAGTGAAGAGGACACCGGGTGCATCTCCTGCAATAACAGCCTACCCTTCGAGGACGCCGCCAAGACGACGCACGCCAACGGCATGGCCTGCACCAGGGAGAAAGATTCCTCAACCCTGGCGAGTGCCCGTGAGGCTGCTGGTGGGACTCATGCCAAGAAGCGCGGACGGCCCCGCAAGGAAGATCCGGTTTACACGGCCGAAGAAGATGCTGGGGCGGTACCGGTGAACTGAGTTTGGGCCAGGGCATGAAACTAACCCTTCAAAAACTCTCGGAGGCCGATGTCACCGGACAGGTGCGCGGCTTCCTTGAGGCCCGCGGCTGGCGCCCGTTGCGAATGCAGCGAACCGTAGTTCCGGGGCAGTTCTCGACCTGTGAACCGGGAACTGCTGATTTCGAATTTATCTACTACCTGCGAAACAGCAAGGTGCCGGCGCTCAGCCTGACGATTTGGATCGAACTCAAGAAGCCAGGCGCCAGGGCCAAATGCCGGTGCGCAACGAAGGCGCCGCGGCAGAGGTGTACAGCCTGCGACCAGAAGGCGTGGCGTGATCGTGAACGGTCCCGGGGAGCTGTGGTCTGGACTCAGGTGGACAACATCGATTACGTGATCCGGGAGTATGAGCGTGTTTTTGGATGGCTGCACAGCGGCGAGGCTGCCGTGGGCCAATTGGATCTTTTGGCAGGAGTGGGGGCGAGTTAAGGGGACATGGCAAAATCTCTACCGTATTTCCGGTGGTTTCCGGCTGATGCTGAAACAGACGAGGCTTACTCCGCTCTCACCGATCCAGAACTAGGTTTCTTTCATCGCTGCCTCAATAAAGCTTGGCTGAACGATGGACTTCCCTCCGAGCCTGATGAGATAGCCAGGGTCATGAAGGTAACCCGCCAGTACCTGGACAAGGTATGGCCTCGTGTCTCTAAGATGTTCTCGCAGCGGAACGATAACCCCTCTCGACTTGGCAACCGCCGACAGGAAGAGGAGCGCTCTCACGCGATCGAGAAGGGGGAGAAAAACAAACGCCCTGGGAACACGAATGCTTCGCGAGGAAAACGCGATCGCAACGCGATCGACACACAACACGCGCAGGCGGGCGCTGAATCTGTGTGTGTATCTGAATCTGAAGTTTCTTCTGTTTTAGAATTTCCGAAAAAATCGCAAATTCCAAGCTCTCGCTTTGAGGAACTCTGGGCGCAGTGGCCGCGGAAGTTCGGACGCGATACAGCCGAGCGAGATTTCTTCTCGCTCGTCACGGTCGAGAACGAAGCCGCTGTATTCGCCTGCGCTGGGCGCTACTTGGCATCCGGCGAAGTGGAGCGAGGGGCAGTGCGAAATCTTGGCAGCGTGGCTTCTGGTGGCACGCTCAAGCCTGGATGGCTGTCCGATTGTGCAAGAGAATCATGGTCTTGCGAATGGCCGAGAGCAAGAGACCCAGCCGGAAACGGCAAGCGGTCGGAACTACTGGCGGGCCTTGATGCAATCGATCGAATGAGGGAGAAAGAATCCAATGTCGTGCGAAAAGTGTGAACCCTTCGGTGGTCTTTGGATGCAGACCGACAGCGGACTCAAGCGCTGTATCTGTGAGTCAGGAAAGCGTTTTACGGATACCGACCAAGCGCGGGAAGAAGGCCGTTTCGAGGCTCCGAAACTCAGCAATGAAGCTGCGGTCGTGATTGTCGAAATGCTCTCGTCTATACCGTTTTTCCCCAAGGAGGGAGGCGCGCGCCTACTGATCGCTGAGGAAATTCGCGGCATGTGTCACGATTCGCAACAGGGCTTGTGGTTGGCGCAGCGCATGGCGCGCCTGTATTCGCAATGGCCCGGAGTTCGCGAGATGCGGGCGGTTTACTGCTCAAAGCACAGGCCGCTCGATGGGGTTGAGCTGATCGGTGGAACCGAGGCGTACCCGGATGGAATCCCGCCTGAAAAACAAATTTCCGAGGCTCCCATGAAAGCTTTGCCCCCAGGCCGTAGCGTGTCGGCCGCGGAGTCGCTGGAAAACACCGTAATCGATTTGGCGACTGCGAAAAGCATGCGAGTGGTCGGAACTTGCAAGGTGCGAGATATTCCGATGCTTCCTCCGGGCCAGCGCGTGACGCAAGCGGATATCGATGCGGCGGTGGCCGAGAGCCGGCAGAAGATCGCAAGGGAGCAATTGGGAGGCGATGCAGCATGAAGCCAGAAACGAATCTTCCGCCCGGCTGCTCGATCTGCCGTGGAGCCTCACACATCTCCGACGAACGCGGAGCCAGGCGCTGTACCTGTCCGCGCGGTATCGCACTCGCGCAGATGGAGCACGAACGCCGGCACCCGGCACGAAAGCCCGCGGCGAAGAAAAGCGCACATGACGGCCGAGCAGCCGCGGCAGGTGAGCAATGAACTTTCGCCCCAAGACTCGCGGCCAGGGTACCTGCTGCTGGCCTGTCACGGATGAAAACGGCGTGGAGGGAGTTTGCAATCGCCAGTTCACAAAGTTCGACCCGGCGCAGAAGGTTTGCGACTTCCACAGCGATGCGTTCCAGCGCGAAAGAGCGAAACGTCGCTGGGCAGAAAAGCAAGCAGCACGAAAGGCCACTGCATGATCAGCTTTCGAGATTTGAGCGAAGCCGATCGCAGGCTCCTGGCGAATTCGGTGTTCGCGTACCTGAAGGCGCGGGACATTCCGGCGAATTGGAAAGAACTACTGAGTTCGCCGTTGCAGCATGGCGATGTACTGCGCGAGACGCCGGAACTGCTGGGGGCGAAGCGATGACCGAGCAGCAGCGCCTTCCCTTCAAACGCGAGAAACCTCCGTTGCCAGCACAGCGCAAAGCCCAGGACGAAGCGAATCTGATCACGGCTCGGATCATTCTCGAGAAGCCGCAGTTCTATGCGGGGTTGCAGGTGGAGTGGGCAAATCGAATAATCGCCAAAGCTAACCGGTTAGAATGCTAATAGAATGCCATTTCAGAAAGGCAAGCCGAAGACTGGTGGTCGCAAGAAAGGCTCCGGTATTCCATTGCCACAAATCCGTCGAGATGTTGCGGAAAAGCTTGCGGAGCTTGGGTTTGACCCGATCATCCGCATGGTTCAGATTGCTTCTGATCCGAAGTGCCCTGAAGATCGAGTGGCTCGTATTTGCGATTCTCTTGCCCGCTATGTTCACCCTCAACGCAAAGCTGTTGAGCACTCGGGCCTGGGTGGCGGCCCAATCGAGCTGAGCAATGTCACCGGATACGAACTCCTCCTTAGCCGAATTAATCGCGTCGCTGCCCGAATCGCAGAGGCGCCAGATATTAAGCGGGCTGACTGAGGAGCAGTACGAGAGCATCGCCTACGACTGGCGAGTGTGGGCCAGGGCCAACCAGCTACCACCAGAGGGCGACTGGAACTACTGGCTTCTGATGGCCGGACGGGGCTTCGGAAAGACGCGAACGGGAGCTGAGACCGTTCGCAAGATGACGTCCGAGGGGTATCGCAGAATCCACCTAGTGGGAGCCACGGCGGCCGACGTCCGCGATGTCATGATCACGGGAGAATCCGGCCTGCTGAGCTGCTACCCGCCATCAGAGCGCCCACTGTACGAGCCCTCGAAGCGCCTGATCACGTTCGCGAATGGCGCGCAGGCCGTGGCGTTCTCGGCGGATGAACCAGAGAGATTGCGAGGCCCGCAGTGCGATTGCTTCTGGGCTGACGAGGTTGCCGCGTGGCGCTTCGCTCAGGATGCCTGGGACAATCTCATGTTCGGGTTTCGCCTTGGCAACCGTCCGCGCGGAATCATCACCACAACACCGAAGCCGATCAAGTTGGTGAAGGACATTCTCCGCGATCCCGCCACTGTGGTGACGAGCGGGAGTAGTTACGAGAACAAATCTAACCTGGCACCTGCGTTCTTCTCGAGCATCATCCGCAAGTACGAGGGCACGCGCCTCGGTCGCCAGGAGCTGCTAGCAGAACTACTCGAGGATATCCCTGGAGCGCTTTGGACGAGACCGATGATCGACGCCAGCCGAGTACAGTTATCGGACCTTCCGAAGTGCGTCCGCGTTGTGGTGGCTATCGATCCCGCGGTATCGGCCGGCGAAGAAGCGGACGAGACAGGCATTATCGTGGCGGGCATCGACCACAAACAGCACATCTACGTGATCGCAGACGGCACCACGCGGTCATCGCCGCGCGACTGGGCCTATGCTGCGTGTCGGCTGTTCCTGCGATGGGACTGCGACCGCATGGTAGCCGAGGTGAACAACGGCGGCGATCTGGTTGAGGCGAACATCCGCGGTGTTCATCCCGGTATTCCCTACCGGAGCGTGCGGGCATCTCGCGGAAAGTATGTTCGCGCGGAGCCAGTCGCGGGCCTCTATGAACAGGGCCGGGTGCACCATGTTGGCTTCTTGCCCGAACTCGAAGAGCAGATGTGTTCGTATGTGCCGGGTCTTGAGACGAAGAGCCCTGACCGCATGGATGCTCTGGTGTGGGCGGTGTACGATTTGCTTCTGCAGGTGCAGGAGCAGGCGATAGTGACCTACGACACCGGCTACGCTATCAGCCCGATCTAGTACCGAAACAGTTTCACGTGGAACTGTTCTAGAACATTTCTATTGCAAAATGTTTTATTGGGCATTAGCCTAAGTGCATGACACTAAGTGAGCGTCTGACGCCCCGTGAGTTGGAATTGGCACAGGCAATGCACGCTGGTGGAACGTTCGCCACCTTGGCGAAGCAGATGGGACTGTCGCCTAATTCAGTTAAGATTTACGCATCGCGCATCTACGACAAGCTGCAGATCAAGGGAGACAGCCCACGCCAGCAACTCGTGCTCATGCTAGAGCGGGAGAAGAACGGAGCGGCACAGGTGACCCAGCCCTCCGCGTGCGCAGTACTTCTCACCGCCGATCGGCCAGAGATGACCCAGCAGGCTGTCGGGTGCTTCCGCGCGCAAACGTACGAGAACAAGCGGCTGCTGATCTGGGAGTCCGGTGAGAGACCCGCTTGTAGGCAATATTGCGTCGAAGATCCCAGGATTGATTACTGCTTCACGAGCGGATATCCGCCAGCGTCTGTTGGATCTTTGCGGAACGATGCCAACTACCGCGCCCACGCCGACATCCTGATCCATTTCGACAGCGACGATCTGAGCCATCCCAACCGCATCGCCGAGCAAGTGGCCCTGCTGCAGTCCAGCGGCGCTGATTGCGTCGGCTATAACGAGGCGCTGTTCTGTACTTCATATCATCACGCCCTAATCCAGGACAACGAAGCTTACCTGTACCGGAACCCAAACCCAAGCTACGCTATCGGCGCTTCATTGGCGTACTGGCGGCGCACGTGGCAGAGCAAGCCGTTCCCGGACGTGAGCAACGGCGAGGATACCGTATGGCTCTCGGGGTTGAAGGTGTGCGGCGTGTCTGGTATGGAGCCCGACCCGCGCCTCATCTGCCGCATTCATGGCAAGAACACGAGCCAGAAGGCGTACGACGCCCTGATCAGCGCCCCTAAATGCGAGCAGGTTGAGGCGCAGTGGAAGAGAGTGCCGGAGTGGGACAGCTATTGCCGAAAGGTGGCAGTATGAGTTCGGTTTATCTCTGCATTCCCTCGGCAAGACCCGACGGCGGCACCATCCCGAAATGGACCGCCGCAGGCTACAAGACCGCCATCTGGCGCGACTCCGGTGCACCGCCGATCGAAGCGAATATAACCATCATCGGCAAGTACCCCGGCTACAGCAAAGCCTGCAATGCGCTCATCAAGATGGCGCTGGCTGACCAGGCGTGCCAATGGGTCGTGGGCGGGGGAGATGATGTGCTCCCGGACCCGGATCATGGGCCGGAAGAGATTGCGGAGGAGTGCGAAGAGCACTTTACGTGCGCGCCCGACCTTCCTGGGACATGCGCCAAATGTCGCACCTACGGCGTTATGCAGCCAACTGGTGACCCTTGGCGCGATCTCCAAGGCCGCATCATCGAGCGCATTGCAGGCAGCCCGTGGATTGGGCGCGCATTCGCAGAGCGGGTGTACGGCGGCAATGGACCGTGGTGGCCGGACTACTTTCACTGTTTCGGAGATGAAGAATTAATGCTCGTAGCGCAGCGCATGGGCGTGTACTGGCAGCGCCCGGACCTCGTGCATCACCACGAGCACTGGGCGCGCAAGAGCGGCGACGTGAAGGATATGCCCGAGTTCCTGAAGGAAGCCAATAGCGCGGCGCACTGGGAAAAGTACAAGGCTCTGTTCATGCAGCGGAAGGCGGCGGGGTTTCCGGGTAGCGAGGTGAGAGTGTGAGCGTGAACAGCCACAAATACGAAGGTCTTCCTATCCATGGAATTGCCCGATCGACTGACAAGCAGATGCTGCCGACCGACGGCGGACCACAGCCGATCGAAGGAGAAGTGTTCGTCAGTAACGCCTTCGTGCTGTGTCGCGTCGCCGGGATTCCTCCCAGCTTCACATCGAGCTACCCATTCAAGAATGACGATACCGTTCTCGTGATGGGCCACATTGAACATATGCCCGGCCACGTGGCGCTGGCGCTGAAAGACGGCCGCGTATTGTTCGGCTACGATGCCTCCTGGTTCGTACCACTAACGGAGGACGAAGCATGACGCTAGCGCTTCCACTTAGATTGGACTTCGCCGGCGGCTGGCTCGATGTGCCGCGCTACGCAATCCCCGGCGCCTTTGTGGTGAACTGCGCCATCAGCCCGCTGGTGACCATGGTGAACAGAAACACCATGTCATGGGACGGAGGCGAGGCAGTCCCAGAGGGCTCCGGCCTGGGCGGTTCGGCCGCATGGCGAATGCTCCAGGGCCGCGATGTTATTGCCGAGGAACTGGCGCAAGGCTGCGGTTGGCAAGACCCCAGTATTCTCCTCGAGACCGGGCTCTGTGTCTGGGCCTCGGGGCCTGAGCCCGTGCTCGTGCACAAGGACCGCGGCGATTGGCTGCGCGGGCACATGGCACTGTACTGGACAGGGAAGACGCACGACAGCAGTATGATCGCAGGGATAGATCGGGACTACCGAGAAATCGAGCACGCTTCGGTTCACGCGGCCAAAGCAGTGCAATACCGCGACCTTGTTGCCTTGGGGTGGGGGGTTAACCTGTCCTACATGCAGCAGCGTGACGAGGGCATGCTCTCGCTCCCGCTTCTCGGCCTAGCGCGTAAATACTGCGGCGCCGGCCACGGGGGCTATGCGGTGTATCTGTTCGAAGATCAGGCGCAGCGGGATGCTGCGGTGAAGGAGAAAGGGTTCATGGCTGTGGAGCCTTACTGCAAATGAATATCTACAGGGCCAAATATTGGGGAGCATTACTTCTAGCAGAAGACTTCGCCGATAAAGAACAGACCGTTTATGTCATCGCGGAAAGGTTTGAAGATGCCGTTTCTTTAGTTAAGAAGCGAAATGACGAATTTGCGATATTTCGCTCAGTGGTGCAGGTTGGAGACTCCAATAATGGAAC
>JAZKBC010000213.1:52883-53277 GCA_040388825.1 Acidobacteriota bacterium | reverse complement strand
TTCTGGATGCGGCCGAGGCCTTTGCGCTCGAGGACCGTCGTAATGGCGAACAGCAGCGGAAACGTGATCATCACCGGAATAACCGAGATGATGGCCGAAGCGACGGACTGCGCAGGCGCAGGCACAAAGTGCATCAGCCAGTGCTTGATCGTGATGAAGATCTGGTCAATCGCTGCGGGAGTCATTTCTCGTTCGCTCCCTCGTTCGTGGGCGTTGCGGCTGGAGTGGGTGTAGCAGGCTTATTCTCGCCCTCCACTACCGACGACGCTGTGACGACCGGCACCGCTGCTGGCTTGGGTGCTGCTGGAGCTGCCGCCGCAGGCTTCGGTGCTGCTGCCTTGGCGCGGGCTGCGGCAAGTTCCGCATCGACTGCTGCAGCTTCCGTCGGATGAAT
>JAZKBC010000213.1:43407-52873 GCA_040388825.1 Acidobacteriota bacterium | reverse complement strand
GGAGTTCGGCTTCGCCAGGCGGTGCTTGTCGAGCAGCAGATCATCGAAGCGATCAGGTGCGTTGATGGCGAACGCGGTGTCCATCTTGATCGCGTCGAACGGGCAAACCTCCACGCAGATCTGGCAGCTCATGCAAACGGAAATATCGATCTTGAATTGATTGGGGTAGAACTGCGGCTTGCCGACGGCATCCGGCTTCTTGTCGGTGCTCTTGTCGATGATGATGCACTTGGGTGGGCACTCTTTCTCGCAGATAAAGCACGAGACGCAGCGCAGGCCCTCCATTGGATCGTCGCCGTCGTAGACCAGAAACGGGAAGTTGCGGCTGGCCTCGATGCGAGGCTCGCACTCTTCCGGATATTGCACGGTCGTCAAACGGTCCTTGTTCACGTAGCTTCCGAGGAAGTTGCGTGCCGTTTCGACCAGACCCTTGATTAAGCCTCCAGCCAGCATTAGCGGTCCACCTCGCCAAGAACAATATCGACACTGCCGAGCGTGATCACTACGTCCGCGATCGGTTTGCCCAGGCACATGTCCTCAAGCACCGTGAGATTGATGAAGCTGGGCGGACGCACGCGGTAGCGATAGGGATTCGGCGATCCATCGCTGATGACATAGAAGCCAAGCTCGCCCTTGGGCGCTTCAATGCGGCCGTATGCTTCGCCAGGCTTCGGGCGGAAGTTACGCACCTTGGTCTTGGGATCCGTGAAAGGACCTTCCGGAATGTCGCGCATCGCCTGGTCGAGAATCTTGATCGACTCGCGCATTTCGAGAATGCGAATCATGTAGCGGTCATAGACGTCGCCATGCTCGCCGAGCGGAACGCGGAAGTTGAAGCGGTTGTAGATGCCGTACTTGTCGACCTTGCGCAGGTCGTAGTTCACGCCGCAGGCACGCAGCATGGGGCCAGTGATACCGGCGTTGATGGCAAGCTCTTTGCTCAGAACGCCAACACCCTGTGTGCGCGCCATCAGGATCTCGTTCGAATTGAGCAGGAGCTCGAATTCGTCGAGGAATTTCGGAAACGCGGCGACGACCTTCTTCGCCTGATCCAGCCAGCCCGCGGGGAAGTCCACGCGGCAGCCGCCGAAGCGCATGTAGTTGCACATCATGCGAGCTCCGGTGAGCGCTTCGAAGAGATCGAGAATTTTCTCGCGCTCGCGGAAGGCGTACATGAGCGGCGTTCCGCTGGCGCCCATGTCCTGCATGAGGAAGCCGACGAGGGAGGCGTGGTTCTGCAGGCGGGTGAGCTCGCCGGTGATCACCCGAATGTACTGCGCGCGCTCGGGCACCTCAATGCCGCCGAGCGTTTCCACCGCGAGGGCGTAGGCCCAGTTGTTTGTGATGGAGCAGAAATAGTCGAGGCGGTCGGTGTACGGCATGGAGCCGAGGTACGTTTCGATCTCGCCAATCTTTTCGTGGTTGCGATGCAGGTAACCGAAGATGGGCTTCAGCTTGACAACCAGCTCGCCATCGAGCGCAACGTCCATACGGAAGACGCCGTGCGTGGAAGGGTGCTGCGGACCCATCGAAATTTCGAGCAGGTTGTCGCCGCCGGGGATGGGCGTGAGCGAGGTGTTCGGGATCGTGGGCATCGTACTCATGCGTTCTCGCTCTCGCGGTGCCGGATAGCCTTGGCCAGCACATCGTCGTGAGCCGTGGGCTCGTACTCGTAGTCATCCGGCTCAACGTAGTCGCGCCGCATGGGAAAGTCCTGGAACTCGGGCCACATGAGGATGCGGCGAAGGTCGTGGTGGCCGTCGAAGATCACACCGTAGAGGTCGAAGACCTCGCGCTCCTGGAAGTCGCAGCTGCGCCAGAGCGGTGTGAGCGAGGGAACGTGCACGTTCTCACCGCGGTCGCCAGTACGCATGCGTAGGATGACCGGCCCGTGTTTTAGGGTCATGGAGTAAAGGTGGTAGACGACTTCGAGGTATGCAGGTGTTGTCGATTTGCGGACCTCGTCGACTTCCTTCTCGACTTCGACGCCGTCAGCGCCGGCGACCATCTTCTTTACCTTGACCTTCTCGCTGAGTTCGCGCGAGGGCCAGTCGATGCCTGTGACGTTGGAGCAGAAGTCGTAGCGAAGATGCTCGGTGTCGCGGAGAAACTTTGCGACAGCGAAGGCATGATCGTTGTCGACGAGCAGCGAGTGCTGGGCCGAGGGGCTGGGGTTGGGGATGATTTCCAACTGACAACCCGGGATGGAGGCTTCCAATTCAGACTTGAGAGCTTCGAGCGTCATTCAGTGCTCCCGGTCGTGATCTGCACCAGCGGCGGGTTCCACACGTCGGGGTTGCGGGAGGGCTCAAGGTCGTGTGCTCCAAAGGCGGGAACCGGAAATTCGCTGGGCTCTTCTGCGTTGAGGTGCCGGGGGCGGGTGGCGCCGGTGAGCTGCTGCTCATCGATCTTGCGCTGCAGCGCCATAAAGCCTTCGAGCAGCGCTTCGGGGCGCGGGGGGCAGCCGGGGATATAGATGTCGACGGGGATGAAGCGGTCGATGCCCTTCAGGACGTTGTAGCCCTGCTTGAAGGGGCCGCCGGATATGGCGCAGGCGCCCATGCTGATGACGTACTTGGGCTCGGGCATCTGGTTATAGAGGCGGACTACCTGCGGAGCCATCTTCTTGGTGATGGTGCCGGAGACGATCATCAGGTCGGCCTGGCGCGGTGAAGGCCGGAAGACCTCGGCGCCGAAACGGGCGAGGTCGTAGCGGGCCATCGTGGTGGCGATCATCTCGATAGCGCAGCAGGCGAGGCCGAAGTTGAGCGGCCAGAGGGAGCTGCGCCGGCCCCAGTTGTAGAGGTCCTGCAGCGTCGTCGTAAAGATGCCCTGCTTGCTGAGTTCGACCTTTAGCGCTTCGTCCATTCAGAAACCCTTCGCGACAAATGACAGTGGTGCAGCTAACTCCAGGTGAGGACTTTCTTCTGCCAGGCCCAGGCGAGGCCAGCAACGAGGAGAAAGAGGAAGACAAGGAAAGCGAAGCAGTCTCCGGCGCTGAACCGGGTGAACTCGGTCGCGAACGGAAGGAGGAACACGACTTCGACATCGAAGACCAGAAAGATGATGGCGTAGAGGTAATAGCCGGGTTTGAAGTGGACCCAGGCGTCTCCTGAAGACTCGAGGCCGCACTCATAGATGGCGTTCTTGTCTTTGCCGGGCTTGTTCGGCGAGAAACATCTGGCCCAGACCCATGCCAGCACCAACGGTCCGATAGCGAACCCA
This sequence comes from Acidobacteriota bacterium, assembly GCA_040388825.1. Taxonomy (GTDB): domain Bacteria; phylum Acidobacteriota; class Terriglobia; order Terriglobales; family Acidobacteriaceae; genus Granulicella. The sequence continues at coordinate 49,648 of JAZKBC010000213.1, read as the reverse complement.
ACGGCGCCCAGCAGAAGTACAGTAATTGGAAGATACGGACTCGTTCCCATGGCTACGAAACCACCGTACTACATTTCCGGAAGCTTGCGGTGTGACAGGGCGCACAATCGGCCCGGAAGCATAGACGGCGGTCGAAGGGGAACCCCCTCCCCCTCCCCATGCTGCTGCAAAATCCTCAGAAGACTGGGGTTAGGTCTGGATCCGGACAGGAATGGAAGCTAAAAGTCCTTATTTTCAATGCTTTCCATCCGTAAAATATTCACAATACTGCACTTAGCCGAGGTGAATGCTCGCATGCAAGAACCCCGGCAGGGGAGAGCCGGTGATATGTCGATGTTTTTATCGTGTCTTCGTGTCAAGTGGTCTGACTATTCCAAAGAGACACGCGAGTCGATTGCGAACGTGCGGCAACAGACGGTTCACTGCTGGTTCGGGGTTCGACGGCGAACAGGAGTGGCCGGGAGCCTGAACGGTAACGTGGCATTTCCCAAGGGCGTCAAGGTGAACGCAGTAAGACAGATATACTTCTCGGCTATGAAGAGAATGCCCCTTTTAATTGCGCTGATTTTTGCGGTTTGTTGTGCCTCTGCGAAGGCGCAGATGCTTCTGGTTGTGAATCAGGGCAATGCGACGGTTAGTGTGATTGACCCGGCGACGGGTAATCAGGTGGGTGTGATCGACGAAGGAACCAGCGGTGTGCATGCGCACGAGGTGGTGGCTTCGCCGGGTGGAAAGATGGCGTTTCTGCCGGTCTATGGAAGCACCGGCGTGGGCAAGCCGGGGATCGATGGGACGGAGATGCTGATCCTGGACCTGGGCGCGCGCAAGGTTGTGGGTCATGTGGACTTTGGGCACGCCGTGCGGCCGCATTTGCCGGTGCTGGATCCGGTGAGCGGGATGCTGTACGTGACGACGGAGCTGGACAAGGCCGTTACGGTGATCAGCCCGGCGACGGGAAAGATCGTGGGGAAGATTCCTACAGGCCAGGACCAGTCGCACATGCTGGCGATCTCGCATGACGGCAAGCGCGGATATACAGCGAACGTGGATCCGGGAACAGTCAGCGTGCTGGACATGCAGGCACGCAAGCTGGTGACTGTGATTCCGGTGGCAGGCGATGTGCAGCGGATTGCGATTTCCGCTGACGACAAATGGGTGTTTACAAGCGACGTGACGCTGCCGCGGCTGGCGGTGATTGAAACCGCCACGAACAAAGTGGTGAAGTGGGTGGAACTGCCCGGGTCCGGCTATGGCGGAGCCGTGACCAAGGATGGAAAGTGGATGCTGTTGGCGATTCCTTCGACCAACCAGGTAGCGGTGATCGACCTGCAGGCGCTGAAGGTAGTGAAGACGATCGATGTTCCGGCGAAGCCGCAGGAGATACTGATCCGGCCCAATGGGGAGACGGCTTATGTTTCTTGCAACGTGAGCGGCAAGGTTGCAGCGATCGATATGAAGACGCTGACGGTGCAGAAGTTGATCAGCGCTGGCCCCGGAGCGGATGGTTTGGGCTGGGCGAAGTAGAAACTAATGCTTCAGTAGACCCAGGCGGCGCCGATTGAGGTGACGAAGGGGTTGAGGCCTGCGGGGTAGCTTAGCCAGTGCTGGTACTCGACGTCTATGGGGCGCAGGTTGATGTGGTGGGTGAGGCGGAACTCGATGCCGGCGCCGAAGGCTATGACGCCGTGGGATTCGGTGTGGGCCGCGAAGCTGGGAGCCTGGTAGACGATGTTGCCGAGGCCGCCGAGCGCCTTGACGTACAGGTTGGCGCGGTCTTCGAGAGCGAAAGAGTAACGCGGGCCGGCGAGGAGTGAGTTCTCGCCGAAGTCTCGCGGGGTGAGCACGGTTAGGCCGTGGTACTCGGCTTCAACGGAGAAGCGGCGGGCGAAGCCGACGTCGGCGTAGATGGTGTAGCCCTCGATGTAAGGATTGACGGTGTTGGCCTGGTTGAGCAAGTCGGGTGCGGCGAAGGTGAAGGTGCCTCCGGCCTGGATGGTTGTGCGCGTGGCCGTGGGCGCGGCTTGCCCGTGAAGCTGGGTGGAGGCGAAGAGAGCGAGAGCAAGGGTGCAAAAGAGTTTCAAGAGGTGCCGCCTGCGTTTCGGTTTGGGATCGCGCTGTTATCAGGGGATGCGAAGTCACGGTTTGGGGTTGGCGTCCAGTGTAATGACTTGAAACGGTGCGAGCGTGAAGGTGTGTGGATCGCCGGCGTCGAGGGCGACGGTTGGTTGGGCGGCGTCGGATTTCCAGGGGCTGTGGGCGGTGTAGTGGTGTGCGGAGTTCGGGGGCAGCTCGAAGGCTTCGGCTATGTCGATTGTGATGGACTGCGGCTTATCGGAAGGGTTGCGGAGGACGATGATGCCGTGGTCCGCGTTCCATGAGGCCCAGCCGTAGGGCTGGAGTTGTGCGGGGTCACCGCCGATCCAGTGAGTGTCGCAGAGGATCTGGGTGTTGGCGCGGGACCAGATGGCGGACTCGGCGAGGTCGTCCCAGTTCTGCTGCGAGAGGAGCGACGGTGTGATGTACATCTCCTGGAGCTGGGTGCCGGTGCCAAAGTAGCTGTGGACTTCGTCGGTGAAGTCGTTGGCGGGATCGTCGGTAAGGTGCTGGGCCTGTTTGGCGTAGAGAATGCCGTGGAGCATGAGGGAGTTGAGCGGGTAGAGCGGGCCGCCGAGAACGATGTTGCGATAGGTTTCGGCATCGCGGTAGGTGATCCAGCGCTGGCGCCAGGAGCCGACGCCATGACCGGACCTGTCGGAGGTTTCAGCGGCCGAGATGGAGTCGCGATGACGCCAGTCGGCGACGCCGGCGAAGGCGTGGTCTTCGCCACCACGCCAGATGGAGTCGGCGTAGCGGAGCCAGAAGGGTGAGGGTTTGGTGCCGGTGGTGAGGTTGATGAAGACGGTGGGCGAGGCCTTGCGGAGGGTTTCGATGAGGTGGATGGCGGCGGAGAAGTCGCTGTCGAAGGCGCTGCCGGGAATGACCTGCGAGACGTTGCCGGTGCCGTCGAACTTGAACTGGTTGACGCCGTACTTGTTGATGAAGTTGAGGGTGGTCTGTTCGAACTTTGCGTAGTACCGCGGACCGGAGAGAGCGTAGCCGCCCTTGACGATCTCATAACCTTGCGCGGTGCCGTAGGCGATGCGTTCCTGCTTCTCCTTGCTGTAGCCGCCCCACGGAGACATCCAGACGCCGATGCCGAAGTTGTACTTGCGAGCGGTTGCGGAGAGCGGTGTGAGGCCCTTGGGGAAGCCGGAGTCGAAGCCCCAGAGGGAGTGGGTATCATCCCAGCCGTCGTCGAGGAGGAAGCTGTCCAGGGTGACGTGACGCTTCTGGACGAGCTCGGTGCCGAAGGCGTTCATGCGGTCGAGGACGTCGGCCGCGGAGAAGCGCTCGCCGTAGCCGATGTCGTACCAGGAGTTGTAGTGGAGGAAGGTGCGGTAGGGATGCGCGCGCTCCTGCTCGACGTAGGCGAGGAAGTCGCGGCGGAGCTGCGTGGGACGGGCGGAGCCGACGACGCTGGAGTAGGTGATGGACTGATGCGCGGGGAGTGGGAGAGCTCGCTTGAGGCCGGAGGTGACCTGAGCGTTGGTGACGTCGCTGTAGGCGAGCGGGTACTCCGTGCCGAGGTAGAAGGTGCCGGTGACGATGGGTGAGCCGGCGACCGTGCCGACGACTTTGGCCTGGGAGTTGGTAAAGCTGAAGAGGCGGACGTCCGCGATGCTGGCGGCTTCGGAACCGGAGGTGAGAGTGAGCTGCTGGCGGAGGTAGGGAGAGTCTCCGCGAGAGACGAGACACCACGTTGCGCGGAGAGGAGATTGCGGGTCGGCGAGAGTGGCGCAGAGTTGACGGCCGGGGAGATGCTCGGCGGCGCGGGAGGCCTGGGGGTCTGCGGCCAGTGAGGAGGCCTTGAGCCTGGAGGCGAGCTTCATCTGCGACGCGGCTAGCGTGCGATTGTCCGAAAAGATGAGGACGAAGGGCTCGCCGAGAGGGAGCGTGGCGTGGGTGCGTAGGTCCTCAAAGGAGGTGAGGGTGAGGTGGCCGGCGGTGGTGTCGACGTGGGCAGCGACAGTCTGATTGGAGAAGGTCTGCGCGTGAGCTGCAGTGGCGGCGAGGAGGAGGGTGATGGAAAGGGCTTGGCGCATGGCGGTCTCGGCTTCGACTTTCGTTAGGAAAGGATACGGAATGAAACGATACGGCATGGGTGCTGGATGGTGCCAGTGCGGTCGGGGGGTACCCCCTCCCCCTCAATCTGTTGCCCGGGGCTAAGTGCTGTTGTTTGTTTGTCTTGCAGGCGGAGATCTGCCGCAAGTGTCTCATTCGAAATGGGTTACCTGTCAAGTATTTCATTCTGCTGGGGTTAGCGGATGCTGGCGATGCTGCACCTGTAACACGATAGGAATCCAGTTTGGAGTCTGGAGTTTTTCGTGGTGGGGCGAGAGGTTTGGGCTGCGCACGGCTGGGCCGGCTCGAAGCCCTCTTCTTTATTCCCTACTTCCATTGTACCGAGCCGGCAGGAGCAAGTGGGCCAACTAATTGGAGAGAAATAGCCTTTGTTTACAGGGTGTTTGGAGATTTTTAGGGTGCCGGGGGCTTGACAGATCCTGAGCCGCATTTGCGGCTCAGGAAGGGCAAGCTTCATTGCGCGTAGGGGGTTCCTGTGCGGAGGTAGTCTTCGTAATGCTTGGCGTAGTCGCGTTTGTAGTTGGCTACGGTTTGGTCGTAGCTGAGTTTGGGGGTAGTGGGGCGTTTGGTCCAGGTGAGGTTGACGGTGGTGGTGGTGGCGGGAAGCTCGACGACGCCGTTGGTGGCATGGAGAGTGTGGCCGTTGGCGGTGATGGAGGTGACGCTCATGAAGAAGGGGAGGTGGAGGTAGATGTGGGCCGGGGCGTTGGTGAAGGCCGGTTGGAGGTGGAGGGTTGCGGCCGTGGCGGTGGTGGAGTGGAGGTCGAAGGTGATGGGGCCGAACATGGTGGGGGCGTTGGTGACGGTGATGGACTTGCCTGCACCGATCCACTCGGGGGAGACGACGGAGAGGAGGTGGAGGTCGCGGTCGTTTTCTTCGCGGAGCATCATGGAGCGCATGAGGTTGCGGTACTCGGCGGCGAACCAGCCGTGGGGGGAGAGATTGCCTTCGAAGTTGCGGCTGCCCCAGGGGCGGATGGCGAACTCGAAACCGGAGTTGGTGGCGGAGGTGTGGAGGAGGTAGGCGTAGAACTCGGAGAGAGCCTGCTGCTGGTCACCGCGAACGACTTCGGTGAGGGTGTTCTTGATGCCGACGTAGTCGTGGAGGTATTTGCCCTGGCCAGGCTGGTTGTAGATGATGAGGCCTTCTTCGTAGGTGGACTGGGTTTTGGCGAGCGTGGCGGTGACCTTGGGGTCGTGGGGATCGAGCTGGGGCTCGGGGACGATGGAGAGGAGATTGCCCCAGTCGGCGCCGGAGTTGTCGCCGTCGAGCGCGGGAGGGATGGCGTTGTGGTTAGTGGCCGCTACTTTGTTGAGGATGGGGATGAAGGCGGCGTGGAGGTTGTCGTAGTCGCGCTGGAAGCGGGCAGCGGCGGAGGGGTTGTTGGCGGCGTTGGCGAGAGCGATGGCGCCCTGGAGGCCGTCGAGCGCGAGGAAGTTGTAGCCGGTTAGGTGGCCGGGGATGTACTCGTTGTCGCGGACGTCAGTGGAAGGCATGAGGTGGAGTGGGTCTGCTGACGTGTACTTCTCGAACCAGTCGGCGGCGTGCTCGACGGAGGGGAGGACGTGCTCGGCGAAGGTTTTGTCGTGGGTGAAGCGTTCGTGGAAGCCGTAGATCCAGAGGGTCTGGCCCCAGCCGTCGAACTGGCCTTTTTGCGAGAGGAAGTTGCCGTCGGGCTGCTGCTTGCGGGCGTAGAAGGCGAGGACGTTGGCGGCGGTCTGAGGGTAGCCGGTGACGTCGTACATGTGGACGAAGTCGGAGGAATCGCGGAGGTAGAAGGAGTGGTAGTGGGTCTGGTTGACGGTCTGGACCCAGTCGTCGCCGATGTGGTTGAGAGCGAGGAGATCGTTGACGAGGCAGGTGCGGAAGAGGTCGTTGGCTTTGGCTTCAGGGACAGTGATGGTGGCGCCCTGGGCGACTACTTTTTGCCAGTAGGCTTTGACCTGGGCGTGGAAGTCGTCGAAGCTGGCGGCGTTGAGAGCTTTGATGGCTTCGCTGTCTTTGGCGGCGGGGAGGAGCGGCATTTTGAAGTCGAGGGTGCGGCTGGCTCCGGGAGCG
>JAZKBC010000213.1:42348-43397 GCA_040388825.1 Acidobacteriota bacterium | reverse complement strand
GCTGTACATGGCGGCGCCGGTGGGGGTGGTGGGGTCGATTTCAGGAACCTTGCCGGCGGAGGTGAGGGGGCGCTCGTTGTAGCGGCGGAGGAGCGTGCGGCCGAGGCGGGGAGCGGGGTCCTGCGGGAAGAGATAGAGGACTCGGTTGTCGCGGATGGCGGCGTTGCCGTCGAAGGCGTAGACCCAGGCTTTGTTGAAGGCTTCGCCGGGCTGGTTGTAGCCTCCGACTTCAGGCGGAGTGAGGGGGCGGCGGAAACGGTTGTCGGCGTATTCGCCTTCGGAGGTTTGCGGGGCCTGGTAGCGGACGGCGGTGGAGAGGAAGGCGGCGCGGGGGTCGTGGCCGTTGTTGACGACGGTGATGCGGACGAAGTTGGCGACGGGGCCGCTGGGCTGCGGGCCGAGGGAGGCAGCGAAGACGGTGAATTTGTAGGTGAGGCCGCCGCGGTCGATGGACCAGCTTTCAATGGGGAGGTAGCCGTCTTCGAGCGTGCGGTTGCGGGGGCCGTCGTTGGTGGTGACGGCGGTGCCGTCAGGGCCGACGAAGAACATGAGCTCGCCGAAGCCGGTGTAGAGGAAGCTCTCGGGGGTGATCTCGGTGGCGGAGGGTGAGCCGGCTACGCCGATCTGGTCGGTAGGGGCGGAGAAGTAGGAGAAGGGGAGGCCGGGGCGGTCGATCGCGGGGGACGGCATCTGGGCTTGCGCGAGGGGGGAGGCGATGCAAGCGGTTGCGGCGAGGTAGAGAAGAGTGCGGGTGGAGAGCATCAAGTCGGCGTCCTGTGGAACGGGAGTGTGGCTTCGCCGGTAATGATATGCCGAGAGGGGAAATCAGTGCTTGGTGTTTTAAAAGCGGTTCGAAGGCGAGGGTGGCGTCGCTTCGAAGGCTGTGGAGTGAAGATGAAGGTCTGACAGGTTCAGGCGCGCTTCTGCGTGCGGTCGGCGATGGCCTTGAGGGTGCGGAGGGCTTCGTTGACTGAGTCGGAGTCTGGAAAGGCTTCGATGAGATCCGGCGCTATGAGGACGACGTTCGTGCCTTCCTGAACGCGATCGTA
>JAZKBC010000213.1:23991-42338 GCA_040388825.1 Acidobacteriota bacterium | reverse complement strand
GATCAGCTTCAACGGCGGCGTTGGAGTTCTTCATAGGCTTCTCGTTCAGCGTTGTCGGCCAGACGTGCGCCGATTAGCCGGATGCGGTTGTCCTCTTCGAGGTGCGATACGAAGAGCAACCGCTGACGTGATGATAATCCAAGTGTGATGCAGCGGGTTTCATCCGCAGAGTGAAGCTCGTCAGGAAAGGTTTCGGCGAGTGGGTCTTCAAAGACCGTCATGGCTTCGGCGAACGTGATGCCGTGCTTTTCGAAATTGGCGGCCGCTTTTCGTGGGTCGTATTCGAAGGCGATCCGCATGGGGACAGCTTAGCTGAAAGTGTCAGTGTCGGCGGAGTTCATCGTTGGATCTAGAAGAGTTCGACTTCGCCGCCTAGATCGATGTCGGCGGGGGATTCGGGAGAGGCGCCGCCGAAGATGTCCTGGTGGAGCTGGCGTTCGGAGGCCATGGAGTAGAGGGTGGTTAGCTGCTCGGCGTGGTGGTCGCCCGGGGCGGCGGCGTAGAGGGTGGGGTTGATGTCGAGGGTGATGAAGGCTTCGTCGAAGGTGTGGATGGCGGAGTCGAAGAGCGCGCGGAGGGCGGAGGCGTGTTCGGCGAGCTCGACGCCGCGGCGGATTTCGTTGGCGAAGGTTTCGGCGAGTTGGCGGACCTGGTTGAGAGCGGCGGCGGATTGCTCGGAGCCGGAGCGGGCGGAGGCGGCGAGGGAGGCGAAGTCGGACTGGATGCGGTGAGCGGTTCCTTCGGCGAGGAGAGTGGTGTCCTGGGTGAGGGCGCGGCCGGCCTGGATTTCTGTGAGCGCGAGGTTGACGCTGCGGAGGCCGAATTGGACGAAGGCGGTGTCGGAACCGCGCTCGCGGGTGATGGAGTGGAGCTCGGCGGCGAGGACGCCCATGGCTTTGCCCTGGATGCCGAGCTGCGAGGTTTTTACGGTGGCGTTGAGGGAGATGATGCTGATGGCTTGTTCGATTTCGTGCAGGGCGCGAGCGCGGCCGGTCATCTTTTCAACCGACGGAAGGACGCTGGCGACGATGGCGATGACAGAGTTGGCGGACGAGGCGCATTGGGTGAAGACATCTTCAAGTGAGCCGAGTCCGTCTTCGACGAGAACGGCGAAGGACTGGCTGTCCTGATCGATCTGGCGGGAGAGGCGGGAGGTTTCGGCGACGAGCTGGTGGACGACGGGGCCGAGGGAGTCGAGGCCGGCGTGGATGGCGTCGACGGAGGCGGCGATGAGGTCGCGGATGCTGATGGTCTGGGCGCGCTGGAGGATGAGGATGCTGGCGAGGTCGTGAGCAGAGGAGCCGGCGTCGAGACGGGAGGCGGCGGCTTCGATGGCGTGCTCGACGTGCTCGAGGCGCTGACGGGCGATGTCTTCGGACTGCAGCGACATGACGACTTTGTCGGTGGCGCGGTGGAAGGCGGTGTACTGCTCGTCGATGGTGCGGGCGGCGGTTTGTGAAGCTTCGGAACGAGCGAGTGCGGGGCCGAGGACGGACTGCGAACGGGTGATGAGCTGGCCGGCGGCGGCGCCTTCCTGCTGGGCGAAGCTGCGGAGCTGCTGGAGGCCGGAGGCTAGTGAGGTGCGAAGGAGGGAGGAGTCGGCGAACATGCCGTTGATGTGGACTTCAACCTCGCTGGAGAGAGTGTCGATGTCCGCAGACAGGCCGTTGATGTCGACGGAGGCGTTGTCGATGCTGCCGCCTTCGATACGGCAGAGAATGCTGACGATCTGGAGCAGGCTGCTCATCTTGATGAGCTTGCGCAGAGGTGGCGAGATGCCTTCGATGGTGGAGAGGATTTCGTCGATCTTGCGGGTGGAGATTTCGACCATGGAGGAGACGCGGCCGCAGTCGTCGAGCAGGCCCTGGAGCGTGGCGATGGCGGTGCTGCTGCGTTCGGCGATGCCAGCGCCGGTGGACTGATGCGAGGCGGAGGTGATCTGGCGGGCCCGCTGGGAGTTGGATTGCAGGAGGGCGGCGAGCGTGGTGAAAGCTTCCGCGCACTCGCGCTTGAGCTGCTCGACGCGCGTGAGGATGGGGCGCAACGCGGACGATGCCTGACCGGGGGGAGGACCGGTGGGGAGTGCGGGTTCGGCGATGGCTGACCAGGAGCTCATGGATTGGCTGGTGATGCTTAGGGGAGGACCTTGGCGACTACAGCGAGGAGCTTGGGAGGGTCGAAAGGCTTGACGATCCAGCCGGTGGCGCCGGCGGCCTTGCCTTTGAGCTTCATCTCGGGCTGGCTTTCGGTGGTGAGCATGAGGATGGGGACGAACCGGGTGGCGGGAAGGGCGCGGGCCTGGGTGATGAACGTGATGCCGTCCATGACGGGCATGTTGAGGTCAGTGACGATGAGATTGACGGTGTGGCGGCCTAGCTGATCGACAGCGTCCTGGCCGTGGGCGGCGGAGACGACTTCGAAGCCGGCCTCCTGCAGGGTGAAGGTGACCATCTGGCGGACCATCGCCGAATCGTCGACGATGAGGATCTTGCGGGCCATGGGGTGCTTGCTCCTGAGGGATAGATTGGTGAAGCCGCACGGTTGTGAGCGGGCTCCACCGAGGGATACATCGGCAGATTGGGGGGAAAGGGTGATTGTGAATGAGGATTAGCGGGCGGCAGCGAGGATGGCGGAGGCGATGTTTTGCAGGGGGAGGACTTTGGCTGCGGCGCCTAGCTTGATGGCTTCCTTGGGCATGCCGAAGACGACGCAGGTGGCTTCGTCCTGGGCGATGGTGTGGGCTCCGGCTTGTTTCATTTCGAGGAGGCCGCGAGCGCCGTCGTCGCCCATGCCGGTGAGGATGACGCCGACGGCGTTCGCGCCGGCGTAACGGGCAGCGGAGCGGAAGAGGACGTCGACCGAGGGACGATGGCGGCAGACGAGTGGGCCTTCCTTGATGTCGACGAAGTAGCGAGCGCCCGAGCGCTTGAGCAGGAGGTGGTGATTGCCGGGGGCGATGAGAGCGCGGCCGCGGATCACGGTGTCGTTGGGCTCGGCCTCTTTTACCGTGATGGCGCAGATGCCGTTGAGGCGGTTGGCAAAGGCGCGGGTGAAGAGCTCGGGCATGTGCTGGACGATGAGAATTCCGGGAGCGTCGGCGGGGAGCTCTTCGAGGAGAGCTTTGAGGGCTTCGGTGCCTCCGGTGGAAGAGCCGATGGCGACGATCTTTTCGGTGGTTTCGAGCATGGCTGAGCCGCTGGCGGAGAGCATGACGTCCGCTGTGAGTTTGGGTTGAACCGTGCGCACGGTTGAAACTTTGCGCATGTTGCCGATGCGGGCGCAGGCGGCGGCCTTGACAGCTTCGCAGAGGATGGTGCGAGAGTCTTCGAGGAACTGGCGGGTGCCGAGGCGGGGCTTGGCGATGACGTCGACGGCGCCGCACTCGAGGGCACGCATCGCACTGACGCTGCCTTCACCGGCGAGCGAGGAGCAGATGACGACCGGGATGGGCCGCTGCTGCATGATGTGCTGCAGAAAGGTGAGGCCGTCCATGCGCGGCATTTCGATGTCGAGGGTGATGACGTCGGGGACCTGCTCGCGGATGCGGTCGCCGGCGAGGAAGGGATCGGCGGCGGTGCCGATGACTTCGATGGCGGGATCGGAGGAGAGGATTTCGGCGAGGGTTTTGCGGACGAGGGCGGAGTCGTCGACGATGAGGACGCGGATGCGGCGGTTGGTGGAAGATGGGCGCGTGGTTGAGGTCATGGGCGGGCTCCTTTCGCGGAGTGGGATCAGCTGAGGCGGAAGAGAAGAACTCCGCCGGTGGAAGTGTTGAAGCGGATTTTGCGTCCGCAGGTTTCGCCGAGGCTGGTGGCGGTGATGGTGTAGCCATCCTGGTTGAGTAGAGCGAGGGCCGTTTCGCAGTTGAGGCGACCGATGCTGGGACGAGTGTTGGGTGTGGTGACGAAGAGGACGTCGGCTCCGCCGAAGACTTTGACCTGGATGGCGGAGCGATCGAGGCCGAGCTGCTGAAACTGATAGGAGAGACGGTAGATGCAGTAGTCGACATAGCGCGGACCGTCGACTTCGCCGATCTCGCGCAGGGGACGGGGAGCGCGTGGGAGCATGGCGTGGCAGAGGGCACCGATGCGGAGCTGAGGACTCCAGAAGCTGACGCCGACACAGGAGCCGAGGATGGTGGCGAGGATGGCGGGCTCGCGGGCGAGATACATTTCGCCGGGATGGAGATAGACCTCGGGCAAGTTGTATTGGCGGTCAGGCATGGAGCTTCCTGTAGAGCGCGGGAGCTACGGGCGAGAGCGGAAGATCGAGGCCGTGGATGGTTTCCGAGTGGCCGAGATAGAGGAAGCCGCCGGGAACGATGCAGCGCGTGAGCTTGCGGAGGATGGCTTCCTGCGTGGGGCGGTCGAAGTAGATGAGGACGTTGCGGCAGAAGAGCATGTCGACGGGTTCAGCGACGCCATAGTCTTTGTCCATGAGATTGAGCTGGCGGAATTCGACGAGGTTGCGGAGTTCACGGGTGACGCGGAAGCGCTTGTCTTCGCGGTCGGTGGAGCGCATGAAGTATTTGCGGCGGAGATCAATGGGGATGGGAGCGACGACGTCTTCGGGATAGATGGCGAGGTTGGCTTTCTCGAGGACCTTGGTGGAGAGATCGGTGGCGAGGATGCGGAAGCGGAAGCCGGGATGGGCTTCAGCGTATTGCTGGAGGACCATTGCGAGGGTGTAAGGCTCTTCTCCGGTAGAGCTGGCGGAACACCAGACGAAGAGCGGACGGGTGTATCCGACGCCGGTTGCGGGGAGAGCTTTCTGGGTGAGGAATTCGAAGTGGCCGGGCTCGCGAAAGAAGTCGGTCTTATTGGTGGTGACGGCGTCGAGGAAGTGGACGAGCTCCTGGCGGCGCTGGCGGGGATCGTGGAGGAGCTTGCAGTAGTCGGAGAAGGTGGAGAGGCGAAGGTGGCGGAGGCGCGGGCGCAGGCGGAGTTCGAGCATGACGCGCTTATCCGGGCCGAGGTTGATTCCGGCCTGTTGATAGACGAGTTCGCGGAGACGATTGAGGTCTGCACTTGAGAGGGATTGATCGTGGTGGTTCATCTGCGTTTCAACGCTCACGGCGGGGGGACGGCTTTCAGGCAGCGGGCTCGAGAAACGATTTGCCTTCGGAGTGGCGCAGAACGCCTAGCTCTTCGGCGGAGAAGACGCGATCGATATCGAGAATGGCGATGAACTGCTGATCGCGCTTGCCCATGCCCTTGATGTAGTCGGTGCGGATCTGTGAGCCGATGCGAGGAGCGGGGCTGATCTGCTCGGGCTCGAGATCGATGACCTCTTCTACGGAGTCAGCGAGGGCGCCGATGACGACGGATTCGCCATCGAGCTGGACTTCGAGGACGACGATGCAGGTGTTGGTGGTGCGCTCGGTGCGGGACATTTCGAGGCAGAGACGCATGTCGACTACAGGGACGACGGAGCCACGGAGATTGATGACGCCGCGCATGAACTCGGGCGTGCGCGGGATGGAGGTGATGTTGGTGAAGTCGAGGACTTCGCGGACCTGGGCGACGTCGGTGGCGAAGATCTCGCTGTCGAGTTTGAAGGTGAGGTACTGGCGGGTCTCGGTGATATCAGTGGCACTCATGGGTGATCCTTTCTGGTGAGGCAGCGGAGACCGCCGGAGAGAGCACGGCGGCCTCCGCTGCAACCTGTTGGTAGCGCGCGGTTAGTAGCGTTCAAAGCCCTTGTCGGCGCTGTCGTCCTTCTTCTTGAGGCGAAGGTTGAAGCCGTCGGTGCCGGTGGCTTTCAACTCTTCCGAAGTGGAACGGGCGGCAGGCCTGGGCGACTTGGACGGCATAACCGCGGTGGGGCGAGCGGGCTTGGCGGCTGCCGATTTGGCTGCGGACTGTGAGCGAGCGTCGTCGCCGGTGCGGAAGAAGCCGAGGGCGGAGACGAGCTGATCGGACTGGGCTGTTAGTTCTTCGGTGGTGGCGGCCATCTCTTCCGACGCTGAAGCGTTCTGCTGGATGACGCGCTCGAGCTGCTGGAGGGCCTTGTTGATCTGCTCGGCGCCGGTGTCCTGCTCCTGGCTGGCAGCGGTGATCTCCTGAACGAGCTCGGCGGTGCGCTGGATGTCGGGAACGAGCTTCTCGAGCATCTCGCCGGCTTTCTCAGAGACCTTGAGCGTGGTGCCCGAGAGCTCGTTGATTTCGCTGGCGGCACGCTGCGAGCGTTCGGCGAGCTTGCGGACTTCGGCAGCGACGACCGCGAAGCCTTTGCCGTGTTCCCCGGCGCGGGCTGCTTCGATCGCAGCGTTGAGCGCGAGCAGGTTGGTCTGGCGGGCGATCTCTTCGATGATGGAGATCTTGCTGGCGATCTCCTTCATGGCGGAGACGGCTTCGACGACCGACTTGCCACTCTCCTGGGCATCGCGAGCGGACTTGGTAGCGATCTTGTTGGTCTGCTGCGCGTTGTCGGCGTTCTGCTTGATGTTGGAGACCATCTGCTCCATCGACGAGGAAGCTTCTTCAGCGGACGCTGCCTGGATGGAGGCGCCGTTGGAGACTTCGACGGAGGTGGTGGAGATGGACTGGCTGGCGGAGGCGACTTCGCTGGCGATGCTGCGAACATCCTGCACGGTGCGGACGAGGCCGGAGACCATGGAGGCCAGGGCCTGCATGAGCTTATCCTGCGGGGAACGCTCGCGGATGTCGACGGTGAGATTGCCGTTGGCGATCTCCACGGCCGCGGTGGTGATTTCGTTCATCGCGACGATGAGGGTGTTGAGGTTGTCCTTGATGGTGTTGAAGTCGCCCTGGTAGGCAGCGGTGATGGGAGCGGGGATGTCGCCCTTGCTGATCTGGTCGACGTAGTTGGCGGCGACGTTGAGCGGAGCGATGACGGCATCGAGGATAGCGTTGACGCCGAGGACGATATCGCCATAGGCACCGTTGAACTGCGAGGCTTGGCCGCGCTCGGAGAGCTTGCCGGCGTTGGAGGCGTCGGTGAGGCGGGAGAGCTCCTTCTTGAGGCCCTGGAGGACGATGCCGACGTTGTTGACGGCGAGCTTCATTTTTTCGTGGTCGCCCTTGTAGGTTTGGGCGATGAGTTCGTCGATCTTGCCGGAGGAGATTTGCGCGAGGATGCGATTGCCTTCGCCGATGGGCAGCAGGATCGCGTCGAGCATGTCGTTGACGCCGACGACGATCTCCGCATAGGCGCCTTGGAACTGCTGAGGCTTGCCCCGCTCGGAGAGCTGACCCTGGCGGGACGCTTCGGTGAGGCGAGCCATTTCCTTCTGCAAGCCCTGGGTGACGACAGCGACGTTGTTGACGGCGAGCTTCATCTTTTCGTGGTCGCCCTTGTAGGTCTGAGCGATGAGCTCGTCGATCTTGCCGTTGGAGATTTGAGTGAGGATGCGGTTGCCTTCGCCGATGGGCAGGAGGATGGCGTCGAGCATGTCGTTGACGCCGACGACGATTTCCGCGTAGGCGCCCTGGAACTGCTGAGGCTTGCCCCGCTCGGAGAGCTGGCCCTGGCGAGAAGCTTCGGTGAGGCGAGCCATTTCCTTCTGCAGGCCCTGGGTGACGACGGCGACGTTGTTGACAGCGAGCTTCATCTTCTCGTGATCGCCTTTGTAGGTCTGGGCGATGAGCTCATCGATTTTGCCGTTGGAGATTTGCGAGAGGATGCGGTTGCCTTCGCCGATGGGGATGAGGATGGCGTCGAGGGTCTGGTTGACGCCGGTTACGATGCTGCGAAACTCGCCTTGATGGCGGGCGGCGTCGGCACGATAGCTGAGGTTGCCTTCAGCGCCGGCTGTGGAGAGAGAGTTGATGTCGGCCACGAGAGCGTGGACTGATGCGGCAGTGCTCTGGTAGCTGCGGGTAAGGACGTCCTTGTCGGAGCGAGGCACGATGGCGACGCTGAGATCGCCGACAGCCATGCGCTCGAGGACTGCGGAGACGCTCTTGATGTAGAGGATGAGTTCGCGGAAGGATGAGGCGAGCGAGCCGACTTCATCACCGCCCTGGTAAGCGATCTCCTGATCGACGTCGCCGCGGGAGATGAGCTCCGCTGCTTTGGAGAGCTGGGCGAGAGGTTTGGCGACCGAGCGAGAGATGAAGATGCCGAGACCAAGGCCGAGAAAAATGCCGGCGACGATGAGCGCGAGCATGAGGTTGCGGCTGGTGTGATAGGTTTGCGCGGTTTCCTGGGCACCGACCTTGGCTACTTCGAGCTTGAGGTCTCCCAGCTGATTGAGGAAGCCGATGAGGTTATCGGTTTTGACGGCGCCTTCTCCGAATGCGAGAGAAGTGGACGGACGAACCGGCTGGAGAGGCTCCTTCATGCCGATGTCGAGGATGCGTTGGGCGACGTCGCGGCGCGCCTGCCAGGCGGCTTCGATCTCAGCAAACTTGGCTTTGCCGCGCTCGGTGTGGATGGTGGCGCGGGCCTTTTCAATGTCGGCGTCGATCGCCTTGAACGAAACTTCGGTGCGATTGTAGTACTCGGTGCGCTGCTCGAGAGTGTTGGCGAGCAGGACGTTTTTCTCAGAGAGCGCGGCGCGCTCGGTGTCGGCTCCCACCTGGCTGACATAGTCCAGACCAAGGGTATCGAGTTCATAGGAAGCCTCGGCTTCGTCCGCGACCTGACCGAGGCTGCGAACGCCGACGTAACCGACAACTGCGGTGATGAGACCTATGAGGACGAAAGCCGCGATGAGGCGGGTGCCGATTTTCAAGTTATAGAACCATTTCATGATCTTCTCTCCGAATTTGCTGAGCTTGCGACGCTGGACGCTGAACCATCGTCCAGTGACGGTGAATCGTTTACTGATTACTGAAGCTGCGGTGAAACTAAAGGCATGTGCGCGACATCGGCCGCGGTGATAACGGATGCGGCAATGGGTCGAGCGGAGTTGTTGAGCGTGGGTGTGGAGCGCAGAGCATCGTGCACAACGCGGTTGAGATCGAGGATCAGAGCGACGGTGCCATCGCCGAGGATGGTTGCGCCGGAGATGAACTGGATGTGGCGATAGAAGTGGCCGAGGTTCTTGATGACGGTCTGGTGATCGCCGAGGACCTCGTCAACGACGAAGCCGCAGCGACCCTGCTCCGTTTCGGCGATCATGATCTGCTCGCGCTCGGGGCGGGGCTCGCGGATGTGGAAGTAGTCGCGGAGGCGGATGTAGGGGATGAGTTCGCCGCGGAGGTGGGCGACGTGCTTGCCGTTGGCGGCGGCGATGTCGTGGCGCGTGAGCTCGATGCACTCGAGGCTTTGGGCGAGCGGAAGGATGAAGAAGGCTTCGCCGACGCGGACGAGCAGGCCATCGATGATGGCGAGTGTGAGCGGGAGACGCAGAGTGACGGTGGTTCCCTGCCCCGCGGTGCTTTCGATGTGGATGGAGCCGCGGAGGGCTTCGACGCGCTGGCGGACGACGTCCATGCCGACACCACGGCCGGAGACGTCGGTGACGGTCTGCGCGGTGGAGAAGCCGGGCTCGAGGATGAGAGCGAAAACCTGCGACTCTGAGAGCTGGGCTTCGGGCGCGATGAGGCCGCGGGCGATAGCTCGCTGACGGACCGCCTCGGAGCTGATGCCGCCGCCGTCGTCGGAGACGAGGATGAGAACGCTGGCTCCAGAGTGACGCGCGGAGAGACGAAGCGTGGCGACTGGAGGCTTGCCGGCGGCGGCGCGCGTGGCGGAGGACTCGATGCCGTGGTCCATGCTGTTGCGGATGAGGTGCATGAGCGGGTCGGCGAGCTGATCGATGACGGTCTTGTCGAGCTCGGTTTCGGCGCCTTCGAGCTGGAGGTCGACTTCCTTGTGGAGGTCGCGGGCGAGATCGTGGACGAGGCGGCGGAAGCGCTCGAAGGTGGCGCGGATGGGGAGCATGCGGATGCTCATGGAGTTTTCGCGCAGGGCGGAGGTGAGGCGTTCGACTTCTTCGGAGATGGAGGCCACGTCGGGGTCATCGACGCGCGAGGCGATCTGCGCGAGGCGGGCCTGGACGGTGACGAGCTCGCCGACGAGGTTGACGTACTCATCGAGCCTGGGTGTGGGAACGCGGATGCTGGCGCTATCAGCGCGGTCGTCGGTGCGGCGGACAAAGGTGGTGAGCTGCGGCGATGCTGTTGAGGTGAGAGCTTCGACCTTGATGGGCTCGATGGCGAGGTCGCAGAGGCCTTCGGCGAACATGAAGACGTCGGCGATATCGTCAGCGGAGGCTGAGGTGGCGAGGTGGAGTTGCCAGGAGATGTAGCAGCGCTCGGGGTCGAGGTCGGCGAGCGGGGGGATGGCGGTGGTGTCGGCGGTGACGGTGAGGGTGCCAAGCCCGGCGAGCTCGCGGAGCAGAGCGATGGGGTCGGAGCCGTTGCGAAGGAGGTCGGGGCCGGGTGCGAAGAGGATGCGCCATTCGGCTTCGCCGCTGGGCTCGGGGATGGAAGGCGATGCGATCGGCAGAGGGAGCGGCTGCGTGGGAGAGTGGAGGCCGGTGAGGTCGCGAAGATGCGCGAGGATGGCTTCGCAGGCAGGCTGGTCCTGTGCGGGGCCACCGCTTTCGAGCATTGACTTCATCTGATCGAGGGCGGAGAGTGCGAGCTCGATGAGGCGCGAGGAAACTTCGAGGCGGCTGTTGCGGACTTCGTCGAAGGCGGTTTCGAGATGATGCGTGAAGGCGGCGAGCTCGGTGAAGCCGAACATTGCGCCGGAGCCCTTGATGGTGTGCAGAGCACGGAAGGCCTGGCTGACGAGATCGAGGTCCGTGTGCGCGTCGTCGAGAGCGAGCAGCGTGGACTCGAGCTCGACGAGGAGCTCGCGGGCTTCTTCCTGGAAGCCCTGGCGAAAACGGTCGAGTTGTGCGTCGCGGGACGAGGAGCTCATGCGGCGGCTACCTGATGCGCAGTCAGCGGAAGTTCGAGACCGGCGAGTGACAGTGCGGTGGCGATCATTGCGGGTATCGGGCCATCGATGGTGAAGGTGCAGCCGAGTTCGGCGGCGTGGCGTTCAGCGGCGCGGAGGAGCTGGATGGCGGTGATGTTGAGCGTGGAGGCTTGCTGGAGGTCGACGTGCACGGGCAAGGCTCGCGTGAGGGACTCGAGCAGGAGCTGCTTGAGCTCGGCGGCGAGGCTGATATCGATTTCGCCTTCGAGGTGGAGGGTGGAGGCGTCGGGAGTGCGGTCAAGTGTTATCGGCATGGGAGAGCTCAGAAGCCTGAGAACGAGAGATCTCCCGGAGCCTGCAGCCGCGTTGCAAAGGGAGCACGCGGATGCAATTTTGGGGATGAGGTCTCCGCAATCACAAACGGTCTATCGTCACGAAAGCGAAAGACTTCAAACTGTGCGATGGATTCCCAAATTGGGTGTACCAACGTGGGCCAGGAGTTGGGTAAGGACGGATGACGTGTGTCTTGAATAGGGACACGGAGTTGTTTTCTTCCTGCACAGGAAGAGGCAGCCGCGGAATCAATTGCTCGGGATCAATTAAATGAGGGCAATGTGCCGATAGTTACGGAATGAGTTGTGGCTGTGAGTGGTGGTGCGTGAATGTGTGACTCGCGTGAGGAGATTGCGCCATCGTTTCTGGTGGCGGCGCTGGAGTTTGCCGCCGACAGCGTGATGATTACCGACCTGAACGGGTGTATCCGCTATGTTAATCCGGCGTTCACGCGGATGACGGGCTATAGCCGCGAAGAAGCTGTGGGTCAGACACCGAGATTGCTCAAGTCCGATCTGCACCCGGTGACACTCTACAAAGATTTGTGGGGAACAATCCTGGCTGGCGAGGTGTGGCGGGGAGAGATCACCAATCGGCGCAAGGATGGCGTGCTGTTTGAAGAGGAGACACGGATTGCGCCGATCCAGAATGAGCGGGGTGTGACGACGGGCTTCGTCGCCATCAAGCACGACGTGACGGAGAGGCGCATGGCGGAGAGGAAGCTGCACGAGTCGCGGGAGTTTGCGCAGTCGACGCTGGATGCGCTGTCGTCGCATGTGTGCGTGCTGGATGAGGCGGGCACGGTTATCGCGGTGAACCGAGCGTGGATGGAGTTTGCGCGGGCCAACATTCGAGCGATCCGGACACACCACGACAGGCTGCTGGACCGATATGACCGGCTGGGACTGGGAGCAAACTATGTCGAGGTGTGCGAGCGGGCGGGCGATGAGGACGGAGCCAGCTTCGCTGCGGGGATTCGGGCGGTGATGAGCGGAGAGCGAGAGCACTTCAGCCGGGAGTATCCGTGTCACTCGTCGAAAGAGCGACGCTGGTTTATGGGCAAAGTGACGCGGTTTGTGCTGAATGAGCAGTCGCGAGTAGTGGTGGAGCACATCAACATTACGGAGCGGAAGCTCTCCGAGGAGTCGCTACGGGACGCGAAGGTGAAGATCGAGGAAGAAGCGAGGCAGAGGAAGTTTCAGCACTCTCTGATTGCAGCGATCCATGACGTGTCGCTGGATGCGATTCTAGTGGTGGACCATGAGGGCAACCTGGTCTCGCACAACCGGAGGTTCTGGGAGGTGTGGGGGCTGGAGGCGCCGGCGGCAATGGTGGAGCAGGCGATTCCCGATGAGCAGGTGCTGGCGAAGGTGCTGGAGCGCGTGAAGGATCCAGAGGGATTCCGGCGGCGGGTGGAGGAGTTGTATGCCGACCCCCAGGCAGCGGATCGGTGCGAGATCAAGCTGAACGATGGGCGGACGCTGGAACGGTACTCGACTTGTTTGTGGGGCGCGGGATGGGAGACTCCGCGGCGCGTGTACAAGGGGCGAGTGTGGTTCTACCGCGACATTACATCGCGCAAGCTGGGGCAGGCTGCGTTGCTGAAAACCAGCGAGCGGCTGCAACTGGCGCTACGATCAGGCGGGATCGGAATCTGGGAGTGGGACGTGGCGAGCGAACGGCTGATCTGGGACGACCAGATGCTGAGCCTGTATGGAGTGACGCGCGAGACGTTTCACGGTGACTACAACGACTGGAGCGCACGGGTGCATCCAGAGGACCGTGAGCAGGAAGCGAAGTTCTTTGAACTGGCGCTGCGGGGGGAGCTGGACTTCGATACGGAGTTTCGCGTGGTGTGGCCGGATGGAAGCCTGCACGTGGTGCATGCGCAGGCGATTGTGCAACGCGATGCAGCCGGCGAACCGATGCGCGTGGTGGGGACGAACTGGGACGTGACCGATCGGCGGCGGTTCGTCGACGATCTGCGCGAGACCAACCAGCGGCTGGAGGCGGCGATTGCGCGAGCCAACGTGCTGGCGATCGATGCGCAGGCGGCCAGTGAAGCCAAGAGCCGCTTTCTGGCGAACATGAGTCATGAGATACGGACGCCGATGAACGGCGTGCTGGGGATGATCCAGCTGGTGCTGGCGAGTGGGCTGAGCCAGGAGCAGACGCACTACCTGGAGGTGGCGCAAAGCAGTGGCCGCATCCTGATGATGCTGATCGACGACGTGCTGGACCTGGCCAAGCTGGAGGTGGGAAAGATCGCCATCGAGAATCTCGAGTTTGATCTGGTGGAGAGCGTGAAGGACGCGGTCGAGCTTTGGCAGATTGAAGCGGTGAACAAAGGGTTGAAGTTCAAGCTGCGGCTGGATGTAGAGGCAACGGGGATGGTGCGCGGGGATCAGCACCGGCTGCGGCAGGTGCTGAACAACCTTTGCTCGAACGCGGTGAAGTTTACCGACGTAGGCCAGTTGACGGTGGATGTCGAACGAGCGAGCGAGTTGCCCGGGCAACCGATTCGTTTCAGTGTGACGGATACAGGGGAAGGTGTGGCCCCAGAGAGAGCGGCGTGCCTGTTTGCGCCGTTTGAACAAGGCGATGCGGCGACGACACGGAAGTATGGCGGGACCGGGCTGGGGTTGAGCATCTGCAAACATCTTGTGGGGTTGATGGGTGGAGAGATTGGACTGGTAAGCCGTCCCGGACATGGAGCGACGTTCTGGTTCACGCTTCCGCTGGAGCCGGTGCGGAAGGCGGAGATGAAGGTTGCGTGGGCCAGCGACGCGCCGCCGCTGCCACGAGAGGCAGCCCATGCAACTGAACCGCCGAAACGGAAGCTGCACATCCTGGTGGCAGAGGACAATGCGACGAATCGCGAGGTGGTGCTGGGGCAGATTCGCAAGCTGGGTCACACGACCCATGCGGTGGTGGATGGCGCGGAAGCCGTGGAAGCCATGCGAAACGACAGCTACGACCTGGTGCTGATGGACTGCGAAATGCCACGCATGGACGGCTTCGAAGCGACGCGGCGGATTCATGAGTTGGGAAGGCCGCATACTCCAGTGATCGCGTTTACAGCGCATGCGGGAGCGAGCGATCGCGAGCAGTGCCTGCGGAGCGGGATGGATGACTTCCTGTCGAAGCCGGTGGAGATGCGGCAGTTGGCAGCGGTGCTGGAGAAGTGGTATCCGGCCGATAAGACCGAAGTGGAGAAGGCTGCGATCGAGCCGAAGGTTTTCAACGAAGCGCTGATGATGGAACGGCTGATGGACGATGAAGCTCTGGCGGCGATTGTGCTGCAGGGGTTTGTGGCGGATGTTCCGAAACAGATGGGCGAGTTGCAGCAGCAGCGTACGCATTGGGACCAGGCAACGGCGAAGCGGCTGACGCATTCGCTCAAGGGCGCGGCAGCAGCGGCTGGGGCAGAGGTGCTGAGTGCCGTGGCGAAAGAGATGGAGACAGCAGCGAAGGCAGGAGAGCGGGAACGCTTCCGGGAGTTGCTGCGTGGAGTTGAACCGGCGTTTGCGGAGTTCATGCGGACGCTGGACAAGGTTGCGTGGATGCACGCTGAGGAGATTTACACGAGATGAAGATGCTGATTGTTGAAGACGACTTTACAAGCCGGCTGGCGCTGCAGAACTTTCTGGCGCGCTATGGCGAGTGCCATGTTGCAGTGAACGGGAAAGAGGCGGTTGAAGCGATCGGGCTCGCGCTCGATAGCGGGCAGCCCTACGAGCTGGTGTGCATGGACATCCTGATGCCGGAGATGGACGGCAAGGAAGCTGTGAGCCGGATCCGTGACCTGGAAGAGACGCACGGGATCCTGTCGAGCCATGGAGCGAAGATCATTATGGCGACGGCGGTGGATGACTGCGCGAGCGTGGTGAAGTCGTTCAAAGAGCTGTGCGATGCATACCTGTTCAAGCCGATTGACATGCGTCAACTGCTGGAGACGATGCAGCGGCTGAAGCTGGTGGGCTGAGAATCGTCGCTATCGCGGCCGGCGAGGCGCGACATCGGCTGGCTCTACACTGCTGATCCTGCGGCTTTTGCGGGAGATCTTCTGCGGGCGGGTGTGTTTCGCAATTTTTCTTGAATCCAGATGCGTGTTGCAACACTCATATATGTGTTGTCACACGCATTGCCTTCCGGCCAACGGAACGCAAGCGATCAGGAAAGGGAGAATCAAAATGAAGATCGTACTGTACGGAGCGACGGGAAACTCAGGCCAACGGATTTTGCAGGAGTTGACCACGCGCGGTCACGAAGTCACAGCGGTAGCCCGCAATACCTCGAAGCTGCCCGCAACGGTGAAGGCCGTGCAGGATGACCTGAGCAACGTGGACGCGATTGCGTCAGTTATCGCGGGAGCGGATGTGGTGGTGAGCGCCTATGCTCCTCCGCAGGACAATACGGATGCTCTGCTTGGAGTGACCGAGCGGCAGGTTGCAGCGGTGAAGAAAGCCGGCAAGGCGCGTTTGATTGTGGTTGGCGGCGCCGGGCTGCTTGAAGTCGCGCCGGGTGTGACGCTGATCGCTTCCGGATATCTGCCTGAGGCGTACCTGCCGATCGCGACGTCGCACGAGAAGGCGCTGGCGATCCTGAAGGGCTCGGACATCAACTGGACGTATTTCAGCCCTGCCGGATTCTTTGAGGCTGGCGAGCGGACCGGCAAATTCCGCCTGGGGACGACGAACCTGATCGCGAACGAAAAGGGCGACAGCCGGATCTCGTTCGAGGACTATGCGGTTGCCCTGGTCGATGAGATCGAAACTCCGAAGCATGAGCGTGGCCAGTTTTCGATTGGCTACTAATCGTCCAACGCTCCGTCTGAGAGGCTGGTTGATCCCGCATGAAGCAGTGCGGGATCGCCAGCCTCGACCGGTGGCTTGAGCTGCAATGAAAGAATGGGCTATGGCCAGCAAAAAGAAATCCTCTCTAGCCGCAGCGCTGAAGCAGAACCGGCCCTTCGTGTCGATTGAGCAGGAGGTGTACCTGAGCCTGCTGCGCACCGCGTCGGAGGTGTCCTATGCTGCCGATCAATTCTTTCGGCCGTTCGACATTACACCGTCGCAGTACAACGTGTTGCGGATACTGCGGGGCGCTGGCTCCGAAGGTCTCTGCCGCAACCAGATATCGGAACGCATGGTGACCGCGACTCCCGATATGTCTCGACTGCTGAATCGCATGGAAAAGGCGGGGTGGGTTGCACGGGAGCGAGCGGAGGACGACCGGCGGCAGGTGTTCGCCCACATCACGCAAGCCGGCATGAAGATGCTGGAAAAGCTGGAAGGGCCGACGGCTGATTTTGTGAAGCGACTGTTCGCTGGAACTGCGGCGAGCGATTTGAAAACTGTTCTCAAGGTCAACGATCAGATCAGAGTTCGGCTGTCCTGAGGACAGCGGGGGCTATCTTGTATGAAGAAAATTGGCTTTCTCTCGTTTGGACACTGGACACCTTCGCCGCACTCAGAAACTCGGTCTGCGGCGGATGCGTTGTTGCAGTCGATTGACCTGGCTGTCGAAGCCGAGCGGCTTGGAGTGGATGGAGCGTATTTCCGGGTTCACCACTTCGCGCGGCAACTGGCGTCGCCGTTTCCTCTGCTCGCGGCGGTTGGAGCCAAGACGAAGAAGATTGAAATCGGAACAGCTGTCATCGATATGCGGTATGAGAATCCTTATTACATGGCGGAGGATGCCGGCGCAGCGGATCTGATTTCCGGTGGGCGGCTGCAATTAGGAATCAGTCGCGGCTCTCCCGAGCAGGTGATCGACGGATGGCGCTATTTTGGCTACGAACCAGCCGAAGGCGAGACCGATGCCGATATGAGCCGACGGCATGCGGAGAAGTTTCTCGACCTGCTGAGCGGCAAGGGCTTTGCGCAGCCGAATCCGCGACCGATGTTTGCCAATCCGCCGGGACTGCTTCCGCTTGAGCCTCACTCCGAAGGCCTTCGGGACCGCATCTGGTGGGGTGCGGGGACCAACGCGACGGCTGCCTGGGCTGCAAAGCAGGGCATGAATCTGCAATCGTCGACACTGAAATTCGACGAGAGTGGCGAACCGTTTCATGTGCAGCAGGCGAAGCAGATCCGCGCTTACCGTGCGGCGTGGAAGGAGGCGGGGTATACGCGGACTCCTCGCGTTTCCGTGAGCCGGAGCATCTTTGCGCTGGTCGACGAACGGGATCGTGCGTATTTCGGTCGAGGAGATCAGGATGCGGATCAGTTCGGATACATTGATGGGCCCAAGAGGGCAGTGTTTGGCCGAACCTATGCAGCCGAACCGGATGTGCTGATTGAGCAGCTGAAGGAAGATGAGGCGATCGCGGAGGCAGACACGCTTCTGCTGACCGTGCCGAATCAACTGGGCGTTGAGTACAACGTGCATGTGCTGGAGGCGATTCTAAGGACTGTCGCACCTGCTTTGGGTTGGCGGTAAGGCGCGCGAACGTCCGCTTCGACACAATCCGAGCAACTACTTCGGTTCAACTAAGCATCGCGAAGTCCCAGTTTCCTGAAGATGGTCATCGCGGGGCACCAGTCTGTAAAAGCCGACTGGACCAAGTTGAGTCCAACGAACGCAGTGAGCAACAACCAGTACGTCGACACCCAGTGGGCGAGCGCAAGTGAGAGGAGGATCATGATTCCGGCGAGCATTCGAACAGCGGTCTGGACAGTCATGTTGGTGCCTTTCTGGTGGTTGATTGGTTTTTGAATCGCCACTGCCTCTATGGCATGAGACAGGCGGATAGAACTATATGGGCATGAAGTGATACACTAGCGCATGAGCGAAATTACCCTTACCGGGCGAACGCTGGAATTGGTGGCGCGACGATTTCGTTATCTCGGCGAGCCTTTCCGGCTGAGAATCCTCCAATCTCTATCGAAATCTGAAAAGACGGTGACAGAGCTTGTCGAGGACCTGGACGCAAACCAACCAAACGTTTCGAAGCATCTCAACCTGCTTCTCGAGGGCGGTTTGGTCGCTCGCCGAAAGCAAGGACTGCGCCGGAATCCTGGACGCCGGCGCAGCAGCCGCCGAGTCCGGAATGCGCGCCACCATCCCCATGCAGGCGCATAAGGGCCGCGCCAGCTACCTGTGCCTGCATCGCATGGAGCTGGCCCGGCGCGATGCGACGCTGCCGACCATCCTGGAGTTTCAGTGGCCCT
>JAZKBC010000213.1:11217-23981 GCA_040388825.1 Acidobacteriota bacterium | reverse complement strand
TACTCGATTGCTGATCCGCTGATCTTCACCCTTTGCGATCTCGTCTGCCGAAGCGCAACGACAAAGGTAAAAGAAGAACTGGCTGTACTCGAACAAGTCCATAGCCGCTCCCGCAAGCCCTCCCGCTGTTAGCCGCGTCTCCGATTTGAGAGGTCGTGTCACCACTACTCCTCAGATACACTATATCACCATATGGTGATATAGTGTACATGAGGAGTAGTCAATGGCGCAGCAGAAAAGAGCCGTTCAGTGGTCCCTGATGGTACTGGCCATTCTTGCGGGATTACCTACGCAAGGACAGACCCAGACTTCCGCCCCCTTAACGCTCAACCAGGCCACCGCATCCGCGCTGCGACATCACCCCATGCTCGACGCGGCGCGTGCTGAACAACAGCGAGCGGCAGGCACACTCCGCGGAGCACGTTCGAATGAATTCCCCACAATTTCGGCTGGAGAAGACATTCTGTATTCAAGCGACCCAGTTTTCGCCTTCGGAAGCAAGCTGCGCCAGGCACAGTTTTCAACCGCGGACTTTGGCATCGATAGCCTGAATCACCCTGCTAATCTCAGCAACTTCAGCGCATCTGCCACAGCGAACTGGAGTGCTTTCGACGGAGGGTCCACTCGGCACAAAGTTTCCGCCGCACAAGCGACTCTTCACGCAACGGAATTGAGCGCTCAATACACGAGCGAGCAGGTTGCTACACGGGTCGCCAGATTGTTTTACCGGGCTCTGCTTGCTGAAGACGAGATTGCAGTGGCGCAGGCTGCCATGACGAGGTCACAGGAGGTCAGCGGTGGCATTCAAGACCGCGTTCGTGCCGGACTCTCCTTAGAATCCGATGGGGCTCGCGCGGATTTATCGGTACAGACATCGAACGACGATCTCACGGCGGCTAAAGACAACGCCACACTGGCACGGCGGGACCTCTTCGATGCGATCGGCGAGTCTGATTCAGGACAACCACTTGAACGCCCGGTCGTGGAGAACAACCAGAGGGCTGCGACCAACCTGCAGGACCGCCTGGATATGCAGGTTCTCCACCTTCAGCAGCAAGCCGCCAAACAGAACATTCAAGCGGTTCACTCTGCGCTCTTGCCACAGGTCTCTGTCTTTGGACACGTCGAAAATGACGCACAGTACTTCGTCACCCATGGAAGCGGCAATTGGACGGTCGGCGCAAAAGTACAGTTCACTGTCTTCGATGGGGGCGCACGCAAGGCTCGTGAGTTAGAGGCCACTACTCATCTCCATGCCCTTGAAGCGCAGGAGAAGTCCACCTTGCTGGACGCCCGCACTAACATAGCCTCGCTAACGAACCAGGTCAAAGATCTCGAACGTCGGCTCAATACCGCAAAGACAGCTATCCATGTCCAGCAGGACAGTTTGGCAACCGCCCGCGACCGTTATGCAAACGGTCTGGTCACGCTCTCCGACGTCCTCAACGCAGAGAGTGACCTGGCAGCAGCCGACTACCAGCGCTTGAAGGTGTTCTACCAACTCTGCACAACCAACGCGGAACTCGCGCTGGCCGATGGCTCCATGACGATTTCCAAGGCAGGACAACCATGAAGGTGTTCTTCGTTCCCCTCGCTGTCGCACTTTTCGTTTCCCTGGCTGGCTGCCATCAGTCAAACGAACCCGCCGCTTCCGAGCAAGCTATCTCAGCGCCTACGGTTGTAGTGCAAGCGAGCAATGCGCGGCAGAGCATAACTGTCAGTGGCACAGTGAAGGCACATTTTGAAGCCGACCTGGCAGCCCAGATTGTCGCGCCCGTGGCTGTCGTGACAAAACGTGAAGGCGATCACTTCCGCAAAGGCGATGTGCTGGTGCGGCTGCACGCTCCTGCGCTCGACGCCCAGGCCGCCCAGGCCGCTGCTTCCCTGCAGAGCGCGGCGAAGCAGGCTGACGCCGCGGAAGTTCAGGCAAAGCTGACTGCCGCCACTCTCGAGAGGTACGCGCAGTTGCGAGAGCGTCACTCGGTGACGTCCTATGAACTCGATCAGGTGAAAGCGCAGAGCGCAGCTGCTGCGGCGCAACAGCAAAACGCCGTTGCACAGGTCGCTGCGGCCCGGGCAACGCTGTCTGCTCAGCGAGCCAATGCAGCAGACACTGTTTTATATGCTCCATTCGATGGCGTTGTGGCCCGGCGTCTGGTTGATCCCGGAACGATGGCGTCACCCGGTGTTCCACTCCTGCACCTTCAATCCGTCGGTCAAGAGGATGTGGAGTTTTCCATTCCGGACTCATCCCTGTCGGACTTGCGCAGCGGTTCAACCTTGCGAGTACGGACTAACGGAACGGACTCCATTGAGGCGAGGGTTGCAAGTATCGCGCCCGCCGGAGATTCGGCTTCTCACACATTTCTGGTCAAGGCCACACTCCCCACATCCTCCTCCTGGAATGCGGGGACCGTGGCGCAGGTGTCACTCCCTTCGCACTCTCAGGGATCGGCGTTGCTTGTCCCCAACCAAGCCCTGGTGCAACAGGGAGGTCTCGATGCGGTCATGGTCGTCGCTTCCGATAGCCGGGCCTCAGTACGGTACGTCACGCTTGCAGGCAGTGTAGGCGACGCGATCGAGGTTTTAACCGGATTGCGGCCTGGCGATCGCATCCTGGCTCATGGCGATCTCGGCCTCGCCGGACGCAAGATCGAGGTGCGTCCGTGAAAGAGCGCAACATTGCGGGGCGCATCGCTGGTGTCTTCATCGAATCCAAGCTCACTCTTCTGCTGATCATCGCGGCGGTTGCCGTTGGAGGGTTGAGCCTCACGGAAATTCCTCGAGAAGAAGAACCTCAAATTACAGTTCCCATGATCGATGTCTTTACGGCAATGCCCGGAGCATCGGCAAAGGAGGTAGAAGAGCGCGTCACCACTCCACTGGAGCGGATTCTTCGCAACAACACCGGCGTTGAGTACATCTACTCAACGAGCCAGCCGGGCATGAGTCTGGTGACTGTGCGTTTCCGTGTTGGGGAAAATGAAGACGCGGCCATCGTCCAAACGAATAAGCAGATCGATGGTGCAGCGGATTCGCTTCCCCTCGGCGCTTCCCATCCGCTGCTGAAGGTCCGATCCATCAATGATGTGCCGATGATGACGGTAACGTTGACTGGGTCCAGCTACAGCGTAGTACAGCTGCGAAAGATTGCTGATGAACTCGATCAGCGGATCAAGCGCGTCGACGACGTTGCTCAAACCGCTGTCATCGGTGGCGAGCCGCGCAAGATTAACGTGTGGTTCGACTCAGGCAAGCTGGCTTCCTACGGTCTATCCCCCGAAACGCTCGCAACCCGCTTGAGCGGAGAGAACACTCGTTCTAACCCTTCGGCCTTCACCGATAGCGCCCAGAACGCAATGCTGCAGGTTGGTAACTTTGCCGGAACAGCAGACGATCTTGCGAGCACCGCGATCGGTGCACACAATGGCTCCGTAACCTACCTGCGCGATGTCGCTCAGGTTCAGGATGGAGGCTCAGACGTAAGCAGTTACGTCGTCTCCGGGACCGGCCTGGGACACAGCAACCCGGAAGAAACACCGGCGGTCACCATCGCGATTTCCAAGCGTGCAGGTGCGAACGCAACAACGATATCCGACAACATCAAGGATCGACTCACTCAACTGCGCGGCTCATTGCTGCCCACGGACCTGAAAGTCAACGTTACACGCGACTACGGCGAAACCGCCAAGGACAAAGCAAACGAGCTCCTGCTACACCTCTTCATTGCCACATTGACCGTAACCTTGCTCATTGCGTTCGCACTCGGCTGGCGTGAAGGTGGAGTTGTTCTCGTTGCGATTCCCGTAACGCTCGCAATGACGATCGCACTGTTTTATTTCTACGGCTACACCATCAACAGGATCACCCTCTTCGCGCTGATATTTTCCATCGGCATCCTCGTCGATGACGCGATCGTCGTCGTCGAGAACGTCGTGCGCCACTTCCGCATGCGCGAAAACCGGGATCGCAGCCTGCGCGAAGTCGCCATCGATGCAGTGGACGAGGTCGGCAACCCTACCATTCTGGCAACGTTCGCCGTAATCGCTGCCATTCTGCCGATGGCCTTTGTGCGTGGCCTTATGGGACCGTATATGCGGCCGATTCCCATTGGCGCCTCCTCGGCGATGCTCTTCTCGCTACTGGTAGCTTTTACGGTAACGCCATGGGCCGCCTTAAAGTTCCTGCCTGGGCGTGCGAAGAGTGAGCATGAGGAAAAGGAAGGCAAGCTCACCATCCGCTACCGCCAGCTAATGGCTGCGCTACTTGACCGCCGGCGGAACGCGCTGATCTTCGCCAGCGTGGTGGTGGTCCTATTCTTCTCTGCCATAGCGCTCGTTCCCTTCAAGACGGTCAAGGTAAAAATGTTGCCGTTCGACAACAAGAGCGAGTTTCAGGTGATCCTGAACATGCCAGAAGGATCGACACTCGAAGAGACAACCGCGGTCGCACAGCAGATGGGACAGCGGATTGCTCATGATCCCGACGTGACGGATTATCAGGTCTACTCTGGCGTCGCGGCCCCGTTCAACTTCAACGGCCTCGTTCGGCATTACTATCTTCGTGGCGCGGCAAATCAAGCGGACATTCAGGTGAATCTAAAGCCGCGCAACGATCGCAAGGCCCAGAGCCACGACATCGCCAAGAGGCTCCGGCCTGCCCTCGACCAGATCGCCGAGTCTGCTGGCGCACGCATAGAGGTTGCCGAAGTCCCACCCGGGCCTCCAGTGCAACAAACCCTCGTCGCAGAGATCTACGGCCCCGACTACAGGAAGCAACTCGCACTCGCAACCGAGGTGAAGCGCATCTTCGAACGCACCGATGGTGTGGTCGACACGGACTGGTACGTCGTTGCGCCGGAGAGGCAGTATGCCGTGCGCATCGATTCTGCTCAGGCCGCGCTGGCAGGCCTCACGACGCAGCAAATCGTCGCAAATGTCGACGATGCACTGATCGGACGCGATGTCAGCCTGCTGCACGACGTACGTTCCCGCGAAGCCGTGCCGATCCATCTACAGTCGCAGAGGTCACTCCGAACCGGGCTCGATGCCATGCGAAACCTGCAGCTTCTGACGGCCGACGGCAAGCCAATCAGCCTAGGAAGTCTCGGGCAACTCAGCTCAGGGGTTGTGGAGCAGCCCATTCAACATAAGAACCTGCTTCCGGTTGTGTACGTCGTCGGCGATGTTTCGGGAGCCGCCGAAAGTCCCGTCTATGCCATCCTCAAGATGAAACATGAGATCGCGCAGCTCCAGGCGCCTGATGGCCTCCCGATCACGCAATATTCAGCACAGCTGCCAACAGATACGCAGCACTACTCGCTAAAGTGGGATGGTGAGTGGCAGATCACGTACGAGGTTTTTCGCGATCTTGGGCTTGCTTTCGCGGTCGTCCTGGTCCTGATCTACATCCTTGTCGTCGGGTGGTTCCGATCCTTCCTCACACCACTCGTCATCATGGCCCCAATCCCCTTGACGCTTGTAGGCATTCTGCCGGGCCATGCACTACTTGGAGCATTCTTCACGGCGACCTCGATGATCGGCTTCATCGCCGGAGCCGGAATCATCGTGCGGAATTCCATCATCCTGGTCGACTTCATTGAAGTGCGCCGCAAAGATGGATTGACGCTCCGTGACGCAGTGATTGACGCGGGAGCAGTGAGGTTTCGGCCAATGCTCCTTACAGCAGGAGCCGTGGTTCTTGGTTCATCGGTTATCTTGTCCGACCCGATCTTTCAGGGGCTGGCCATTTCATTGATGGCGGGCGAGGTTGCATCAACATTGCTGTCTCGCCTTGCTATCCCCGTGCTCTACTTCTACACCGATCGTTGGCGCAGTCCGGTTGGCGGATCGATTCGAGCGTAACCCGAATATGTCATCTCAGCCGCGAAAAAACGCAGGGATCACAAGCTTGAGTTCCCCTTGCTCACGATGGTGCTGGCTCTGCTAATTGTCGTTCTCAAAACGACAGCTAGTGATACGTAATGGTGAATGCAAAGTGAATTCGGTGCAGCGAGTTCTTGATGGCGGTAAGCCTTGGCGCATTGAGTCTAATCGCCGATAGCGCTCAGCAGCGTCGACTCATGTAACGTTTCTGAGGCGTTCGACTGGAGCCGCATTACCGCACAATGAGCAGATAAAGCGCCATCCCAACTCCAACGATAGCGAGCAGCACTGCCAGCACCACGGCGCCGACCGAAATTTTGCCAGGGACCCAGTTCCCTGATCGCAGTTCCCTCGTCAGGAGTACGTGTCTTACAACGGCGTTGACGTTAACTGCCACACCCAGTGCTACCAGAGCGACACCAGACAAAACCGAAAGGCCCGTCGTGTGGGCCGTTGCGTGAGTGACGTTTGCCCCCAATTCCCGCAGAAACAACCCGAAGCGAGCAACGGCGAATCCGACCCCCATCAAACCCAAACCTGTTCGAATCCACGCGAGAAATGTACGTTCTGCGGCAAAGTACACGCGCGGATCTTGTTCTGCTGTTGGAGTCTCCATGATTTCAGTGTACGGAGTTCCCTACGGATGGTCGCAATGGATGCGCAGACTATGCGCGTGATTCTTAGTCCTCCGACGCAATTCCCGGTTTCGATCTTGAGCTAAGTGCATTCGGAATGAACGTAGCGTTATGGATACACGCACCCCATTCGCACCAGATCCGCGATGCCGTCGATCCGCTATTGGAGATTTGCTGCTGCCGCCGGGAAAGGCCGCGGCTCAACACCATTAAGCACCCTCGGCTCTTCGAAAGAAGAGACCGAGTTTCCAAGTCATTTATTTGTGAGGGTTTTTGGTGGACCTGATCGGGATCGAACCGATGACCTCTTCCATGCCATGGAAGCGCGCTCCCAGCTGCGCCACAGGCCCACTCGGGGAAGGACTTACCTATTCTCGCCGGTTAGGGCTGGATAGTCAAACCGAAGCGGGTTTATTTGGGCTTTGGCACGATCTTGATCTGGAAGACTGCAGGCCATTGCTTGCCGGTGACAAAGAGGCGATCGTGCTGCACGTCGTAGGCGATGCCGTTGAGGACAGATTCGGCGTCGACCATCTGGCTGGTAGGGAGAAGGCCCGTGAGATCGAGCCAGCGCAGGACGTGGCCGTTCTTTGGGGAGATGCGGGCGATGCGGTTGGTGTGCCAGACGTTGGCGTAGATCTCGCCGTGGATGTATTCAAGCTCGTTGAGGAGGTCGACAGGGCGGCCCTGATCGGTGACCAGAATGTGGCGCTGGTCCTTGAAGGTCTTCGGATCGCGGAAGCGGAGGGTGGCGGTGCCGTCGGACGTGATGAGCTGAGTGGCGGTGCGGGTCATGCCCCAACCTTCGCCGGTGTAGGTGAACTGGCGCGTGGGCTGAAAGCTGAAGCGCGAGAGGACGAAGCCGGTGTGGGATTGCCAGGTCCACTCGTAGATGTCGGGGCCGACGTCGACGATGCCTTCGCCGAAGTACTGCGCGGGGAGATCGTGGCGCTGGCGGACCTGGCCGGTGGCGGGGTCGATGGCGAGGAGCGAGGAGCGGCCGGACATGCCGGTGCCTTCGTAGAAGAGGCCGTCGAGGTAGAAAAAGCCTTCGGTGTAGCTGGAGGTGGAGTGGGGGAAGCGGGCGACGATTTGGTAGGTGTCGACGGGGGTGGCGGCTTGGAGCGGCAGGGTGGCGGTGAGCAAGAGGATAGCGATGGAGAGCGGCCGCATGGATTCACCTTACATGGAACGCGAAAGTCTTTGACTTGTGAGGAACATTCGGCGGAGGGGCGGTGTCTAATCCCCGTAGAGTGAGCGAGCACTCGACCCGCGCGGGTGTAGTTTTGCTTCGACTTACCTGGATTGGTTGTGGTTGTGCTTTTTGGGCTACAAGACGTGGTTTCTGGACAATTGTGGTGTGGCGGGCCTAGTTTAATGGGCATCTGCCGTGGAAGCGGTTTTTCCTGGCAGACGGAGTTGGCGATGAGCGATCTGGCGAGCGCGATCGGAATCCGGGCAGATGAGCAGACCCTTGTGGAGGAGCTGAAGGCTGGTTCCGAGCAGGCGTTTGCGCTGCTGATCGCGCAGTACAGTCATCCCGTTTACTCGCTCATTGCGCGCAGTTTGCGCGATCCGGCCGATGCGGCCGATGTGACGCAGGAAGTTTTTGTGAAGGTGTTCCGCAATATCTCCGGCTTCCATGGAGACGCGAGCCTTCGCACATGGATTTATCGCATTGCCCTGCATGAGGCCAGCAACCAGCGGCGCTGGTGGAGCCGGCATAAGAAGCAGGAGATGTACCTGGATGCGCCGCACGAGAACGATGAAGGCGAAAGCTTCTGCCTGGCCGATGCACTGGCCGCTGGAGATGCTTCCCCATTCGACTGCGCGGCGCAGGAAGAGATTCGCGTACGCGTGGAAGCGGCGCTGAAGGAACTGCCTGAGGCTTTCCGGACCGTAGTTGTATTGCGGGAGATTGAAGGCTTCGGCTATGAAGAGATTGCCGAGATGCTGAACGTGAACCTGGGCACCGTGAAGAGCCGGTTGACCCGCGGACGGGCAGCGTTGCGGGAGGCCCTCGTAAAGGACCCGGTGTGGAAACAGACGGGAACTTCCCACGCGCCGAAAGCGTTAAGAAAAGTGGTGACGTCGTGAACTTTGCAAGCGACAACTCGCAGGATTGGACTGTGCGGCCGATTGATGAGAGCTGCGCGGCGGTGCGGGCGGAGTTCTCACCGTATCTCGACGGAGCTACGACGGGCGTGGAGATGGCGGCGATTGCGGCCCACCTGGACGAGTGCGGAGAGTGCGCAACGGAGTTCGCGGCGCTGCGGACGGTGCAGACGGCGCTCGGGTCATTGGGACCGGCGAAGGCTCCGGCAAGGCTGCAGGCGCGGTTGCGCGCGGCTTTGATTGCCGAAAAGGCCAAGGGATCGCATCTTCCGGCGACGGAACGCTGGATGGAGATATGGAAGATTTCAGTGGCTCCGATGGCGCTGCGGCTGGCGGGCGGTTTTGCCGCGGCGGTGGTGCTGCTGGGCGGGGCGGGAATGTTTCTCGGGGTTCCGACGGCCGTGCAGGCCAACGATGACGGGATGGCGCACCTGGTGGCTCCGCGCTATCTGTACTCCTACGTGACGCCGCAACCGATTGAAACGCAGCATGATGCGGCAATTCTGGTGGAAGCCAAGGTGGATACCGAGGGGCGTGTGTACGACTATGCGATCCTGGCGGGACCGCAGGATGCCTCGGCGAAGCTGCAGGTGGAGCAGAACCTGCTTTCGAGCGTGTTTCGTCCGGCGACGGTGTTCGGTGTTCCGGTTCCGGGACACGTTGTGATGACGTATACCGGCGTATCGGTCAGAGGCTAGCTCAAAAGCTAACTGCAGGCGAATGGCGGGGTCGAATTGCCCGGGGGCTTCGGCTTCCATAGACTGAACGGGTGCGTCGAAACAACATCGTGAACTCCCGGCCTTCCACTTCGTCCCTGCGGCATTTCCGCGACAACTGCTTTCCTCTTACCGGCGGCTTGCTGGGTGCCCTGTTATTGCTGGCGCCTGCGGCGGATGTGAGAGCGCAGGTGCAGGAACAGGCGCCGACGTCTTCCTCGTCGTCTCCGCAGCAACCGAGCACAAGCAACAAGAGCGAAGAGCTGAATCCCGAGACGCGTCCGCGGGTGGCGCAGGTTGAGGCCGGTGGCGCGGCGGTAACGCTGGAAACCAGCGAGCCGCTGTTCCTGATGGGCGCGGCGATGAACGCCTGCGGCTATGACGATGGGCTGGATAAGTCGGCTCCGGTGCGGATGAAGGTTCGCGAAGAGGTAAACGAGGCGCTGCAGGCATCCGAGGCCGGGCGGGACAGCCGGGATGCGCTGTGTGGATACATCAGCGAGCATCGCCAGGTGGACCCGGGCTTGAATGCAGGGCAGTATATTTCGCTGGCGCTGTACCTTTCGGCGCCTCCAGAGTTAACGCCGAATGTGGACGAGGCCGAGTTGCCTCCGCAGGCGGCTTCGGTGGTGAATGTGCTTCCGCTGCTGCGGACGTTTTCCAAGGACATCAACCTGCATCTGCTGTGGCTGCGGCATCGCGCGGACTATGAAGCGCTGACATCCCGGGTACACGAACCGATGGTGCAGATGATCCTGGGAACGAATATCTATCTGCATCAGCCGGTTTCGAGCTACGACGGGCGGCGCTTCCTGGTGCTACTGGAGCCGATGTTCTCGCCGGACCTTTCGAGCGCTCGTGTGTATGGGTCGGACTACATTATCGTGATGTCGCCCAACAACGGAGCTGGCGATCCGGTGCGGATGAACGAGATCCGGCACATCTACCTGCACTACGTGGTGGAGCCGATGGTGTACAGCCGCGGCCAGGCGATGGCGCGCATCCAGCCCTTGATGCGGGGGGTGCAGGACGCTCCGCTGGAGTTCTTCTACAAGAGCGATGTGGTTTCTCTGCTGACGGAGTGCCTGATCAAGGCGATCGAAGCACACATGTTCCTGATCGATTCGCCGAAGCCGAAGGCGCCGACCTCGAAGGCGCGCGTAGATACGGAACAGTACCTGGCGGCCAAGACTCTTTATGACCGCGAGACTGACCTGGAGCGGATGCGGCTGATTTCGACTGACGAGAGCCAGGGATGGGTGCTGACGGGGTTCTTCTACAACGGGCTTTCGCAGATGGAGCGCAATGGCGACGGCCTGCGCGATGAGATTGCACCGATGGTCTATGGCATGGATGTCGACCACGAACGGAGGCACGCAGAACAGGTGCAGTTTGTGACCAGCGTGCCTTCCGATCCGCTGCAGCCGACGTATTCGCGCAAGGCGATCGAGGGCATGGACCTGGCGGAGATGGACCTGATGAAGGGTCAGCTTGATGTGGCGGCTGACCTGGCCGGCAAGGTGCTGGAAGATCCCAAGGGCGATCACGGGCGGGCGCTGTATGTGCTGGCGCGGGTGGACCTGATGCAGGGTGATGCGCCGCAGGCCGAAACGGAGTTCGAGAAAGCGCTGGCGCTGACCAAGGACCCGCGGACGATGGCGTGGAGCC
The DNA here is from genome assembly GCA_040388825.1 of Acidobacteriota bacterium. Classification (GTDB taxonomy): domain Bacteria; phylum Acidobacteriota; class Terriglobia; order Terriglobales; family Acidobacteriaceae; genus Granulicella. Next base: position 12,962 of record JAZKBC010000213.1, on the reverse strand, counting down.
ACATCTACCTGGGACGGCTGTATGACACGATGCAGCCTCCGGACCGGGAGAAGGCGATTGCGGAGTACAAGACGGCGCTGAAGGTTCGCGACGGGCGTCCGGACACGAAGCAGGCGGCGGAGGCAGGTGTGGCCAAGCCTTTTGCGTTGCCGGGAAGGCCGCAGGGGCAGTCTACGGACGCGGATGAGGCGTTCGATCCGACCGGTAAGGCAGCCAAGGCGGCTTACAAGCCGGATGCTCCGCTGGTGGACCCCACTCGGCCGGCGGATGGCAAGCCGGTACCGAAGACGGACTCGCCGAAGTAGGTTCATCCGCCGGGTTGGGGGCGGATGAGGGACAGCATCGCGGGTAAAGTAAGAGTTAGAGGCGCGATGAGTACGAAGCGTAACCGGCAGAACTCAGACGAAGAGACGACGACCGCAGGCGTGGACGCAGAAGTGCGTCTGGAGGAAGGCGGGGCCTCGCTGGCGGATTTGGAGGCGCGCCTGGAGTACCACTTTGCGCGGCCGGAGCTGCTGGAACTGGCGCTGACGCACCGGTCGTTTCCCTACGAAGCGCGGATTGGCGCCGTTGAAGCAGAGCTGCGGGCGAAGCCGTACGTGGACTCGCGGGAGCAGCGCAACCAGCCGGGGCTGGACAACGAACAACTGGAGTTCCTGGGCGACGCTGTGCTGGGGCTGGCGATTACCGAGGCGCTGTTTGACGAGTTTCCGGAGTGCAGCGAGGGTGAGCTGACGCGGCTGCGGGCGAGCCTGGTGAGCCGCAAGCGGATGGCGCAGATGGGCGTGGAGCTGGGACTGAGCGATCATCTACGGCTGGGCAGGAGCGCCGAGCAGAACGGGAGCCGCAAGAAACCGGCGCTGCTGGCAAATACGTCGGAGGCGGTGATCGCGGCGGTGTATCTGGATGCGCTGCGGAGGGATGGCAAGACCGCCGAGCGCAATGGGCTGGTGGCGATCCGGGCGCTGGTGGAGCGGTTTTTGCTGGCTCCGGAACGAGTTGCGATGCATGAAGCGCTGGATGGCAACCTGGGCACGGGAGCTCTGCGCGACCATAAGACGTTGCTGCAGGAGCGAGTACAGGCGGAGAGCGCGGGAAGGCTGCGCTATGTGGATGTGGCGCAGAGTGGGCCGGCGCATCAGCGGGTGTTTGCGGTAGAAGCACGACTGGAGAATGAGGACGGAGTGCGCACGCTGGCGGCTGCTGAAGGGCCGAGTAAGAAAGAGGCCCAGCAGCGGGCGGCGGAGATTGCGCTGGTGCACTGGAAGCCGACGCCCGAAAAGGCAGAGGCGAGTGTGGGGAGTGGGCGGTGAGGAAGGAGTCGGCAATGGAGCAGCTGCTGGCGACGCTGCGCTCGATGGTGGAGATGGTGGTGGTGGTGATCTTCATTATCGCGTTCCTGGTGCAGCCGTTCCAGATTCCTTCGGAGTCGATGGTGCCGACGCTGAAAGTAGGGGACTTTCTGCTGGTGAACAAGCAGGCGTTTGCGCGCGAAGGCTGGCTGGGCAAGCTGCTGCCTCCGGCAAAGGTGCAGCGCGGGGATCTGGTGGTGTTCCACTTCCCTGTCGATCCTTCGAGAGATTTAGTGAAGCGCGTGGTGGCGGTTCCCGGGGATCGCGTGCGGCTGCGGGGCGGACGGGTTTACCTCAACGAGGCGCTGGTGGATGAGCCGTATGCGTTCTACTCACCTTCGCGGCCGAACAGCTTTCGGGACGAGTTTCCCAACCTGCGCGAGACCGACCCGA
>JAZKBC010000213.1:0-11207 GCA_040388825.1 Acidobacteriota bacterium | reverse complement strand
CCTATTTCCCGGTCAACATGCGCTTTCATTTCAACGCGCACAACCTCCTCGTCTACGGACGCGAGGGGAACGACTACCTCGTGAGCGACCCGGTTTTTGGAAACGTCACCCGCTGCCCCGCCCGCGACCGACCCGAACGTGGACGGGCGTTGGTGGCTGGAACTGCGGAAGACCATGGCTGACGGCGAGGTAACCGTGCCGGCGGACCGCTACTTTGTGATGGGCGACAATCGCAACAATAGCGAAGACAGCCGCTACTGGGGTTTTGTGCCGAGGGCGGCGATCGAGGGCAGGCCGCTGGTGGTGTATTTTTCGACCGCGCAGCCGGACCCGGGGAGTCCCCAAAAGGCAGGAGCGGGTCTGCTGGGCGGAGTACGGGCGATGCGAGTGCTGCGCTAGTTCCCTGCTCCGGCGGGTTACACTGGCAGAGCCATTATTTGCGCGCTTTTGGGCAGCGCAGCGCAACGTTCGCAGGAGACTTGATCGACTTGAGCACGAGCCCCGAGACCCCGGCCAGCAACGATCCCGAAACGCAAGCCGCCGAAGTGGCCGAAACGCCGCTTGAGGCCATTGCCTCCATCTGCACGGTGCTGGTGGTGGGCCTGTTCGTCATGGCGTTCGTGTTCCAGAACTTCGTGATTCCGTCGGCCTCGATGGAAAAGACGTTGCTGATCGGCGATCACGTGGTGGTGGACCGCGGCACGTTTGCTCCGCCGACGCCGTGGGCTCCGTTTGTGCACTATCGCCCGGTAAAGCGCGGCGACATCATCGTGTTCCTGAAGCCGAACCCGGAGACGCCAGACCTGATCCTGGTGAAGCGCGCGATTGGCGTGGCCGGCGACAAGATCCACCTGGAACATGGCGTGGTGTACGTCAACGGCGTGGCGCAGAACGAGCCGTACGCCCTGATGCCGAACGATGCGCTCGACACCCAGGACGGCTACATCCCTTATCGCGATGACTTCCCGCGGATCACGCCCAGCTTGGGCGAGGAACTGACGGAGACGTGGCGGCAGGATCTGCCGACGCACATCGTGGATGGCGACCTGGTGGTGCCTCCGGGCAAGGTATTCGCGATGGGCGACCACCGCACGCAGAGCCTGGACAGCCGCTACTGGGGCTTCGTTCCGGTGGAAAATATCATGGGCCGGCCGATGTTTGTGTACTGGTCGTTTGAGACTCCCGCGGATGAAGAGAACAAGACCAGCATGGGAGACCGGATCAGCTACATGTTCCATGTGGTGATCCACATCTTCGACCAGACGCGCTGGAAGCGGACCTTCCACGTGACTCGCTAAATGGAGACGATCGAAGACAGCCCGAAGCGGCCGCACAGGCGAGGCCGAATCATCGTCGCCGTGGTGGCGCTGCTGTTGCTGCTGGCGCTGGTGCTGACGCCGCCGATGCTGAACCTGACGCGCTATCAGAAGCGGATTGTTTCGACCATGAGCACCAGCCTGGGGCGGACGGTGCACCTGAACAGCGCCAAGCTGCGCCTGCTGCCAAGACCGGGACTGGTGCTGGAAAACCTGGTGGTGAGCGAGGATCCGGCGTTCGGCACTGAGCCGACGATCCGCGCCATGAAGGTGGTGGCGACGCTGCGCGTGAGCTCGCTGTGGCGGCGGCAGGTGGAGTTCTCGAAAATTCAGTTTGTGGTGGACGACAACGGATCGGCGCCGAGCCTGAACCTGGTGCGGAATGCGCAGGGGCATTGGAACCTGGAGAGCCTGCTGATGCATGCCTCGCGGATCGATGCCGCGCCGACGTCGCAGGCCAAGGCTGGGCCGGCTCCGCGGTTTCCGTACATTGAAGCCACTGGGGCTCGCGTGAACGTGAAGCTGGGCGCGGAGAAGATGCCGTTCTCGCTGACCGAGACGGACTTCGCGATGTGGCTGCCTTCGTCGCAACAGTGGAGCGTGCGGTTGGAAGGCAAGCCGGCGCGCACGGACAATAATGTGTCAGACCCGGGTGTGGTGCGGGTGGAGGGATCGTTCAACAAGGCACCGACGCTGGCGGAGGTTCCTGCCGACATGCATGCGAGCTGGCGCGATGCTCCGCTGGGCGAAGCGAGCCTGCTGCTGACAGGCAAAGATGCCGGCTGGCGCGGGACTCTGCATCTGGATGTAGCGCTGACCGGCCTGCTGGGGCAAGGGCAGCTGCACACGCATGTGACGCTGAACAATCTGCGCCGCGCCGACTTTGTCCCGGATACGCCGCTCGACCTGAGCTTCGACTGCAACGGCGAGCTGGATGTGACGACAGCGCTGGTCCACGATCCGGGCTGCCAGATGGATTCGCCGCGACTGAGCGCAGTGGCGGACACGCTGGACCTGACGAGCCGCCGAGCGATAGGGATGCGGGTGGGATCGCCGGGTGTTCCTGAAGCCTGGGTGCTGAACTGGGCGCGACTGTTTTCGCAGCGGCTGCCGGCCGACGAAAAAGGTTTGGGCACGGTCTCGGGGACGATGGTGGTAACGCCTGCCGGGGCGACCACTCCAGCGGCCTGGCCAGGCGGCGTGTGGACTGGAAAAATTGAAGGCGATGTGGGGCTGAAGGTTCCGGGAGCGGTTGTGGACAAGGACCTGCCAAAGCCGCGCTTCACGATTACCAGCGACGAAGCAGGTGCTGTGCTGGAGCCGCTGAACCTGATGCCTCCGGGCAAGACTCCACCACTAATGCTGAGCGGAACGGCGACGCGCACGGGCTACACGCTGATGTTGGTGGGATCGGCGACGGCAGAGCAGTTTGCAGCGCTTGCAGCGCAGGCGAGACCGCTGGCCGATGGGCTGGATGAGGCGGTGCCGCAGCTGAAGGCGGCGAGCGACGCGAAATCTACCAAGGCCATCAGTGTGAACGTGAGCTGCACACGCGTGTGGGGTGGGCCGCAGACGTGCGTGGAGACGGCGCCGATAGCGGCGAAGCCAAGAGCGAAAACCAAGCGGCGGCGCTGAGCAGCTACTCCTGCCGCGCGACCAACGTGCGTGTATGGATGGACGTGTGCAGCTCGGGTGTGCTGCCGTCGTTGACCAGCACATCCGTCGGCGCGGCTTCGACGACGATGCGTTCGGTCTCGCTGGCAAAGCCCGCAATGCGCAGGCGATGCGTGACGCTGAAGGTTCCGCTGCGGACGATGACGGGAATTTCGACCTCTGCCGCGCCGTTGTTGCGGATAGTAACGGCGACGAGCCATCCGCTGTTGTGCCCCTGGCCGGCAGGAAGCTGGCGCGGAGTGACGTCGACGATCGCGAGGTCAGGCAGGCCGCGGTCGTGCAGCACCCAGTCGTTAAAGAACCAGGCGAGGTCCTTGCCGCTGGTGCGCTCGAGGATTTTTTCGAAGGCGATGGCCTGGGCTTCGGAGCTGTCGTGGGAGACTGCCTGCGTACGCCATGCACTGAGCGCCTGGCGCAGGGCGTCCGGGCCGGCGATGCCGGAGAGCATCCACCAGACGGCGGCGGCCTTGCGGCGGTAGAAAACCTCGTCGGTAGCGGCGATGAGCGGCTGGCCGGCGGGAGCATTGGTGGCGTGAGCTGCGGCGGCGGAGTCGAACGAAGGCTCGGTGAGCGCGAGCGGCTGCAGTAAGTCGTTGAGCTGCGCAATCGCAGCATCGCGACCCTTTTCGCGCTCGGTCCACAGCAGCGAGACGAACTGCGCGAGGCCTTCGTCCATCCACGGTTGACCGCTCTGCACCCAGGCGTGCGTGAGGCTGTGAGCGAGCGCGGTGGACTCCTCCGAAGTTGCGAGGGTGGCCGCTGGAGCAACGAGCAGCGGGCCGTCTTCAAAGGCCTGGCCATCGTGGTCGAGCACGGTGAGCGCCGAGAGTGGATGCGTTCCGAACCACTGCTCGAGCAGCGGCGCGAGCTTATCCGCGGAAGCCGCGAGAGGCTTGAGCACGGCGTCGTCGGTGGTTTCGACGGCGAGCATGGGGTCGTCGCCGGTGAGCGGGTTAAGCGACGCAGTAGCTGTCGTCGTCTGCGCGGACGACGAACTTGAGGCCGGCGTTGGCGCAGGGTCCGAGTTGCGTCCAGAGGACGGCAGCGGAGCGACGAGGCTTTCGGGCTGCGCGAAGATGAAGAGGCTGGGCAGGCGGACGCCGATGGGCTCGGCGGCGAACTCGGCGGTGGCGACTCCGCTGCCGCTGGCGACGGGAGCGTCGGCATCGTCGCTAATGGCTTTGAGCGGCTGGCGGCGACCGCAAAAGTAGGCGGCGGTGGGGGCTTCGCCCTTGTATTCAATGGCGAGATACAGATGGATGGTCGAGGCCGCCGAGCGCTGGCGCATCTGGCCGATCGCCTGGAAGAGCTGCGCGCCATCGCCGAGGAAGAGCTGCGGAGCGGCGACGGGGTACCAGAGGACGTTTCCGAAGCCGCGCAGCATGGTTGCGTCGGGCGAGATCGCGTCCCAGTCGGCGGCGTTGGCCTGTGAGCTGGAGGCGCCGATGCGTTCGAGGCGGCCGGTGCTGGCCGCGAGAGTGCCGGAGTAGAAGGCGTCGAGGCGGAGTGTCTCGCCCGGCTGGAGAGGCGTGGTAAGAGTAAGAATCGCTTCGCTGGCCTTGCCGGTATGGTCGGCGTCGGTGTCCAGTAGATGCTGAGCGAAGACCAGCGGCGTTGGCTGATTGCCGGAGAGCAGCGTCGCGCTCTGCCATTGCAGCGTCGACGAAATTTGTAAAGCGATCCGGCTGAGCGGCTGTTTGCCGTCATTGCGAATCGTGAGTCCGGCGCGCATAGCCAGGCCGCTCGAAGCGGGGGTAAGGCGCGCATCGAGGTCGTAAGCAGTAATGCTGATCGAGGAGCGCTCGGCGTCGGTGAGTTCGGGACCAGTGGGTTTGGCCTCGGGCTTCGCGGGCTCGTCCGATCCCGTCGCCGGTGGCTGGGCGTGGCTCTGGAAGAGGACCTGGCCTTGCGGCGGAGGCAGTGGCTCGGACTCCACCACGGGGGGCTCGCTGACGGCGGGAGCCACTTCCGGCGCGGGCTGTTGGGAGGGAGTGGGAGCTGGACTCTGAGCAAAACCCGGAGCGACGAATGTAACGGCTCCGCTCAGCAAGAGCGCTGGCAGGAGCTTGAGGCTAAATGGCATTTACGAACCTAGACCTTTGCGCGGCTTCTGAGGTTTGGACTCCTGCGGCGGCGGAACGGCACTCCCCGCGCGCTGGCGCATCGCCTCGTACATCACCACCGCTCCGGCAACCGATACATTCAGCGAGCTGACCGACCCGGCCATCGGGATGCGCAGCAGGTAGTCGCAGGTGCGCTTCACCAGATCATGCAGCCCGGAGCCCTCGCTGCCGAGGACCAGGCAGGTGTCCTGCTTGAAGTCGAAGGCGGTGTAATCGGGGGTCCCGCGCTCGTCCAGCCCAACGATCCAGACGTTGTGCTTTTTCATGGTTTCGAGCGCGCGGGTGATGTTGACCACCTGGGCGATCCGGACGTGTTCGCTCGCGCCGGCGGAGGTTTTGGCTACGACTGCACTGAGCGGAGCCGACCGGCGCTCGGGCAGGATGACGCCGTCGATGCCGGCGCCGTCAGCCGAGCGGAGCAGCGCGCCGAGGTTGTGGGGGTCTTCCACACCATCCAGCGCCAGGAAAAAGCGGTGGCCGGAGGGGCCAGCCGGAGCTTTGAGCAGGTCTTCGAGGGCGAGGAACTGGCGCTCGCGCAGGAAAGCGACGACGCCCTGGTGCGCGTCCGTCTTGGCGTGGCGCGTGAGCTGGTCGCGGGACTCGGTGTTGACGCGGACATTGGCCGCCCGGCAGAGCTCGAGAACGCGGTCCAGGCGGGGGTCGCGGCGGGCTTCGCGCTCGCGGGCGACGCTGACGTGGTCCAACCGGCGGACGCCGGCACGCAGCGCCTCTTCCACCGGATGCAGGCCGTAAAGAACATCCATCGGTCCAGTGTATCGGGCCGGACTGGGTGGCCAAAGGGGTACCGGCTAGACGGGACAGGGATTTCCATCGGATTTCGAGCCAATCACCCTATAATGGACGCTGGGCCCCCTTTAATCCCACGAATAATCTGTCTGACCACAGAGACTATTTTCGCGAAAGTGACGTCTCTACAAACGTGAGAACCTCCATCGTGCTGTCCGCCGAAGCCGTAAAGCAAGCCGAACGCGAAAACGCGGCGATTGCGCGTGGACTGAAGAATCACGATCCGGAGTTGCTCGACCAGCTGATTGAGACCTACCAGCACCGCCTGATGCGCTACCTGATGTTCCTGACGAGCCGCCGCGAGGTGGCCGAGGACCTTTTTCAGGAAGTATGGATCCGGGTGCTCAAGCGGGGATCGCAATACAACGGTAAAGCGCGGTTCGATACCTGGATATTCACCATCGCTCGCAACCTGGTGATCGACCTTTCGCGCAAACGGACGATGGCCTCGCTGGACGAGATGCGCGAAGGTGGCGAAGACGAGCGGCCGTTCGAGATCGCCGAAGATGGGCCAACACCGCTGGAACAGTTCCAGTTCCGCGAGGACGCGGCTGAACTTTCGACCGTGATGCTTTCGCTCGACTCGAGCTATCGCGAAGTGCTGACTCTGCGCTTTCACGAAGAGATGTCGCTCGAAGAGATTGCCACCATGACGCAGGCGCCGCTGTCGACGGTGAAGTCGCGGCTGTATCGTGGGCTGGCAGCGCTTAAGCCGCAACTGGTGGAGTTGCGCGCGCAACGTCGCGCGGTTGACTTTAAAACAGCGGAGGGGCGGTCATGAACGGTTTCGACTCTCCTCTGAATCAAACTTCGACCGGCGCACGCGCCGTGGTGGTGAACCGCACGCATCGTGTGGTGCGCGAGCAGGCTTTGACCATGCGCGAACAGAAGAGTCGCCGTCGCAGCATGTGGGTTCCTGTGGGCATCTGCTCGGTGCTGCTGCTGGGAATTTGCTATGCGGTGTGGTTTGCAATGGTTGACTACGACCTGACGCCAACCGGTATTCCGGATGCCAGCGACCAGATGATGCTGCTGGTGCTTTGGTCCCTGCCGGTGACGATGGCTCTGCTGGGGCTGGTGTGGTTCAAGCGCGGGCGTGCACGTGTGACGGCCAACGGTGAGGCGCAGCAATGAGCCTGCAGAACTGGACCGTGGGACGGTCCACCGAATCGGCATCGAGCGGTGACGACGAACTGCGGATGATTCCGGGTTGGGCGATCGTTGGCGCCATCATCGTGTTCGCGGTGATGCAGTACCTGTTCAATGTTGTGGTGCCGCACCATCGCCACGATGTGCTGCCGCTGCGGCTGTTGATGGGCTATACGTGGGGCGCGCTCTGGGCCAGCTACGTGCTTCTCCTCGGCTATGTGAGCCGCGATGCCAAGCGACGCGGTATGTCCACGCGGCTGTGGATGCTGGTTTGTGCAGTGCTTCCGGGTGGCATCGGCGCGGTGGTGTACTTCATGCTGCGGCAACCGGTGGAGACACGCTGCCCGAACTGCTCGACTTCGATCGCCACGGGCTACCACTTCTGCCCGCAATGCCAGTTCCAGATGGCTCCGGTGTGCGGTGTGTGCCATCGCGGTGTGCGCATCACGGACGTGTTCTGCACCCAGTGCGGACATGACCTGGCTGCCGACGGCGCTCCAGCCCGGCTACGTGCTTTTAGCGACAACTAGCTGGTTCCCTCCCTTTTGAAAACTTGCGCACTGCCTGCGACTCGCAGAGCCTTGCCTTGGCGCGTAAAATCAGCAGCAGCTTCGCATGGCCACTCCGCTTTCAGCCCTGATCATCGACGACGAGCCGCTCGCACGGCAGGAGTTGCAGTATCTGCTGGATGCAGCGGGCGATGTGTCCGTGCTGGCGCAGGCCACCAACGGCATCGAAGCTGTGGACATGATTCGCACCCTGAAGCCTGACGTGATCTTTCTGGACGTGCGCATGCCCGGCCTGGACGGGTTCGCTGTGCTGAAGAAGGTGCTCACGCTTGACCGCAAGGCCAAGCTGCCGCAGGTGGTCTTCGCCACAGCGTTTGACCAGTACGCCGTGCGAGCGTTTGAAGTAAATGCCGTCGACTATCTGCTGAAGCCGTTCGATGCCAAGCGTGTGGTGAAGACGCTCGACAAGGTGCGCTCGCGGCTGGCCTCCGAGGCTGCCGGCGAGACGGCGGCGGGAGCAGAAGCACAGAACCCTTCGCGCGGAGGCATGCTGGCAGGCATGGTCGCGGGAGCCGAGGCCAAGCTGGATGCCCTTCTACGCATGGTGGAGAAGAGCGCAACACCGGAGCCGACGGGACCGGTGGCGGCTCCGCGATCAGGCAAGGTCGTGGTGCGAGCGCAGAATCGGCTGCTGCTCGTCGACCAGAGGGACTTGTGCTTCGCGTCGATTGAAGAAGGCAGAATTTCGGTGGTGACCAAGACGGTCGAAGGCGACTCGAACTGCCGCACGCTCGAAGAGCTGATGGACCAACTCGAACCGGAGCAGTTCTGGCGCGCACATCGCTCGTTTGTGGTGAACATTCAACACATCCGCGAAGTTGTGCCGTGGTTCAAGTCCAGCTATCAACTACGTATGGACGACCGCAAGCAGACGGAAATACCCGTGAGCCGCTCGCAGACCAAACGGCTGCGCGAGCTGTTCAACCTATAGCGTCAAAGCGAATTCAATTGGATGTAGAGGCGCGCCATGTGGACGAGGTTCTGGCTGAAGATCGCAGGCCGCGCAGCTCTATGGCTGGTGCTAGCCGCGCTGTTCGCTTATCCCGTCGATTGGGCGGTGTGGAAGATCCGCGTGGGGCACGGCGGGGGTATGGGACAAGTAGAAGTCGGTCATGTAATTGCGGCGGAGCTGAAGAACAGCCGGGAGGAGTACTTCGCGGACGGGATGACCGAGGTGGACTGCAGCCGGTCGCTGTATCCGCAGGGCGGATACAGCGCGTGCTGGTGGCTGGAGCGCCATAACGACGTGGTGACGCGTTACTGACGGTCGTGATGTTTGGGGTGGTGGTTGAAGTCGAAGCGATAGACGACGCCCACCGTAAATGCCTTGGCGTAGATGGAGCCTGTCGTTGTTACCGGCACGCTGTAGTGCTGGAGTTGCGCGTCTGCCTTGAGGGCGTAGTGGGGGGTGAGGTCGAGGTCTACGCCGCCGCCGGCGGAGTAGATGTTGGAGAGGGATTGCAGGTAGTAGAGCGTTCCACTGGGGTTGAGGAAGCCAGGCGAGTTGTAGTTGACCTCGCCGCGGCCGAAGAGGAAGTCGCCGTAGGGATGGACGCGGGAGAATGTCTTCTCCACCTTTACACCGATGAGGACGTTCTTGAGGCCGGCGATCGCGCCGTTGTCGATGGCCATCGTGCCGCGGACTTCGAGGAAAGGATGCATGCGGAAAAAGGCGCGGAAGCCGAGGTCGCCGCCGGCGGTGATGCCGATGTTGCGGCCTTTGTCGAGGCCGATCAGCGTTGCGGTTCCGCCTCCGAAGGCGGAGATCTGGAGGGTCTGGGTGGCGGTGGGTCCAGCCTGAGCGTGCATCGTCGCAGACGGGAAGGTGATGCAGAGCAGCAGGGTGGCGCTGAGGAGAATGGCGCGGGTCCGGGTTCTCAATCTGACTCCTTGGGGTTGTACCAAGGATATGACGAGGAAGGCGGGAGCGGAAGACTACAGCGGGGAAATTTGGATTAGAAGTTGCGGAAACGTCCCGCGGTGAGGAGGCGGAGGAGGACAGTGAGCAGGCAGGCTCCGAGGACGGCGACGAAGACGGTGTAGATGAAGCCGCCCGAGCCGGCGTAGCCGAGGTTGACCATGAGGAAGCCGCCGAGGATGGCGCCGACGACGCCGACGAAGACGTCGACGATGGGACCGAAGCCGCGGCCGCGCATGATGCGTCCGGTGAGGTAGCCGGCGACGAGGCCGACGAGGAGCCAGACGAGGATGGTGTGCGAGCCTTCGGTGGACTGCATGTAGTGCATGAAATTGACGGTGTGGTGGGCGTGCATGTCGGGCTCCTGACGTTCGGGTGTCAATGGAGTCAGAGTGGGCGCGGAGGGGGATGGTTGTGTGGGTACCCCCTCCCCTCCCCTGTTTGGTCCTAAAATCTTGAAACGGTACTAGTTAGGTCTGGACTGCTGGTATACCCAAGTCCAGACACGAAGGCCGCCATCGCTGGCGGCCTTCGGTGGTTAAGCTCTGTTTTAAGGCTAGCAGATTGAGGGTGCCAAGTGGGCCATGCCTATTTTGTTTGGAATGTTGGGGTTGTGGGGCTTGGGGGGTTGACATGCGGTTTTCTGCCCATTTTTCGTGAAAAATAGTTTGGGGTGGGAGTGCGGCTCGCGTTCGTGGCGGGCGGAAGAAGGCAATTCAGTCGCTCCGGCTGCGCCTCCGCTCCGGCCTGCGGCAGCGTGGAACCCGCCGGGGCGGGGGTGGTGGAGGGCGAGGAGGGCGCCGCAGGTGAGGGCGAGGTAGGCGGCGAGGGGGAGGATGGAGCGGAAGAACCAGTCCTCGGCGACGGGCTGGTAGCCGCGCTGGTGTCCCATGCGCCAGGAGACGAAGAGCATGTAGGCGACTCCGGCGGCGGCGGCGACGGACCACGCGATGGCGGGCGCGGTGAGGGAGAGCCAGGGCATGGCCGCCGACGCCGCGAAGAGCAGGACGGCGACGAAGTGGACGATGGCGGGAGTGGCGAAGGCTTCGCCGGTTTCGACCTCGCCAGGTTTGACGGAGACTTCGGCGATGAGGGCCATGGCGACGAACTGGAGGCCGGTGAGGCCTCCGGCAGCGGAACCGAGGACGACGTAGAAGCTTTGCCAGGGGGTGAGGGGGGTCATGGGGGCTCCGGCGAGTGGGGCTGGAGATAGGGTAACGCGGTGGGGGAGTTCTTAGTTGTTAGTGGGATTTGGTGGGTGCGAGGCTGGGCGGGGATGGCAATTCAGTTACTCCGGCTGCGCCTGCGTTCCGGCCGCTCGCTCGCGGCGGTTCCAGGTCCAGTGGGACTCGATTTCGACGGTACCCTGTTTGCCGGTGAGCCAGTGGAGGGCGCTGCTCCACTGCCAGTCCTCGGGCTGGGCGGCGAGGCCGCGCTCGACGGGGTTGCGGTGCATGTAGTCGATCTTTTCGACGAACTTGTCCTGGGTGAAGACGTTGAAGTCGTAGTAGCGGGTTTGCCAGAAGTGGGGGCGGTCGCCTTTGAGCTTCTTCGAGGTTTCGGCTTTGAGGACGCGGAGGGTGCCGTCGAGTGGGAGGTGACGGGGTTCGCTGAGGAGGAGGTGGACGTGCTCGGGCATGAGGACGTAGCC
>JAZKBC010000212.1:0-4787 GCA_040388825.1 Acidobacteriota bacterium | reverse complement strand
TGCCGAGGGTATCGATAACGGCGTCCTGGGAGGCGATGGTGGCGGCGAGGCGGGCCGGGTCGTGGATGTCGGCGGTGATGAGCTCGACGCTGGGGGGAAACGGCGGCTGGGGCGTGTGGTGCGTCCAGGCGGTAACGCTGTGGCCTTGGCCGATGGCTTGTTGAACGAGTTGGCGGCCGGTTCCGCCGGCAGCGCCCAGGATAAGAAGCTTCATGCTGGTTTGGATGCCGGACGCAGCGTGAGGGTGGGCGCGACGCGGGAGAACTTGCAGGTGGGGGTGCGAGCGGTTAGCCTGAAGATATGTACGAAGACTTTTACGCTACGGACCGCTGGACCGGAGAGACGCTGCACTGCGTCTGGAAAGGCACTGTCGTCGCGATCGCTACGCGGCATGCCGATGCAACGGATATTCGCTACGCCGTGAACGGACGGCCGCTGTGGATTGCCATGCCCAACACGGCGTGGGTGGAGCAGAAGAAAGCCAATGGCAAGGTGATTACCGACTACCTTGCGGCGCAGGCGGCGGGGCGGTATCTGAAGCTGGCTATCGAGACGGGCTACGATAACGGGCGCGAGATGTACACGATGAGCGTGCCCGAGGTGTTGGAGCAGGTGGCCGCGGTGATGAAGGAAGTGGGACATACGTCGAATCTGCCGGGGCTGCCGGTGGTGGGTGGCGATGCGCATCCGGCGGAGTTGGATTTTGTGTTGCCGGGTGAGCCGCATACGGTGGGAAGCGAAGTGCAGGGAGTAGGGAGTAGGGAGTAGAACGTTCGTGGGGGATTGCGTAGACGTGCGGGTATGTTGACTGCTGGTTTTTCGCGACGGGCGTTTGTGGTGGGGGCGGCGGGTTTGTCGCTGAGTTTGCGTGGGTTGGGTGAGTCTGTTGTGGCGGGGCCGCGATGGGTGCTGCTGGGGACCGATACCGGTAAAGGGATTTATCGGGCGAAGTGGGATGGGGCGACGGGAGAGCTGGGCGCGGTGGAGTTGGCGATTGCCTGCGATCGGCCGAACTTTTTTGCGATGCATCCGACGCTGCCGGTGATGTACTCGGTGAACGAGATGGAGGGAGCGGCTTCGGCGATCTCGGCGTTTCGGGTGGACAGGGCAAATGCCGAACTGACGTTGCTGAACAAGGTGAGCGCGAAGGCGGATGGGCCTTGCTTTGTGAGCGTGGATCAAAGTGGCAAGAGCGCGTTTGCGGCGGATTATGCGGGTGGGACCGTTGCCGCTTATGATCTGGCGGCGGATGGGAAGTTGATCGAAACGAGCGGCGTTTTTGATTGCCGGGGGAATGCGGCTTGCGGTGCATTGGGGCCGGATAAGGTTCGGCAGAATGCGGCGCATCTGCATTGCACGGTGGTGTCTCCGGACAATGACTTTATGCTGGCGTGCAACCTGGGTGAGGATGCGATTGAGGTGTTCCCAATTGCGGCTGGGAAGAAAGATCCGCTGGGCAAGCCGATGCGGGTGGAGGCGCGGGCGGGATCGGGGCCGAGGCATGTGGCGTTTCATCCGAATGGTAAGTGGGTGTACTGCGTGCATGAGCTGGATGCGTCGATCGATTTGTATGACTGGAGCGTGCGCGGGAAGAAGGCGGAGATGACGCTGCGGGAGGGATCGACGATTGGGGAACTGGCGAAGGGCGTGGGGCTCGCGGGGAACTCAGGTTGCGAGATTGTGGTGAGTGATGATGGAAAGTTTTTATATGCGTGCGAGCGCGGGGTGAACGAGCTGACGGTGTATGGCGTGGATGCGGCGACGGGGCTGCTGACGGAGTTGCAACGCTTGCCTTGCGGCGGTGGTGTGCCGCGGTATATCGCGCTGGATCCTTCGCGGAAGTGGCTGGTGTGCTGCAACCAGGCGGCTCCGGGAAGCGTGACGGTGTTCGCGCGGGATGCGAAGACGGGGCGGCTGAGCGAGACGCCGAAGACGTTTGCAGCGGACACGGCGATGTTTGTGGTGTGGGTGTAGGGATTTGTAAAGACCGGGAACCGGGGCTGCAGCGCTGCCGTATGATCTTCATCAAGCTGGCTAGGAGAGGTGTGTTTATGGTTCGGATTGCGATGCGTTCGGTTGGGGTGCTTGGAGTTTTTGCGGCGGTAGTGGCACTGATGCAAGGTCCGGCGGCTCATGCGCAGGCGACTCCGATTATCGAGGAGCCTGGATATGTGCCGACGCTGGTGTTCGACGTGGTGTCGTTGCGGCCCGCCGACATGACTTCGCCGGATGTGCACACGTCGGTGCAGAGCCTGCCGCATGCCAGCCGGTTTGAAGCGAAGTACTTTCCGATTAAGGCGCTGATCCAAATTGCGTACGGATTCGATACGCCGATTGCGGATGCCCCGGACTGGATTGGGAACACGCTGTATGACATCCAGGCACGATCTGACGCCGACACGGATGCGCGGCTCGCGAAGCTGACAGCGAACGAGGTTCGGCTGGAAAAGCGGCACGCGGTTCAGGTGATGCTTGCCGACCGACTGGGACTGAAGACGCACCTGGAGTCGCGGATGAGCTCGTTGTTTCTGCTTACGGTGGCGAAGGGTGGGGTGAAGATGAAGGAGCTTCCCGCGGCTGCGCCGCCGGCTGATGGGAGTGCACCGCCGCCACCGCCATCAGCTGATACGCAGGCGCATGGAAGTGCGAAGGGGCTGGAGTTTGTGGGCAGCAACGACCCGATGCGCGCGATCTGCGGGGTGCTGAACTACGAGGTGCAGGCTCCGGTGATCGACAAGACCGGGCTGATGGGGTTGTATAACTACACGCTGCAGGTGGGCGGGCCGTGGTCGATGAACAACCCAGACAGCTACCCTTCGGTGTTTACGGCGGTGCAGGAGCAGATGGGGTTGAAACTGGAAGCGGTGAAGCAGAACGTGCCGAACCTGGTGATTGACAAGATCACGAAGCCTACGGAGAACTGATGTTCTCGCGGAAGGTTTCGATTGAACGGGTGGGAACCGATGGGGTGGCGGTTCCCTGCCCTGTTGCGTGGATCGACAACTTTGCGATGCGGAATTTTACGAACGATGCGGTGTTCGACGACACGCTGCCGGTGGGCGATGGGGTGATGGAGATTGGGCGGCGGGTGCCGGTGGAGCGGCTCGAGGCGGCGATGGAGGATTGGTTTCGACGGAAGGGTTGGGTGAAGGTGGGGGAGCGGGTGCGGGTGGTGGAACGACAGTGACAAGTGGTTAGTGAATGAAAAGGCGGCCTCGGTGGCCGCCTTTTCGTTTGGTGCCGAGGGTGGGTTAGGCGTTGAGGGTTTTGTTGTCGAGGACGAAGCGGTATTTGACGTCGCCTTTGACGACGCGGTCGTAGGCTTCGGGGAGCTTGTCGTAGCCGATGAGTTCGATGTCGGAGACGATGTCTTTGTCGGCGCAGAAGTCGAGCATCTCCTGCGTTTGGGCCATGCCGCCGATCATGGAGCCGGAGAAGGAGCGGCGGTTGGTGATGATGGAGAACGGGGCGA
The DNA here is from genome assembly GCA_040388825.1 of Acidobacteriota bacterium. Taxonomy (GTDB): domain Bacteria; phylum Acidobacteriota; class Terriglobia; order Terriglobales; family Acidobacteriaceae; genus Granulicella. The sequence continues at coordinate 1,315 of JAZKBC010000212.1, read as the reverse complement.
AGTGGATGGGCTGGTCGGGGAGGCCGACGAGGCAGAGGGTTCCGTCGCGGCGGAGGAGCGAGAGGTAGGCGTCGAAGTCGTGCGGGGCGGAGACGCAGTCGAGGATGAGGTCGAAGGAGCCTTTGTGGGCGGCCATGGCGGCGGCGTCTTTGCTGATGACGACTTCGTCGGCGCCTAGCTTTTTGGCGTCGTCGACTTTGCTTTCAGAAGTGGTGAACTGGACTACGTGGGCGCCGAAGGCGTGGGCGAACTTGAGCGCCATGTGGCCGAGGCCGCCGAGGCCTACGATGCCGACTTTCTTGTTGGGGCCGGCGTTCCAGTGGCGGAGTGGAGAGTAGGTGGTGATGCCGGCGCAGAGCAGAGGGGCGGTCGCGGCGAGGTCGAGTTTGGGGGAGATGGAGAAGGTGTAGTGCTCGGGGGCGATGATGTTGGTGGCGTAGCCGCCGTGGAGGAGCTCTCCATCGTAGTTGTGGGCGTTGTAGCTGGGGACCATGCCCTTGGTGCAGTAAGGCTCTTCGCCAGCGAGACAATTCTCACACTGCATGCAGGAGTTGACCATGACGCCGACGGCAGCGAGGTCGCCGGGTTTGAACTTGGTGACGGCGGAGCCTACGGCGGTGACGCGGCCGACGATTTCGTGGCCGGGGACCATGGGGTAGATGGCGTTCTTCCACTCGTCGCGGACCTGGTGGATGTCGGAGTGGCAGATGCCGCAGAAGTCGATGTCGAGGACGACGTCGTTGGGGTTGGGGTCGCGGCGGTCGAAGTGGAAGGGAGAGAGCGGGGAGGATTTGTCGTGGGCAGCGTAGCCGAAGGATTTCATGGGTTCTCCTGGGAGATTCGATGCGTGAGGGGCCGTGAGGATTTAAGGCCGGGAGAGTTTAGTTGTTATCGATGAGAGTAAAGGTATCGGTCATTTCGGCTTCGATGGGTTGGCCGTTAAGGAGAAAGGGCGTGTAGGTCGTCTTTTTGGCAGCGGTGACAACGGCGGCAGTCAGGGCGGGATCTGGACTGGCGACGACAATGACGGCGCCGACGGTTCCCTGCGTGGTGATCATGGAGTGAACGAGGACGGTGCCGCCAATGTGCCTTGCCTTATCCACAGGAGCAAGAGTGGGGAACGCCTGGTTGAGCATGGCACCGGGAACGACGCCATCGGCCTTGTTTGAGTCGGGAGCAAGCTGCAGCGCTTTGGCGGGGTCGAAGGTTTCGAGGGTTTCAACGTGGCCCCTGATGGCAGGAATGTCGTTGTAACTGAGGGCGGCGTCCATGGTGAGCTGGGTGTTGAGGAACCTGGCGGCGCGGTTGCGGATAG
>JAZKBC010000211.1:8665-22137 GCA_040388825.1 Acidobacteriota bacterium | reverse complement strand
CAATCAAGCAGCGCCGCCAATGGGGCTTCAGCCCTTGAGGTAAGCAAGAAGGGAACCAGCAATGAAGGTCCGTGCGTCAGTCAAGCCGATCTGCGACAAGTGCAAGGTGATCCACCGCAAGGGTGTCGTTCGCGTCATCTGCGAGAACGCCAAGCACAAGCAGCGCCAGGGCTAGCAAGCCCTGTTCTTCACGGCCCCACCGGGCGAGTTCGCCGAAGTCAAGGCGTGCGATGAACCCGGAGGAGACAGCAGTCAGGTCAGCCGTACAACGATCAACCCGCTCTCTGAGACAGCTCAGAAGCTCAACCGAAAGGCACCCAAATGGCACGTATTGCCGGCGTCGATCTGCCTGGAAACAAGCAGACTCGCATCGCCCTCACGTACATCTACGGCATCGGGAACCCCCGCGCTCTCAAGATTCTTGAGAAGGCCGGGATTGACCCGTTCGCCAAGATGGCCACGCTCGACGAAGATCAGCTCAACAAGATCCGTCAGGTCATCGAAGCCGAAGGCGGCATTGAAGGCGATCTCCGCAAGGAAATCTCGCTCAACATCAAGCGCCTCATCGAAATCCAGTCGTACCGTGGTCTCCGTCATCGCCGCAGCCTGCCTGTGCGCGGTCAGCGTACCCACACCAATGCGCGTACCCGTAAAGGCCCCCGCAAGGGCACGGTCGCCGGGAAGAAGAAGGTGACCAAGTAATGGCTAAGTCTCAGAACAAGGGCACCGGCGCGAAGGTCGGCAAGAACAAGAAGTTCAAAAAGCGCGAACGCAAGAATGTTCCGTTTGGGTTGGTCTTCATCCAGGCCAGCTTCAACAACACCATCGTCACCATCACTGACCAGCAGGGCAACACGCTCAGCTGGAAGAGCTCCGGCTCGCTCGGCTTCCGCGGTTCCCGCAAGGGCACCCCGTTTGCCGCGCAGCAGGCAGCGGTCAACGCGGCCAACGCCGCCCGCGACCACGGTCTGCGTGCAGTCGACGTGCGCGTCTCGGGTCCCGGCTCCGGCCGTGAGTCCGCGATCCGCGCCCTCGCTGCCGCCGGCATCGATGTGCGCAGCATCCGCGACGTTACGCCGATGCCGCACAACGGCTGCCGTCCGCCGAAGCGCCGCCGCGTCTGAGAATCGAGTGACGAGTTGCGAGGGGACAGCAATCGACTCCTCTCGCAACTCGAATCTTGCCTCTCACAAATCTTCAACCGGATCGTGACTGAAGGGCTTTGCCGCCTGTAAAGCGATCGACATCTGATTCAGGAGAATAGAAATGGCACGTTACACAGGACCCGTCTGCCGCCTTTGCCGCCGCGACGGAACCAAGTTGTTCCTCAAGGGCGCGAAATGTTTCACCGACAAGTGCCCCGTCGAAAAGCGCAACTTCCCCCCGGGCCAGCACGGCCAGTCCAAGAAGGTCAAGAAGGTTGTGGGCTACGGCCTGCAGCTGCGTGAGAAGCAGAAGGCCAAGCGCATCTACTTCACGCTCGAGACCCAGTTCCGCGCCTACTACGAGAAGGCCGCCAACAAGACCGGCGTCACCGGCGACCTGCTCCTGCAGCAGCTCGAGACCCGTCTCGACAACGTCTGCTATCGCCTCGGTTTCGCGATGAGCCGCCGCCAGTCGCGCCAGATTGTTCGCCACGGCCACATCCAGGTCAACGGCCGCAAGGTCAACATCCCTTCCTTCCAGTGCAAGGTGGGCGATGAGATCGCGATTCGCGAGGGTTCGAAGAAGATGATCCTTCTCGAATCTTCCAGGGACTTCATCTCCGGCCAGAGCCGCGTGAGCTGGATCGATGCTCAGCCCGACAACTTCTCGGGCAAGATCATCAGCATGCCCAAGCGCGAAGACGTCAACCTGCCCGTCAACGAGCAGCTCATCGTCGAACTCTACTCGAAGTAATCACCACGGTTGACCTCCTGAGCCGAGCGAAGGACTTGCTCCTTCGCTCACTCGGGCGGCAACGAATGCACCACAACCGCAACACCCCTGAACCATCCGCAGAGTGCTTCGCGGTGGCAGGAAGAAAGGATCACCCATGCTTTGGAGAGGTTTTCAAAAACCCAAGCGTCTCGCCGTCGACCAGGAAACACTGACCCCGAACTACGGCAAATTCTCCGCGCAGCCTTTTGAGCGCGGCTTTGGCACCACCATTGGCAACGCCCTTCGCCGCACTCTGCTCTCGTCCATCGAAGGCGCTGCTGTTACCGCCGTCCGCATTGAAGGCGTGCTGCACGAGTTCCAGTCCATCACCGGCGTTGTTGAAGACGCGACCGACATCATCCTCAACCTCAAGCAGATCCCGTTCAAGCTCAACGGTGACGGCCCCAAGGCCCTCTACCTGCGCGCGGACGCTGCCGGCGTTGTGCTCTCGGGTTCCATCGAGGCCGACTCCGATGTTGAGATCCTCGATCCCAACGTCTACATCTGCACCATCTCCGAAGGCGGACGTATCGACATGGAGATGCGCCTCAAGCGTGGCCGTGGCTACGTTTCGGCCGACAAGAACTTCGACGCCGATCTCGGCATCGGGTTCATCCCGGTCGATTCGGTCCACTCGCCTGTGCGCAAGGTCAACTACCTCGTCGAGGCTGCACGTCTCGGTCAGATCACCGACTACGACAAGCTCACGCTGGAGATCTGGACCAACGGAACGGTTCTCCCGGCCGACGCTCTTGGCCTCTCGGCCAAGCTGCTCAAGGACCACATGACCATCTTCATCAACTTCGAGGAAGAGATCGAAGCTGGCGGTCATGACGGCTTGGACGGCCCGGCCATCCGCAACGAGAACCTGAACCGCTCGGTCGAAGAGCTTGAGCTTTCCGTGCGCAGCTACAACTGCCTCAAGAACGCCAACATCGCGACCATCGGCGAGCTCATCCAGAAGACCGAAGCCGAGATGCTGAAGACCAAGAACTTCGGCCGCAAGAGCCTGAACGAGATCAAGGAAATCCTTGCTCAGATGGGCCTCTCGCTGGGCATGAAGATCGACGAGAACGGCAACCCGGTCCCGGGCCCGACCTCGGTTCTTCCGGCTGCAACTCTGGCTGCCAGCTACGGCAACTTCGACGACGAAGAAGAGGACGAAGACGATCTCGACCTCGATCTCGCCAACGAGCCCGAGTCCTTCTAGTTCGAGGGCGCAGCGGATTCACCTCCGCTGCGCCTCGCTTCACCCGCACCACCCATCTGGAATCCGGTCGACAGCTATAGCTGGACCGAAGGAGACTTACCATGCGTCATCGTAATGGCGGCTATAAACTCGGCCGCAACACCAGCCACCGTCGCGCACTTCTGCGCAACCTCGTCACTTCCATCGTTCTTCATGACCGCATTAAGACGACGCTGACCAAGGCCAAGGCCTCGCGTCCTATCGTTGAGAAGATGATCACCCTCGGCAAGAACGGCAGTGTTCACGCTCGCCGCCAGGCGCTCGCTTACCTGCTCACGCCCGAAGCTGTTGATCGCCTCTTCGCCACGGTCGCTCCGCGTTACGCTACTCGCCCCGGCGGTTACTCGCGCATCGTCAAGGTCGGTCCCCGTCAGGGTGACTCCGCCGAAGTCGCCTACATCGAGCTGCTCGACGCCGAAGCCGAGCTGAGCGAGAAGGCCGACAAGCGTGAAGCTGCTCGTGCCAAGCGCCGTGAAGAGCTGCAGAAGCAGCTCGAAGAGCAGAGCGCTGGCGACGAACCCGCCGCTTAGTCTCAACACTCATTGCAACAAAAGAAGCGCGCCCCGTAAGGGCGCGTTTCTTCGTTTCCCACCGCTGGCCAGAAGTTATCGCCGCGCTGGAGCATTGGGCACACCCGAGCTGAAGCCCACAGCCCGATCCTTGCCTGCTCGCTTGGCCGAATACAGCGCCTGGTCGGCCTGCTTCACCAGCTCCTGCGGCTCCATTGCTGGATCCGTCATTGCCGCCGCGCCCACGCTGAGCGTCACCGGCTCATGCGCCCACGGTTCTGCGCGCACCGCATCCAGGATCCGCTCAGCCAGGTGCAGAGCCTTTTCTTCATCGGTCTCGGGCAGCAGCACGGCGAACTCCTCTCCGCCGTACCGCGCCGCCAGGTCGCTCTCGCGCACTGTATGCCGCAGCACGTTCGAGAACACCCGCAGCACCTCATCCCCGTCCGCATGGCCGTAGGTGTCATTGCGCCGCTTGAAGTTGTCTATGTCGAACATCAACACCGCGAGCGGGCGATGCGTACGCTTGAACTGCGCCAGCTCCCAGCTCAGCCGCTCATCAAGAATGCGGCGATTCGCAAGCCCGGTCAGCGGATCAGTTGCTGCCAGTTCCTGAAGCATTCGGTTGGCGCGCTTCAGGTCCGCCAGCGCCCGCTCCAGCTCCCTCCGCTGAATCCGCAGCTCGATTCGCGCATTCACCTGGCGCGCCAGAGTCATCAATGCTGTGGTCTGGGCTGGGTTCAGCTTGCGCGGTTCGCGATCGAAGACGCAGAGCGTTCCCAGCGGATAGCCATCCGAACTCGTCAGCGGGACACCTGCATAAAACCGCACGCCATCCTCAGCCGTCACGTGTGGATTGCTGCTGAAGCGAGGATCCTGGGTTGCGTCCTCGACCGTCATCATCCCCGGCTGACGGATGGCATGATCGCAAAACGACACTTCGCGCGACGTCTCCCTCAGATCCAGCCCGATCGCTGCCTTCAGGAACTGGCGATTTTCGTCGATCAGCGAAACCACGCTCATCGGCGTTCCGCACACGGCTGCGGCGGTCGCCACTAACTCATCGAACTCCGGCTCCGGGGGGGTATCCAACAACTCTGTACGGCGGACCGCCGCTAGCCGGTTGGCCTCAAAGTCAGAATCAGCTTTCACCAACGTGCGTCTCCTATCGACTTCGATACGCGGGCGTGCACTGTGCGGATCCTTTTCTCATTCCACCACATTTCGCCCCCCGTGGGCGGGTCGCGTGAGGGTAAACTGTCCGGAGCGTCCCATGCCCATTGTCGATCTCCAGAATATCCGCAAGGTTTACGGCTCCAAGGTGGCGGTCGAAGGCCTAACCCTATCCATTGAACCCGGGTCCATGTACGGTTTGCTCGGCCCCAACGGCTCCGGCAAGACCAGTTCCATTCGCATGATGATCGGTATGACCATCCCGGATTCGGGCACGGTCAACCTCTTCGGCCAGCCCTTTAACCGTTCTCTGCTCACCCGTGTTGGCTACCTGCCCGAGGAACGCGGCCTGTACAAGAAGATGAAAGTGCTCGACCAGCTCGTCTTCCTCGGCAGCCTGCATGGTCTCGACACCTCGCTTGCGCGCAAGCGTTCGCTGGAGTGGTGCGAGCGCCTCCAGATCGCCGACGTGGTGAACAAGAAGACCGAAGCCCTTTCCAAGGGAATGCAGCAGAAGATTCAGTTCATCGCTTCGCTGCTGCATCGGCCCGAATTGATCATCATGGACGAGCCCTTCAGTGGCCTCGATCCTGTCAACGCGCAACTGCTGATGGATGAACTTCTCGACCAGCGCGCGCGCGGTCGGTCCGTGCTGTTCTCCACCCATCGCATGGACCAGGTCGAAAAGTTCTGCGACTCCATCGCGCTTATCTCCCGGGGCAAGCTACTGCTTTCGGGAACCATGCGAGAGGTCAAGTCCAAGTACCCACGCAACCGCGTGCAGATCACCTTTACGGGCAAAGAGAACCTGGCTGCGCATCCCGCGGTCGCGGAGGCCCGCATCGGAGAAGGCATCGCGGAGCTCCAGCTTTACAACGGCGACGATGCCTGCCACCTGCTCGCCGACGCCATCGGCTACGGCACCCAGATCACCCGCTTCGAAGTCACAGAGCCTACCCTCGAAGACATCTTCATTGAAAACGTAAAGGCCAGCTTCGGCGATGCCGATTCGGGAGGCGCCGTCGATGCATAACCCGTTCCTGCATAACGTCTGGCTCATCGCTCGCCGCGAGTATCTGGAGCGCGTTCGCACCAAGGGCTTCATGTTCGCCACCGTGCTTATTCCCACGCTCATGGGCACGCTTGTCTTCGGCAGCCTGCTGCTGATGACCACATCGAAGACGCAATCGCACATCGCAGTCGTCACCTCCGATCAGAACTTCGGCACCGACCTCCGCCACCAGCTCGAAGCCGGCCGCGACGCCGACATGAAGGTCGACGTCTACGCTCCATCCGACGCTATTCGCGACCAGCTCGTGCGCGAAATTCACAACCGCAACTCCACGCTTGCAGGATATCTCTGGGTTACGCCGGCGACTTCACCAGGCAAGAACCCGGACCTCGCCTTTACCGCGCGCTCGGTCGGCGACATCGCCACCAAGACCACTCTCGAAGTGGCCATCAACTCCGTGCTCATGCGCGAGCGCCTCGCCGCCAACCATGTGCCGGCGGCCGATATCGACACTCTCATGGAGCCGGTCAAGCTCGATACCAGCGCCACCGGCGACACCACCACTGCTTTCAACGCCGCGTACATGCTCTTCTTCCTCATGTACATGGTGATCATGCTCTACGGCATGAACACGGCACGCTCCATCATCGACGAGAAGACCAGCCGCATCTTTGAAGTCCTCCTAGCGACCATCAAGCCCGACGAGTTGCTCGCCGGAAAAATCCTAGGCGTCGGCGCCGTCGGCCTCACACAGATAGGCGTCTGGATGGTGGGCGCTTTCGCCATCCTGAACTCCGGCCTTAGTCACAATCTCTCGCCCAAGGGCCATCCGATCATCAGCAGCGCCCAGATCGGCTTCTTTGTCCTTTACTTCATGTTCGGCTTCCTCATCTACTCGTCGGTGGCTGCCGCGCTGGGCGCCATGACCAACTCCGAGCAGGAACTCCAGCAGCTCAACATGTTTCTGGTTATCCCATTGGCCTTCTGCATGGTGATGATCTTCGCCATCATCCGCGCTCCGGACTCTGGACTGGCTACAGTTGTCTCGCTGATCCCGTTCTGCAGCCCACTGCTGATGAACTTCCGCATCTCGCTCACGCACGTCCCAGCCTGGCAAATCAATCTGTCGGTGATGCTGATGTCGTTCACGGTCGCGATCATTCTCTGGTTTGCTTCGCGCATCTACCGCGTCGGCATCCTCATGTACGGCAAGAAACCCAGTCTGGTCGAAATGCTCCGCTGGATGAAGTACAGCTAGCCAATCGCCGAACCTTTCGCCGCAGGTTCCGTGCTCGTCACTTAGCACGGAGCCTGCTTCGCGTTATAAGGGTGTGTTGTGTTCCTGCGGCATGCAAATAGACATTGAACAACTCGCGCCTGCCTACGAGCCAATGCGCTCCCAGGTCTGTATTGTCGGAGCCGGAATCGCCGGCCTCACGCTCGCGCACCGTCTCAACGAAAAAGGACTCGACGTCATCCTGCTTGAAGCCGGTGGCCTCGCCATTGAGCTCCAGGGCCAGTCGCTCCTCGAAGCCGCGCAGTTCGCCGCCAGTCCCCACGCTGGAACCCACATCGGCCGCTTCCGCGCTTTTGGCGGGGCTTCACTGCGCTGGGGAGGTCAACTTCTCCCCATGCCGCCGCAGACCACCTGGCCCGTCTCCAGCGAAGAGTTGAAGCCCTACGACCTCCAGGCCCAGGCGCTGCTCGGAGTCGATGAACTCCCCTACGAAGGTCCGGAGTTCTTTGCCGCCACCTTCGCAGAGGTCCCCCGCCTCATCGCGCAACTGCCGGAGCTCAACGCACGCCTCTCCAAGTGGGCTCCCTTTCCGCGCCGCAACATGGCCGCGAATCCCGGTCGCGAGCTGCTTGCATCGAGAACAACCCGCGTCTTTCTCAATGCGCAGGTCAGCGAACTGCTGCTCGCACCCGACCGCTCCCACATCGTTGCCGTCGTCGTTCGCAATCGAGCCGGAAACAGCTTTCAATTCACGGCCCAGCACTTCGTTCTCGCTGCCGGGACCATCGAAACCTCGCGCCTTCTTCTCGCCTCGCGCAGCGTCGCCCCCGAAGGCGTCGCCAACCAGCACGACCAGGTCGGTCGCAACTTCCACGACCACCTCTCGCTGCCCGCAGCGCGGCTGACCGGTTCCGCCCGCAAGCTGTTTCTCTCGCAATTGCGTCCCTGGATCTTCGACACCTCGCGCTTCGGCCCTACGCTCTTCGGTCCGGCACCCCTCACCTCCACGCTCCACAGCGCCAAGCTCGAAGCCTCCACCGAGCTCTGTCGCCAGCTCGAGATCAACCCCTGTCTCGCGCACCTCACGCTCACCGAGCCGCCTGACTCCGGCTTCGCCGTCGTCCGCAAACTGCTCACCGCGCGTCAGCAAGGTGGTCTCGCTGCAACTCTTCCTTCGGCAGTACGTCGCCTTCCGCGAGCCTCCGTTGACGCCCTCCGCCTGGTCGGCGCGGCCAGCATCCACAACCGCCGCTACGTCTCTCCATCCACTACGGTCAATCTGCAACTGAACGCGGCGCAGGACGTTCCCTCCGCCTCGCGCATCACGCTCAGCGACCAGCTCGACCCCTACGGTCTCCCCCACCCCATCCTTGACTGGCGCATCTCCGCCCACGAGCTTGCCACCTTCCGCAAATTCGCCGCCCACCTCCGCGCCCGCTTCGACGGACTCTCCGGCATTGACTGGGCCCCCGAGCTCTTCGACGCCGACGCCCCTCTGCCCAATCTTGGCGACGCCCGCCACGCCATGGGCGGAGCCATCATGGGCGTCGATCCCCACACCTCCGTCGTCGACCCCCACCTCACCGTCCACGGCCTGCCCAACCTCCACATCGCGTCGGGCGCCATCTTCCCCACCGGAGCACCTCAGCTCATTACTCTCCCGCTCATGTCCCTTGCTCTGCGCCTCGGCGACCGGCTCATTGCGCAGCTCAACCGCTGAGCCAGCTACACTGAAGCCAGTGGCCTTCAACCGCAAGCAGCGCATCCTTCTCGCGATCATCCCGCCGATCGCCGCCGGTCTGATCCGCCTGCTCGGCGCCACCTGGCGTTACCGCGACATCAACGCACATGAAGCCAACGGAGACATGGTCCCCGTCGGCATCGAGATCCCCGGCCCGGTCGTCTTCGCCTTTTGGCATCGAACGCTGCTCACCTGCGCGCACCGCTTCCGCAACAAGGGAATCGCCATTCTGATTTCGCCCAGCTTCGATGGCGAACTCATCGCTCGCACCGTCGAGTACCTCGGCTTCTATCCCGTCCGCGGCTCCAGCTCCAGAGGCGGAGCCTCGGGCCTGCGCAACATGGCTGTTGCGTACAACGAAAACCATCGCTGCGCCATCACCTCCGACGGTCCACGTGGCCCCAACATGGTCCTCAAGCCCGGAGTCGTCCAGCTCGCCGAACTCGTCAACGCCACTTGGATCGGCTCGTATTACGCTCTCCCCGACCGCCGCTGGGAGCTCAACTCCTGGGACCGCTTCATGATTCCCAAGCCCTTCGCAACCATAACCTTTACCTGGCCCCGCCACACGGCACCGGACATAGCTGCAGTCCAGCAATCGCTCGACGAAGCCGTGCGCATGGCCACAACGCCTTAGCTGCTTCCGGCTCACTGCTAACTTCTCGTATGCTCGTCTCCGACTTCAACTACGATCTCCCTGAAGAACTCATCGCGCAGCATCCGGCCGCCGTCCGCGGTTCCAGCCGCATGCTCACCCTCGATCGCCGCACCGGAGTCTTCGCCGACCGCACCTTCACCGATCTCCCCGCACTGCTCCAGCCCGGCGACCTGCTCATCCTCAACGACTCGCGCGTGCTCCCCGCCCGCCTCTACGCCACACGCTCCGGCCTCACCACGCAGGCCAACTCACCCCAGCCCACCGGCCTCGTCGAAGTCCTCCTCACCCAGCGCCTCGCCTCCGAACACAACGACTGGTCCGCCCTCGTCAAACCTGCGAAAAAAGTCCAACCCGGCGAGACGCTCATCTTCGTCGGTCCGAACGGCGAGCCCTCCACCGAACCCGCGCTCCGCGCCACCATCCTCACCACCGGCGAGTACGGCGAGCGCACGCTCCGCTTCGACCCAACCGAAGACTTCCACGCCACGCTCGACTGCATCGGCCACCTTCCACTCCCGCCCTACATCCATCGCGAGAAGAACGCAGCAGATACCTCCGAAGACCGCGAGCGCTACCAGACCGTTTATTCCAACACCGTCGGCTCAGCGGCCGCTCCCACCGCCGGTCTCCACTTCACTCCCGAAATCCTCCAGCAACTCGAAGCGCGCGGTGTGGAAGTAGCGCGCATCACGCTGCATGTCGGCCTCGGCACCTTCCAGCCTGTCCGTGCCGAGCACACTGAAGACATCAGCCTCCACGCCGAGCCCTACACGCTCTCCGCGGAAACCGCCGCCGCCATTCTCCGCGCAAGCAACGAACATCGCCGCATCATCGCCGTAGGCACCACCACTACACGCACTCTCGAGCACATTGCCCGTGAATCCGAGCGCACCGGCCAACCGATCGCCGCTCACAGCGGCTCCACCAGCCTCTTCCTCTCCCCCGGCCTCAACGACGACTTCAAACTCGTCAAGGGCCTCCTCACCAACTTCCATCTTCCTTCGTCCACGCTGCTCATGCTGGTCAGCGCCTTGGCGGGAAGGGAAGCGGTGCTCCGCGCCTACGCCCACGCCGTCGCCGCCCGCTATCGCTTCTTCAGTTACGGTGATTGCATGCTCATCACCTAGTGGTCCGCAGGCACCCGTGTGCTATGGAAGAACACCACCTTCCAAACGCCGCCCTGTTTCTCCAGTTCCCCCGACTCCAGCCACTTCATCGGCGTAGCAGCATTGGCACCCGGCATCCACACCGAGCCCACATTCACATACGCCAGCCAGGCATGGTCGCAATGAACGTGTACATCCGGATCCGTCACCGTCCACATGTATTTCATACCCTTGGCGCGGGAGGCATCGATCAGCGCTATCAGGTCATCGACCGAATCGAACCGCTTTCCGTTGTCGAACAGATACGCTCCAGGCGCAAACACCGAGCGAAGCTTCGTTATATCGTCTGCGGTCGCCGCCGCAAACATCGATCGCACCGTGGCAACGACGGCATCCTTGTCCTCAGGCTGCGTTGTGCAACTCTGAGCTTCTGCTCCCATGCAACCCAGCGCCACAACCCCCACAACTACCCAACCGAACAGACGCGTCCTCATCACTCACCTCCCGATGAACGCGTCCATTCTTACACCATCCGACAGCGCGGACGAGGTCAATGATGACCAAATCGCGCCTCAAACTGCGCGATCACTGCATGGACTGTTGATTGCCACGGCCGGTCTGGTTGCCCGCGAAACGTCTCCACCCACACCAGCCTGTTCTTTCCTTCCAGCCGGTTGTCATAGATACACAGCTCCGCCAGCGGATGATCCATCGGTCCATACGCAATCCCGTGGTTCGGCGGATCTTCCACCGCGAACGTCAGGTCGCCGCGCTCGTCGCCTTTCGCCGCCGTCTTGCCCAGCTCTGTGACAAGGCGATGCAACTGCACCGCCGTGTAGCGCTCAATCCGGTCGCCGACCACGCTCACCGTTTGTGCCTGCGAGAGTGTCTGCTCCAAACCATTCCAGTCGCACGTATACGTATCTCCATGCAGCGCGCACGGTACCTGCCCCTGCGCCGCAGCACCCACCGCGAACACCCCTGCCAGCAACCACCACCACACCTTCATCCTGCCATCCCTCCGTACGTCAGCCATAGGATGCTCGGTCCCCCTCCGCAGGATAGCCGCACAACTCCGCCGCGATCCACCGGCCAGCGACGCCGCCAGCGTCCTACACTAGGAGAGACACCATGCCGAACGCAACCAACAAGCCGCCCGTCTACCTCCTCGATACCATGGCCTTCATCTACCGCGCCTACCACGCCATGGCCCGCATGCGTCCCATGACCACGCGCACCGGCATCCCTAGCGCGGCGACGTACGTCTTCGTCAACATGATCAACAAGCTGCGCAAGGACTTCGCCCCCGAATACCTCGCAGCCGTCTACGACGTCGGTGCTCCCGTCCATCGCAACGAGCTCGCCGGCCAGCTCAAGGACGTGCAGAAGTTCAACATGAAGACCCAGCAGTTCGAGGCCACCGAGTACGCCGGCTACAAGGCCAACCGCGTCGAAACTCCACCCGACCTCATCCAGCAGCAGCCCTACATTCGCCGCGCGCTCGAAGCCTTCCGCATCCCCATCCTTTACAACGAAGGCTACGAGGCCGACGACGTCATCGGCACCCTCTCCTGTAACCTCGCCGCGCTCGGCCACCACGTCTACGTCGTCTCGCCAGACAAGGACATGATGCAGCTCGTCAACGAGCACGTCAGCATCCTCAACCCCACCAAGGACAACCTCATCCTCGATCCCGCCAAGGTCGAAGAAGTCCTCGGCGTGCCGCCCAGCAAAGTCATCGACGTCATGGCCCTCCGCGGCGACTCCATCGACAACATCCCCGGCGCTCCCGGCATCGGCGACAAGGGCTCCGTCGAACTCATCCAGACCTTCGGCTCCGTCGAATCCGCCATGGACGCCGCCGTCGCCAACCCCGAGCGCTTCAAGCGCAAGACCTATCGCGAGTCACTCGCCAACAACCGCGACAATATCCTGCTCTCCAAAGAGCTCGTCACCATCCACACCAGCCTTCCCGTCGACTTCTCCCTCGAAGCCATGCGCACGCAGCCAGTCGACAACGCCGCCTGCCGCGCCCTCTTTACCGAGCTCGAATTCACCACGCTCCTCAAAGATCTCCCCGCCGATTTAGCTGCCGTCCAGACCACCTACAACCTCAAGCCCACCGCCGAAGAAGTCGCCACACTTCTCACCGAAGCCCGCAAAGCCGGTGGCCTCGCCATCGCTCTCGCCGAAACGACGCAGGCCCTCGCCGAAGAAGTCGCCGCCGAGCCCGATCCCGAAGTCGAGCCAGAACCCGCGGCCGCAACCAACATGAGCCTCTTCGGCCCTACCGATTCCGCCGAACACCCCGGCGCTGCTGCCGCCACAATCTCCCCAGCTTCGTCCCCTCAAGACCCCGCCTGCACCCTCGGCCTCGCCGCCACTTCCGCCAACGCCATTCTCGTCTCGCTCGACACTCCCGGCCTCCGCGAAGCCCTCACCGATCCCACGCTCCCCAAGCTCGTCCACGATCTCAAAGCTGTCCTCCGCGCTCTCGAGCCGCACAACATCACGCTCGCCGGGCCCATCACCGACGTCATGCTCGAGAGCTATCTCCTCAACCCCACCCACGCCTCGCACACGCTGCCGGACATCGCAGCCCGCACCACCTCCATCGCTCTCACGCATCAGCCCACCAAGGACAACCCCACCGACGCCAAGCGCCTCCCCGAAGCCGCCTCTGCCATCGCGCGTCTTGCTGCTGTTTTCACCACGCAGCTCAAGGAATCTGAAACCCACGTCGCCCCCATCATCCCTAAAGACGATCCTTCGCTAGGCGGTGCCGTCACCAAAGAGATGCTCTTCGCCGACCAGTCCAACGCTTCGCCAGCCGCCTCCAAAGAAACCCTCATCCTGAGCGGAGCGAA
>JAZKBC010000211.1:2241-8655 GCA_040388825.1 Acidobacteriota bacterium | reverse complement strand
TTCTGTCCGAGCAGACGAAAACGCCTGAGGGCAGCCTCAACGAATCCTCCACCCTCACCGACGTCTACACCCACCTCGATCTCCCCCTCGTCCCCGTCCTCCTCCGCATGGAGCAGTCCGGCGTCCGTATCGATCCGAACCTTCTCCACGCCCAATCCGACCGTCTCGCCATCCAGATCGACGACCTCGCCCAGCGCATCTACGCAGCCACCGGCCACACCTTCAACATCAACTCGCCCAAACAACTCGGCGACGTCCTCTTCAACAAGATGCTTCTCCCTCAACCCATCAAGTACGGCAAGGGCAAAACCATCTCTACCGCGGTGGACATCCTCGAAGACCTCGCGCAACATCACGAAGTCCCCGCACTGGTCCTCGAGTACCGCCAACTCCAGAAGCTCAAAGGCACCTACCTCGACGCGCTCCCGCAACTAGCCGACGCCAACGGCCGCATCCACACCACCTTCAATCAGGTCGGTACGGCCACCGGCCGCCTCAGCTCCACCAACCCCAACCTGCAGAACATCCCCATCCGCACCGCGCTTGGCCGCGAGATCCGCGCCGGCTTCATCGCGGCTGAGGGCAACCTCCTCATGTCCGCGGACTACTCGCAGATCGAGCTCCGCCTCATGGCCCACTTTTCGCAGGACCCGCTGCTCCTCGACGCCTACCGCACCGGCAAAGACATCCACACCCTCACCGCCGCGGAGGTCTTCGAAGTCGACGCCGCCACGATGGACAAAGAAACCCGCGCCCGCGCCAAGGCCGTCAACTTCGGCATCGTCTACGGCATCAGCCCCTTCGGCCTCGCCGCACAACTAGGCATCGATCAAAAGACCGCCCGCGAATACATCGACCGCTACTTCGCCCGCTACTCCGGCGTCGCAACGTTCATTGAAGCCACGCTCGAAGAAGTCCGCCGCACGCAACAAGTTCGCACCGCCTTCGGCCGCATCCGCCCCATCCCCGACATCCAATCCCGCAATCCCAACCAGCGCGGCTTCGCCGAACGTACTGCCATCAACACGCCGCTGCAGGGCACTGCCGCCGACCTCATCAAGATCGCCATGCTCCGCATCGACGCCGAAATCACCCGCCGTAAACTCCGTTCCCTCATGACCCTCCAGGTCCACGACGAACTCCTCTTCGACGTCGTCCCCGGAGAAGCCGAAGAGATGCAGCAACTTGTCAAAACCGAGATGGAGTCCGCCGCCACCTTCACCGTCCCCATCGTCGCCGAAGTAGGCCTCGGCCAGAACTGGCGCGACATCAAGTAACCCGCGCCTACCCATGGAGTATGCAGCGGTGAGCTTAATTGAAGTGTCAGTCGCCAAACTATACCGCTGCACGACGTAACGTGCGAACGCTTGTCGTGGGATGTAACAATAACGGCGGGCTATTTGCACCATCGTCTGTGGCCTCGTTCGCTTCAGCATCGTAGCCATGATCCTTCTCACCTCAAAACAGAAAGCCAGCCACTTGGATCCGGCAGCTTATCTGCTCCCAGGAGACTAGAACCAATGAGCCTGCTCTTAGTCCAAATCATGATCGTCTTGATCCTTGCCCTTATCTGCGGAAACATCTCGCTGCGTCTGGGCCAGGCTCGCGTCATTGGCGAAATCTTCGGCGGCATCTTCCTCGGCCCCTCCGTCTTCGGACGCCTCTTTCCCCACGCCTCCGCCGCCGTCTTCCCAGCTAACTCTCTCGGCTCGCTCGAAGTCCTCAGCAACATCGGCCTCATTCTCTTCCTGCTCATCATCGGCAGCGAACTCGACTTCGCCCACCTCCGCAAGCAAACCCTCACCGTCTCGCTTGCAAGCGCCATGAGCATTCTGTTGCCGTTCATGATGGCGATGTTCACTGCCCACGCCATCCGCTCGCGCTTCGCGCCTCACGGCATCGGTGGCCTCGCCTTCACACTCTTCCTCGGAATCTCGCTCAGCATCACGGCCTTCCCAGTCCTCGCGCGCATTCTCGAAGAGCGTGGCCTGCAGACCTCCAAGCTCGGCGCCACCGCTCTCATGTGCGCTGCGTTCGATGACGTCTGCGCCTGGTCGCTGCTCGCCGCTGCCGTAGCCATGCTGCACAACGGCGCCTCCACCAGCACACCCCGCCGCCTCCTTTATCTCGCCGGATACCTCGCCGTCATGATCGGCGTCATCCGACCGCTCGGCAAGTGGATCGCCCGTCGCTACGCCGGCAAGCCGCTCTCGTACGAACTCCTCGGCGTCTTCCTCGCCATCGTACTTGCCTCAGCCGCGGCCACAGACGCCATCGGCGTCCATCCGCTCTTCGGAGCCTTCATCGCCGGCCTCTGCTTCCCCCGCGTCAAGCCCTGGCAGCAGGCCCTGCGCACACGCCTGGACATGGTCGTCTCCATTCTTCTCTTGCCGCTCTTCTTCGCTCTCACGGGAATGAAGACCCGCCTCGATCTGCTCAACGACTCAACCACCTGGCTCTGGACCGGCATCGTTCTCCTCATTGCCGTCGTCGGCAAGGTCGGCGGCGCCGTCATCGCGGCGCGCTTCACCCGCCAGTCCTGGAAGAACGCCTGGGCTCTCGGATTCCTGCTCAACACCCGCGGCCTCGTCGAGCTCATCGTGCTCAACATCGCGTACGACGCCCACGTCTTTTCGCCGGCCCTGTTCACCATGCTCGTCGTCATGGCCCTGCTCACCACCATGGCCACCACGCCGCTGCTCAACTGGATCGGTATCGAAAACAACAACCTCGATCGACCGAGACTTGTCATCGCCGAAGCCGCATAGCTCCAGTTTTCATCTGATCCCACCAGCGCAACCCCGCGCGTTTGACCCCAAAGCAAAGCCGGCGAAGTCCTCTTCGCCCGCTCCTTTCTCTTTACAGGTTCCACCAGCGATTCTCATCCTGACGGAACGTCACGTTCAAGTCGCTCATGAATATCCTGCGATCCATCTTCAGTTGCTCGAGCAGCCGGGTGAATTGTCCCTGTCCGGACCTCGTTGGCGTCACGCTCTCCTGCTTCGTCGTGGAGCCTGCCTCCATCACCATCGCCTGCCGAATATATCCCTGAAGTCCGTCCATGTTCCATTCCTCCATGTTGCTTCTCTGCTTGCTTCAACAACAGCCCACTCAAATCAGCTGTGCCAACTCGTCTTCAATCGCAAACCGCTTCGGATGCGACCGGCTGAACTTCCCAATTTCGGTTGTCGGTTCCGCTGGCGTCAGCCAGTTCCAACGCTCCACCACCGCTCCCAGTGCCGCGAAACACCGCGCATCCAGCTTCTGCGGAACGTCCTTCGCCAAGATCTCCAGAATCCGCGCCGGCTCCAACCCCGAGCGATACGGCCGATTCTCCGCCATCGCCGCAAACATATCCGCTATCGCCAGCACACGCGACTCAATTGACATCTGTTCCGCGCGCAGACCCTCTGGATACCCGCTGCCATCCAGTTTTTCGTGATGCTCGGCCGCGAACGTCGCCAGCTCTCGAAACGCCGGAATTCTTTCCAGAATCGACTTCGTCATCCGCGGATGCCGCGCCACCACATCCCACTCCTCCGGCGTTAACTTGCCCGCCTTGTCCAGGATCGGATTCGGCACACCCAGCTTGCCTATGTCATGCAGCAGCGCCGCACGTCGCACCAGTTGAATGCGCTCTGCTGGAAGATCCAGCTCCCACGCCAGCTCCGCCGCCACATCGGCCACGCCAATCGAATGCCGAAACGTGAACGGGCTCTTCGCATCCACCACGCTCGCAAACGCCTCGCAGATGCGATCCACGGTTTCCGCGGTCAGTTCCGTCTGCGTGCCCGGATCCAGCTTCAACACCGCCGCGCGTGTCGACTCCACCGAATCGCCCTTGCGGCAATCCTTCCAGAAGTCCGTCGCCGCGTGCAGATGTTCCACCACGGCCACCACCACCGGATCGAACCAGATCCCCGTCCGCTTGCGCAGTACGTCCAGTGCCGCGTCCACACTGTCTTCCATCGCAAACACGTCCAGGTTCTGAACCACTGAACAGATCCTCGACAGCAAAGGAATCTCTTCGCCCTTCAGCCCATCCGGATACCCACGCCCATCCCAATGCTCGTCCAGCCGCCGCACAGCCTCGGCGACCACCTCATCCATCTCCAGCTTGCGCACAATCTGTGCTCCGCGATCGCAGCGCAACTGGATCATCTCCTTGCGATTGCCGCTCGCATGCAACGCAATGTCGACAAATCGAACCACCCGCCGAGCAAAGCTCTTACCCGGAAGAATGTTCTTCCACAGCACCCGCAACCCCCGCGGGCTGACCGCCGACTTGCGCCAGTCTTCCAGTTTCACCGATGCTTTCATCGCGCGATCATCGCCGCCGATGATCTGTGTCATCCGCGTCGCATTGCTCGAGCAGCCCACGTCCTTCAACTGCAGCGCGTAGTACAGATGCGCCCGCTCTTCTGGCGAGAGCCCCATCGCATCCGCCACGCGCATCCCCAGCAGGCAGCTCCGCAGCGCATGCCCTTCCACTGCGCCTTCGGTCAGGTCCAGCGCAAACGTCATCGCCGAGATGATCTCCGAAAACGAGATCGCTCCCTCCGAGTACGAAAGTTTTGTTCCGAAGCTGGACGACGTCGCCGGCATAAGACTGCGCAAACTCTTTCGCTGAGATCGTTCTGGGTCGGGGCACATCAAACTCGGGCGGGAGTCTTCTCTGGTGTCGGCCGGCAAATTACCCTGTAGCTGTCAATGCTCCCGCAACAGTGCGACCCGTGTTATCCCCCAAACGTGCCACTGCTGAACTAAAGTTTGACGTCCCACCTCCAGCATTCCGGCTGTCCACGTTCGGCGACAAAGCAATCCTCAGCGTGATACCAAAGTAGCTATGCAGCCCCGCTCCCCCCGAACTCTGCTCCTTGCAGCCGTCGCCGCGGCCGTCATCGCCATAGCGCTTCTGGCCATCCCCATCTACGTCATCCGCCCGTTCGTCCCACAGTCTCCCCGAGCCCTCGCCCTCGCCCTCGAAGTCCGCACCCTCGCTCCCGAACTTTCCCTCTTCTGCGCGGCCATCGCACTCTACGCGTTCTATCGCTGCTGGAGCCCCTCGCGCTGGCCCACCCGCCTACTCCTCATCCTCGCGGTCATCTTCACGCTTCCCACCATCGCGCTCACCCGCGTCAATATCTTCGAGCGCATGTTCCACCCCAACCTCGCGCCCAGCTTCCAACCCATCGCCGAAGCCGCACTCGCTCCCCACGACATGCTCCTCGTCGTCACCCTCGACGGCCAATCCCGCGGCTACCCCGTCCGTTCTCTCGGCTACCACCACATCATCAACGACAACCTCGCCAACCAACCCATCGCCATCACCTACTGCACCCTCTGCCACACCGGCCTCGTCTGGAGCCGCAACCTCAACGGACAGACCCTCACCTTCCGCCTCGCCGGCATCAACAACGGCAACGCGCTCCTGCGCGACGAGCAGACCAACAGCATCTGGCAGCAGAGCACCGGCGAAAGCATCTTCGGCAAACTCAAAGGCCAGCACCTCCAGCTCGTCCACTCCGACGAGCTGTCCGCAACGGTGCTCAGCACCGAACACCCCACCGCCACTATTCTCCGCCCCGACCCCGCAACGGCCTCCCTCTACGACCCACCCGACTGGGAGCAACACGTAGCCCGTACCCACGTCGTCGTCGATGTCTCCTCCTCAAAGATCGATCCCCACGAGATCATGTACGCCGTCACCATCGGCAACGCCACCCGCGCTTACCCGCTGCGCACGATCCTCGCCGAAGGCCTCATCCAGGACGCCCTCGCCGATAACCCGGTCCTTCTTGTCGTCGCCCCTGACGGCATCTCCGTCCGCGCCTTCGATCCGGGCAGCCTCACCTTCACCCGCGACACCGCCGGCAACCTCCACGACCTCTCCACCGGAAGCTCATGGAGCGCCAACGGCTGCGCCATCGAAGGCCCGCAAGCCAACCACTGCCTCTCCGCAAGAGAAGCCCACAAGACCTTCTGGTTCGACTGGCTCAACCACCACCCCGACACCACGGTCTACAACAAGTAGCCGCTAAACCCCCAGCTCCGCCCGAATCGCTCCCGCGATCGCCTCCGCGTGCCGTGTCATCGCCTCTTCGCTCTCCGCCTCAATCATCACCCGCGCCAGCGCCTCTGTACCCGAGTACCGAATCACCACCCGTCCCGAGTCCTTCAGCTCCAGCTCCGCTGCCTCAATCTTCTCCACCACCGAGGGCAGGGAATCGAGCGGCTTCTTCTCTCGCACCTTCACATTCAAAATCACCTGCGGAAAATTCTTCAGGTCGCCGATCAGCTCACCCAGCGTCTTGCCCGAGCGATGCACCACATCCAGTACCAGCAGCGCTGTCAGCAATCCATCGCCCGTCGTCGACTTCGCCGGAAACAAAATGTGCCCGCTCTGCTCTCCAC
>JAZKBC010000211.1:0-2231 GCA_040388825.1 Acidobacteriota bacterium | reverse complement strand
TCCGCATCTCCTCCAACACATACTTGTCGCCCACCGGAGCCCGCAGCATCCGGATCCCCGACCGCTTGAACGCCGCCTCCAGTCCCATGTTCGACATCGTCGTAGCAACCACCAGATTGTCCGCCAGCAACCCACGCATCTGCAGATCGCGCGCGCAAGCCAGCATCACCGCATCGCCATTCACGACATTCCCGTTCTCATCGGCAAACAACGCCCGATCCGCATCGCCATCGAAGGTGAAGCCCATCGAAGCTCCATGCGTCTTCACCTCGGCGGCCACAATCTCCGGATGCA
Organism: Acidobacteriota bacterium; assembly: GCA_040388825.1. Lineage (GTDB taxonomy): Bacteria > Acidobacteriota > Terriglobia > Terriglobales > Acidobacteriaceae > Granulicella. The sequence goes on along the minus strand of JAZKBC010000211.1, from coordinate 1,937 downwards.
GCGCGCCGCAGTTCTCGTTGATGTTCCGCCCATCCGGCGACGCATGCGTCACCTCCACGGTCCCATGCAGCGCGTCAAACAACTGCGGAGCCACGGAACTCGCCGCTCCATTCGCGCCGTCGATCACCACCTTGCGATTGTCCAGCGAGATCCCCGGCACAGCACTCAGCAAAAACTCCACATACTCTCGCCGGAACGCTTCATTCACCTCCGGCATCTCGTCGGCAGCCTCGCTCGCTCCACCCTCCGCGAGCACTTTCTCAATCGCCGCCTCAATCCCCATCTCCACTTCATCCGGCAGCTTGTACCCATCGCCGCCAAAAATCTTGATCCCGTTATCCCGCCACGGATTGTGCGAAGCCGAAATCACCACACCCGCGCTGAACCCATGCTTCTGCGCCAAAAACGCCACCGCCGGCGTCGGAATCACCCCCGCCGACTCCACCACCGCTCCACCCTCGCGCAGCCCAGCCGTCAGCGTCGCGGCAATCCATCCACCGCTCTCGCGCGTGTCCATGCCCAGCACCACGCTCACGCCTGCGCCGTTGGCCTTCGCGCCCAGCGTCCGTGCCAGCGCCATGCCCACAGCCCGCACCGTCCGCGCATCCAGCGGTGTCACGCCCGCCACTCCCCGAATTCCATCCGTCCCAAACAGCTTCCGCATCGCTCTCCTTCAATCTCTCTTGCACATCAACTAAGAACTCTTCTCCACCACCGCAGCCTTCAACGAACCCTTCGCCAGCCGAGCCACAATCACGTCGCCTGCGTTCACACCATCCGTCGACCGCAGCAGCGTCCCATCCGCGGCATACACCAGCGCATACCCGCGCTTCAGCACACGCACCGGACTCAGCGCTTCCAGCCTCGCCGCCGTCCTCTCCACATCAATCATCCGATCTGCTGCCATGCCACGCCCCGCGCTCTCCAGCCTCAACCGCAGCGCTTCCAGTGTGCTCTGCCCAGCAGCAACCCGCCGCGCCACATCTCTCTGCCGCAGCCGCGCCTCCAGTCTCGCAACTCTGGACCCAACCGCGCTTAATCGCCGCTCCACCGCAGCCTGCGCGCGAAACTCCATCTCATCTACTCGCTGGGCTTTCTGCCCCAACCCATCGCGGACCCGCCGCAGCACCATCTCCGCGCTCAACCTCGAAAGCCTCTGCCGCGCCTCGAGCATTGCATACCGCCCCGACCGCAGCACCCGCGCCCGCAGCCGCTCCAGCCGTTCTTCCACGCGATACTGCGCCGCCGTCACCATCTCCGCCGCGGCCGAAGGCGTCGGCGCGCAAACATCCGCTGCCGCATCCACAATCGTCGAGTCCGTCGCATGCCCCACACCCACAATCACCGGAACCTCGCACGCAGCAATCGCCCGCACCACACGCTCATCGTCAAAGCCGTGCAAATCTTCCCAGCTCCCGCCCCCGCGCGCCACCATCACCACGTCCACCATCGACGCATGCGAGCTGAACCACCGCACGCCCGTCGCAACCTCCACCGCACACCGCGGTCCCTGCACCGCCGCCGGATAAATCAGCAACTGCACCGCCGCATGCCGCCGCCGGCACACCTTCACAATGTCCCGCAGCGCCGCTCCCTGCAAACTCGTCACCACGCCAATGCACTTCGGAAACGCCGGCAGCGCCCGCTTCCGTTCAAACAACCCCTCCCGCCGCAGCCGTTCCTTCAACTCCCGCACGGCCGCCAGCAGAGCCCCGAGTCCCATCGGCTGCAGGCTCTCCACGATCATCTGCATCTGCCCCCGGCTCTCATACACGCTCAACTGTCCGCGCACCCGCACCGCATCGCCGTCCTTCGGCTTGAATCCCACCAGTCCGGCCTGCTTGCGGAACATCACCATCGCCAGCTGCGCCGCGTCGTCCTTCAGCGTGAAGTAGCAGTGCCCGCTCGCCGCCGGTCGCCAGTTCGAAATCTCTCCC
>JAZKBC010000210.1:3556-9047 GCA_040388825.1 Acidobacteriota bacterium | reverse complement strand
GCCATCTTGTTTTCAGCGTGCATTTTGTCGAAGGTGGCCTTGTCGACGGTGATCTTCTCGACATTGGCGGTCTTCGCGGTCTCGGGGTCGAGCTTGCGGGCGAGAGTGCCTTCGGTCGTCTGCAGCTCTTCGAGCAGCTTGGGAGCGATGGTAAGCAGGTCGCAGCCGGCGAGCTCGATGATCTCGCTGGAGTTGCGGAAGCTGGCGCCCATGACCACGGTCTTGTAACCGAACTTCTTGTAGTAGTGATAGATCTCGGTGACGGACTGGACGCCGGGGTCGTTGGTGCCGTCGTTGTTGCGGGAGGGCTCGTTCTTCTTGTACCAGTCGAGGATGCGGCCGACGAACGGCGAGATGAGGGTGACCTTGGCTTCGGCGCAGGCGACGGCCTGGTGGAGGCCGAAGAGCAGCGTCATGTTGCAGTGGATGCCTTCGGTCTCGAGGATCTCGGCGGCCTTGATGCCTTCCCAGGTGGAGGCGAGCTTGATGAGGACGCGCTCATTGCCGATGCCGGCGTCGTTGTACTGCTTGATGATGTCGCGAGCGGCGGCGAGGGAGCCTTCGGTGTCGTAGGAGAGGCGTGCGTCGACTTCAGTGGAGACGCGGCCGGGGACGATTTCGAGAATTTTGCGGCCGAAGGCCACGGCGAGCGTCTTGAAGGCGGCGGCGGCGATGTCTTCGTCGGAGGCGCTCTCGGGCGAGTTGTCGCGGGCGGTCTTGAGCACGTCGTCCACGATGGACTGGTACTCGGACATGCCAGCGGCAGCGGCGATGAGCGATGGGTTGGTGGTGGCGTCGGTGGGCTTGTAAGCCTTGATGGCGTTGATGTCGCCGGAATCGGATACGACGGTAGTCATCGACTTGAGTTGATCGAGCAGATTGGCCATGATTTTCACTCCTGACGTAGGGCGCGAATGCGCATCACTGTCTATTATAGGCCTGCTGTCAGGCAGGCTTCCAGATGCCCCGGTGTGCGGATGTACGGGCATTTCGGCAATTTGTGGGTTTTAGGGCTTCGGTTTAGTCGCGCTTGCCGATGAGCGAGTCGTAGAGCTCGATGGTCTGCGCGGCGATGGCGGTCCAGGAGAAGTGGTCTTCGACGCGCTTGCGGCCGGCTTCGCCCATGGAGCGGGCTTTGGCGGGGTCGTTCATGAGCTCGGTGATGCGGGCGGCTTCGACTTTGTTGCGCATCTCGAGGTGGCCGGTTTCGCCTTCCACGACGACTTCCAGGATGCCGCCTGTGGCCGAGGCGACGACGGGGGCGCGGCAGGCCATGGCTTCGAGGTTGATGATGCCGAAGGGCTCGTAGACCGAGGGGCAGCAGAAGACGGCGCAGTGGGAGTAGAGCTGGATGGCTTCTTCCTTGGAGACCATCTGCTCGATCCAGACGATGTTGTGGCCGGTGCCGGTGGGGTCGCCGGTGGCGTCGGCGTGGCCGGGAGGGTTGGAGACGCCGTCGGATTCGACGTGGACGAGGCTGGCGATGCTGCCGAGGGTTTGCTTGCGGACGGCTTCGACTTTGTTGCGCATCTCGGTGGCGATTTCGGGGGTGTCGGGAGCGCCGGCGTGTACTGGTACTGCTGCAGGTCGATGCCGTTGTAGATGACGTGGATGCGGGCGGGGTCGACTTCGGGATAGGCCTTGAGGATGTCGGTCTTGGTGCCGTTGGAGACGGCGACGATGGCGTCGGCGTCGAGGATGGCGGTGCGCTCCATCCAGGAGCTGAGGGCATAACCGGTGCCAAGCTGCTCGGCCTTCCAGGCGCGCAGCGGTTCGAGCGAGTGCGTGGTGAGAACGAAGGGAATGTTGTAGAGCTTTTTGGCGAGGAAGCCCGCCATCGAGACGTACCAGGTGTGCGTGTGGATGATGTCCAGCTTGTCGAGGTGGAGGTTCTCGAGCAGGTTGAGCGAGAGGGCTTCGAGCGCGCCTTTGAACTTGGCGTTGGTGCCGTGGGAGATGAGCGGCCAGGGTTGTTCGAAGTGGACGTCGAGATGGAAGGTGGCGGGATCGCAGTCTTCGGGCAGCGGCTTAAGCCCGTCGTGGTCGGGGGCATCGCCCCAGGCGTGGACCTCGACTTCGATGGTGCGGGCGAGCTCGCGGGAAAGGTATTCAACGTGGACGCCTGCGCCGCCGTAGACGTAAGGTGGATACTCGCGGGTCATCAGGCCTACACGCATGAAAAACTCCTTCTCACTGCTTAGACGCCTGTCGTGAGCGCGCAGGGATGAGGATAGCCGAAAGCGGGGAATGGATGAAACGAGCGTGGATTTTGTGTGCTGTGGTTGCGGCTTCGCCGATGAGGGTGCGGGCGCAGGTGGTGGGGGCGCCGATAGCGCAAGCGTCAGCGGCCGACGCAGCGTTTGAGGCGATTGTGAAGGCGGACGATGTCTGGCGGCATCAGCAGTTGGGCAGCGAGTCGCTGGAGGACCAGGCGCGGCATTACGGGCCGGAGCATCTGGAGCATGCGGATGCTGCGACGCAGGTGGCAGAGTTGCGGCATTGGGAGAGTGTGCTCGCGTCGTTGGATGGAGTGAACGCGGCAGGGTTATCCAAGGGCGAATTGCTGAACTATGAGGTATTCAAAGCGCAGATTGTGGTGCTGCGAAATGCACAGGCTTTCAAGGAGTACGAGCGGCCGGTGAACTCGGATACGCAGTTCTGGGGGTTCATGGCGCCGATGGATGCGCATGAGTTGCGCAGCGAGGAGGCGTATCGGCGGTATCTTTTGCGGCTGCATGATCTCCCGCGGTACTTCGAGGAGCAGGAAGAGGAGATGAGGGCGGGAATGGCGCGGGGATTTACGCCTCCGCGAGTAACGCTGGTGGGGCGCGACCAGGGGTTGAAGGATGTGGTCAACGCGAAAGATGTGAAGGCGACGAACTTCTGGAAGCCGTTTGAGGAGATGCCGAGCGAGATCAGCGCGGAGACACAGGCGAAGATGCGCACGGATGCGGAGGACGTGATCGCGCACGGGGTTGTGCCGGCTTACGCGAAGATGCTGAAGTTTTTCGATGAGGAGTACGTGCCGCATGCAGCGACGTCGCTGGCCGCGGAGAGTCTGCCCGATGGCAAGGCTTATTACGAATCGAAGATTCTGGAGTATGCGACGGTGACCACGCCCCCGGCGGAGATTCATGCGCTGGGCTTGAGCGAGATGGCGAAGATACACGCGGAGATGCTGGAGCAAATGAGGGCCAGCGGCTTCAAAGGAACGTTTCCGGAGTTCCTCAAGTTTTTGCGCAGCGATCCGCAGTTCTATGTGAAGACTCCGCAGGAGCTGCTGGACCATGCGGCGTGGATTGCGAAGGAGTTCGATCGCGTGGCTGGGCGGTACTTTGGGTATGAGCCGCGGGGACGGTTTGGGATTGTGCCGGTGCCTGCGGAGATGGCGCCGTTTTATACGGCGGGGCGCGGGGGAGGGGACAAGTACATGTTGAATACGTACGATCTGCCGTCGCGGCCCCTGTACTCGCTGCCGGCGCTGACGCTGCATGAGAGCGCGCCGGGGCATAGCTGGCAGGGAACGATTGCCGATGAGTTGGAGCGCGAGCAGAAGCGGCCGGAGTTTCGGAAGGATTACATCTCGGCTTATGGCGAAGGGTGGGCGCTGTACTGCGAGCGGCTGGGCGTGGAGATGGGGATGTATCGCACGCCGTATGAGCGGTTCGGGATGCTGAGCTACCAGGCATGGAGGGCAGCGCGGCTGGTGGTGGATACGGGGATTCATTCAGAAGGGTGGACGCGCGAGCAGGCACAGCAGTATCTGCGCGAGAATACGGCGCTGAGCGATCACGAGATTGAGACGGAGGTGGACCGCTATATTTCGTGGCCGGGGCAGGCGCTTTCGTACTACCTGGGCGAGATGGCGATCTGGAAGGCTCGGCGGAAGGCAGAGGCGGCGCTGGGAGCGAAGTTCAATATTCGAGCGTTTCACGATGCGGTGATGGAGACGGGGAGCGTTCCGCTGCCGGTGCTGGAAGAGCATATCGATGCGTGGATTGCGGGTGGTGGTGTGGGGCCGTTTGTGGAGATGGAGAAGTAAGCGATGCCGACGGTAATCACGCACGCTGCGGTGCCGCTCGCGATTGGGCTGGGGTTGGGCGAGCGGGTGATCTCGCGGCGGTTGCTGGTGGCTGGGATTGTAGCGTCGATGCTGCCGGACCTGGACACGCTGGGGTTTCGCTTCGGGGTTCCTTATGGGTCGCCGTGGGGACATCGCGGGTTTGCGCATTCGATGGTGGTGGCTTTGGGGTTTGCGGTGGTGGCTGCGTTGGCGTGTGCGTGGTTCGCGGTGGACGGCGTTCTGGTTTGTGCTGGTGGCGATGGCGTCGCATGGGTTGCTGGATGCGTTGACGACGGGCGGGCGGGGTGTGGCGTTACTGTGGCCATTTTCGGAGGCGCGGTTCTTTGCGCCGTGGAGGGTGATTCGAGTGTCGCCGATTGGGGTGGAGAGCTTTCTGCATGGGCACGTCTGGATGGTGGTGCGGTCGGAATTGTTGTGGGTTTGGGTGCCGACGCTGAGTGTTTTCTGTGTACTGCGATTGGGACGAACGGTGCGCAGCTTGTGACCGATTCGCCAGTGTGGGCGGATGTCCTGGCGTACATTGGAAGCACCCTGCAAAAGAAATCTCCAGAATGTATGCAAGCCAAGGAGTCGACGAACGTGATGAAAAAACCAATGCTTTTGGGTGCGGTATTGATGAGCGCGAGCGTGCTGCTGGCGCAGGACAAGGTGCAGAAGACGACGACCACGACGACCGTTTCAAGCGAGGCGGAGAAGCCCGCGCCGCCGGCGCCGGCCGACTCCGTTACTGAGGGCTCGGTGACGGTGGGTGGCAAGGCGATCGGGTACAAAGCGGTGGCGGGCTTTCTGACCGTGGGCGCGAGCGATTCGCAGGATGCGACGATTGGGCTGGATGGCAAAGTGCTGGCGGATGCGGGTGTGGATATGCCGCCGAAGCCGGAGGATCAGCCGGCGACGGCGCGGATGTTCTATACGGCGTACTTCGCGAAGGGCGCGGATATTGGGACGCGGCCGGTGGTGTTCTTCTACAACGGCGGGCCCGGGTCGGCGACGATGTATCTGCGCATGGCGAGCCTGGGGCCGGAGCGCGTGGTGCTGGAGGACGTTGGGCATCCGGTGGGCGGACCGTACAAGATGGTGTCGAACCAGTACTCGCTGCTGGACGTGGCGGATATCGTGTTCATCGACGCTCCGGGCACTGGGTACAGCCGTGTGCTGGGCAAGGATGCGTTCCGGTCGTTCTATGGCATTGATGAGGATGCGGCGGCGTTTGACCGCTTCATTCGCCGCTTTCTGACCAAGTTCGATCGCTGGTCGGCGCCGAAGTTCCTGTTTGGTGAGAGCTATGGGACGACGCGCGATGCGGTGCTGGCTGCGCGGCTGCAGGGACACGGCGTGGACTTGAATGGCGTTGTGTTTCTGAGCCAGATTTTGAGCTTCGATAACTCGGCGGATGGTTCCGACGGC
>JAZKBC010000210.1:2192-3546 GCA_040388825.1 Acidobacteriota bacterium | reverse complement strand
AACGGAGAACGGCTACTTTCTCGCGCTGCCCAGCTTTGCGGCGACGGCGTGGTATCACCACAAGGTGCCAAGCCAGCCGGCTGCGCTCGAGCCGTGGATTCACGAGGTCGAGCAGTTCTCGCTGGGCGAGTATGCAGGCGCGCTGATGCAGGGCTCCGATCTTGACGCAACGCGGAAGGCGGAGGTTGCGGGCAAACTGGAGGGCTACACCGGCATTCCGGCGGCGCTGTGGGTGAAAGCGAATCTGCGGCTGACGGGCGGCGAGTTTGCCAAGTATCTGCAGGACAAGAGCGACGTCACGACGGGCCGGCTGGATTCGCGGTGGTCGGGACCGGCGATGGATCCGTTGTCGAAGGACACGGACTACGATCCGTTCTCGGAGTCGATCGAGTCAGCGATTCTGGCGGCGATGAACACCTATGCGCACGACACGCTGAAGTTCGGGCAGAACCTGACATACAAGCCGGGTGCGCGCGAGCCGGGCTTCAACTGGGACATGAAGCATCGGGCGCCGAATAGCGATCCGGGATGGCAGGTGAGCACGAACGTGTCCGCCGACCTGGCGTACACCATGAAGGTGAACCCGAAGATGCATGTGCTGCTGATGGGCGGATACTTCGACCTGGGCACGCTGTACTTCGGCGCGACGTACGAGATGAAGCACCTGCCGATTCCGGCGGAGCTGGTGAAGAACATCGAGTACAAGTTCTTCCCGACGGGTCACATGGTTTATGTGAATGAAGACGCGCTGCACGGTCTGCACGACCGCACGGCGGCGTTCATCAAGGAGAACGAGAACGCGCACTAGAACTGCTTCACGCTTAGAACGCTGCTGGAGTTAGAAAGCTGCAAGGCCGAACCGTTAGGTTCGGCCTTGTTGTTTGTGCGGACGCGAAATTTATTTCGGAAACATGCGAACGGTTGGGGCTTTGCGGCGGTCTTGGTAGTGAAGGGCAATGATGGCCGACCCGCTACCGGAATTTGCAGACAGATGTGTTGAGGACCGCGAACGAGTTTTTGCGCGGATCGTGGATGAGCATGCGCGGTTCTTGTATCGCGTGGCGCATGCGGTGTTGCGTCACGAGCAGGATGCCGAAGACGCCGTACAGGACGCGATCCTGAAGCTGTATCGCAGCGATGGCTGGCGCGGCATGCGGGAGGAGCGGGCCTTCCTCGCGCGCGTAGTTTGGCGAGCGGCGCTGGATCGGCGCGCGAAGCGGATGGAGTGCGCCGAGGATGATGCGGACCTGCGGCTGGCGGATGGGCGGCCGGGCCCAGAAGAGTTGGCAGCGGAGGGCGATGAGCGCCGCTTACTGGAGGAGCTTATCGAAGACCTTCCAGCGGAGTTGAAGGA
>JAZKBC010000210.1:1580-2182 GCA_040388825.1 Acidobacteriota bacterium | reverse complement strand
GCGATGGAAGCGCTGAGCTCGCGTGAAGTGGGCGAGGTGCTCGGGATTCCGGAAGGAACCGTGCGGACTCGGTTGATGCGAGCTCGTGGACTGCTGAGGAACAGGTTTGAAGCGTTGAACGCTGCTGGCCGCGAGGTCGCGGCTGGAGGAGGGAGAGGACGATGAGCGAGGCTTACAGAGAGATTTTGATGGGCGGCGACTTTGATGCGTTGTTGAGCGGCGTGCTGCGGGCTCGGCGGATGGAGGCTGAAGCTCCGGCCGGAATGGAGCAGAGGCTGAGCGCCCGGCTGGCGGCGGAAGAAGCGGAGCTACGGCGCCCGCAGGTGTTCGGCTTTGCGGAGGCGGTGCGGGTGCGGCGGAGTGCGGCTTCGGTGTGGAGCGCGCTGGGGCTGCATGCAGCGGTGTTTGCCGCGCTGGCGTTGTTGGTGATGACCGGGGTCCGGGTAAAGGCTCCAGAGAAGACGGCTGTCGATGCATTGACGCTGCCGCTGCCGCCGGTGTCGGTGCGGGTCGAGCATCCAGGCGGCGGTGGTGGACAGCATGACCTGGCCCCCGCAAGTCAGGGGCGACCACCGCGGCCATCTCCGGAGCAATTGATGCCG
>JAZKBC010000210.1:0-1570 GCA_040388825.1 Acidobacteriota bacterium | reverse complement strand
ATCAGAACATGCCGAACCTGGGTGTGCCGGCGTCGACGGTGCATGGATTTTCAGTGGGGACCGGGCATGGGACCGGGATGGGAAATGGCGAAGGCGATGGTGTTGGTGATGGGATGGGCGGGAACTACGCGGGCGGATTGATGCACCCCGGCGGAATGGTGTCGAAGCCGGACCTGCTGTATGCGCCAGACCCGGAGTTCAGCGAGGAGGCGCGGCGCGCGAAGTTCTCGGGCAATGTGCTGGTCTACCTCTGGGTAGACGAACATGGAAATCCTTCGCACGTGAGAGTGGTGCGCGGGATCGGGATGGGTCTGGATGAGAAAGCAGTTGAGGCCGTGCGGCAGTACAAGTTCAAGCCGGCAATGCTGCATGGCAAGCCAGTGAAGGTGGATATGAATGTTGAAGTAGACTTCAGGATCTTTTAGCTCTCAGTGGTTAGTGGCAGGGGTGAGCTCGCGACGCAGGTTCTCGTCGGCTCGGATTCGAAGCAACGTCGTCCTGTTAAGCGCACGCGGTTTTAGCCGCCGACGTTCGCTTGCAAAGCTGCAAGACTCCTCCACCTCTGCTACTCCGGCGGCACAATCGAAGCCACCACCGCATTCACCTCGGCCTGCGTCCACGTCCCATCCTCGACCGCCTTCGGCTGCTGCAGCATCAGCTCTATCCGCTGATCTTTCTCATCAAACAGTTCCAGCTGAATCGGCCCACGGCTCCCGGCCACCGGCGTCATCTCAAACCCCCGCATATGCCCACCGGCTATCCGATAAAGATTCGCCACCTTCGAGTGCATCGTCCCCATCTTGTCCACCAACAGCATCGTGTCAATCCCATTGCGCGCGCGCGAATGCCACAGGCTCACATCCTCCGGCTGAGCCTGCATCGCCCGGTCAACAAAGCTGTACTCCGAACTCATCACCCCATCGCCCAGCATCTTCCGGGACATCGCTTCCACCTCGGGATGCTCCTCTTTCCTGGGCCGCGGATCCAGCGAGTGTCCCCACTCCAGCAGCAGCGCTCCGCCACCATGCACAAATGCAATCGACGAACCCTGCTTGAAGTCCTGCTGCTTCGACACCGTCTTCCACGGAAACCAGATGCTATACCCCAGCTTCGTAACCGTCGCTCCGTCCCCCAGGTCAGCTCGGCTCACATCCGGCAGCGGTTCAATCCGCAGTCGCACCGCCGGCTCCCCCGCCACAAGATTGCGCGCCTCGTACCAGGTAAGAACATGCATCAACGGCAACCCCACCACCCACAACCCCGCATAAATCACCGCCAGCAACCCCACCACCCGCCCCGCCGAACGCAGCACCCTGCTCGAGCGATCGCTCATCGGCCCCCACCCTTCGCAGCCTCAATCCTGATCTCAACCGGCCCCGTAGCCCTCATCTCCAAATAAACCACCACCGCATCCCCCTCTAGATGCCTCTCCACCCCCACCCTCACCGGAACATCCACCACCTTCCCCGCAACAACCACGCTCACCTTCCCCACCCCACTCCACCCCTCAATCACCAACGCCGGATTCACCACCGGCCTCTCGCTCGATGCCCCAACGCGAACATCCATC
>JAZKBC010000209.1:20471-35602 GCA_040388825.1 Acidobacteriota bacterium | reverse complement strand
GGTTCCCGGTGCGGCGCTTATGTTCGGCAAGGGCTCGCAACTGGCGACCATACTCGATCTCGAACTGCGGTGTGCCGCGAATGGCCAATAGCTCGGTTGCTGTCATGGGGATCCATTCCTGCGTCGGGTCGGGTTTGGGCTGGCTTGCCATGGGGAAAGTTTATACCTAAGGCCTGGTGCCAGACGAGGAGTTGGAATCGGTAGCTGACTCGCTGCCGGGGAGCCATTTGTTGGGTTTGAAGCCGGTGTGGGTTAGGGTCCAGCAGCCTTTGGATTCGCCGGTGTAGAGCTGGTTGATCTTGTCTTCGGTGTACTCGGGGGGCCATTGGGCGGCGCGGGTGGACCAGTGAAGATCGGGGTAGTGCTGGAGGATCAGCGCGGTGCGGGGGAGATGCGAGGGGGAGCTGACTACTTCGGCAGAGGTCCAGTGGTGGGCCTGCATGATCTGGTTCGAGAAGTAGATGTTCTGGATGGTGTCGTGGGCCTGGCCTTCTTCAATTACGTCAGCGGCGGGGACACCTTGAGCGATGGCTAGCTGGGCCATGCAGTGGGCTTCGACGAAGTCGTTGTGGGCGGGGCCGCCGGTCATGATGATCTTTGGGGCGACGTGGGCTTTGTACTCGCGGACGCCTTCGAGGACGCGCTCGCGCTGCTCGACCGGAGACTTGCCGTCGAGGGTACAGGGCACGCCGAGGACGATGATGACGTCGAAATGTTTGAGCGGTGTGTTGCTGGTGGGGATGGCGAGGTAGTTGGCCCAGACTTCAGGGGTGACGTTGGGCGGAGGCGTGGTGGGGATGGCGAAAAAGAAGAGAGCGGCGGTGGCTGTGACGACGGCGGAGAGCTGCAACGGTGGGTCTCCCTGTATGGATCGAGTGAGTGGAGGTCAGGCTTAGTGGAGGGTGACTTTGCCGGATGAGACGTCGTAGATGGCGGGCTGGATAAGCAGCTTGTTTTTGGCGATGAGATCGGCGAGGACGGGTGAGGCCTCGCTGAGAGTTTTGGCTTGCAGGGTGGCGTTGCGGCGGCTGCCTTCGGTGAGGTCGGTGGTGCCGGCAAGGGCGGGGCGGATGTATTGGAAGAGGGTGCTGATCTGGCCGGGGACGGGTTCATTTGCGGCGGTGGCTTTGACGGCACCACAGGCGGTGTGGCCGAGGACGAGGATGAGCTTTACTCCGACAGCGGCTGCGGCGTACTCGAGGCTGGCGATAGTGTCGGGCGCGGCGATGTTGCCGGCGACGCGGACGACAAAGAGGGTGCCGAGGGACTGGTCGAAGACCAATTCGTCAGGGACGCGGGAGTCGGCGCAGGAGAGGATGGCGGCGAAGGGTTCCTGGTGGGCTTCTGAGGCGTGGCGCAGGTGGGCCATGTTGGCGGAGCAACTGGTGAGAGTCTCTGCTAGATAGCGCTCGTTGCCTTTGACGAGGAGATGGAGGGCTTCTTCGGGAGTGGCCGGTTTGGGGAACGGGCTGTTCGTGTCGGACGCTGAGGCTGCTGCCGAGGCAAGAGAGGGTGTGGCTAGTGCGGCGATAGATGCAGCGGCTAGCTTGAGGAGGTCGCGGCGGTTGGACTGGGGGTTCATTGTGTTCTCCGACGGAACGGGATGGTGGCTACTGGCCCGGGAGAAGCTTAGCTGGAGCCGAGCGTAGTGGCCAGCTTGACGTAGAGATCGACGCAGTCGAGGAGTTCCTGTTTGGAGATTTTCTCGTTGGGCGTGTGGGCTACGTGGATGGAGCCGGGGCCGAGGAGGAAGGGTTCGCCCCAGGTGGTGAGCGAGGGGATGTCGGTGGTGAACTTGGCGACCATGGTGTCGAAGCCTTCGAGGGCGCGCATCTGGACAAAGGGGAGTTCGAGGGAGAACTCGACGTTGCAGCGGCCGGCAGCGGCATCAACGATGGCGGCCTTGGTTTCGTCGGCGGGGCCGACGAGGCGGATGAGGAGGTGGGCTTCGGCTTTGTCGGCGATGACGTTGGGCGCGCGGCCGCCGGAGATGAGGCCGACGTTGAGGGTGGAGTCGCCGATGCCTTCGATGACGGGGAGCGGGAGGGCCTGGATGTCGTGGAGCGCGGCGAGGAGCTTGTCGATGGCGGACTCGCCGAGCTCGGGGTAGGCGGAGTGGGCCATCCGGCCGTGGGCGTAGAGCTCAACGCGGAGGCAACCTTTGCTGGCGAGAGCGAGGCGGTTATCGGTGGGCTCGCCGTTGATGAGAAAACGGGAGCCGCGGGGGTTTTCGTTGGCGACCTTCGCGCCGGCGGAGTCGCGCTCTTCGCCGACGACGAAGAGCAGGCCGACGGGAGTTCCCTGCTCACGGAGTTTCTCGGCGGCGGCGATCTGGGCGGCGATGATGCCTTTGGCGTCGCAGGTGCCGCGGCCATAGAGGTTGTCGGCGTCTTCGCGGCAGGGGCCGAGGAAGGGCGGGACGGTGTCCATGTGGGTGGAGAAAACGATGGCGGGGGTAGTTCCCTGCACTGCGGCGTAGACGTTGAAGCGCGGGCCGGTGCCGGCGCCGGGAGTCTTGGCGGGGTCGGGCTGGGGGACGGGCTGGCGCTCTACTTCGTAGCCGAGCGAGGCGAGATAGGTGGCGAGAAATTCGCCGGCGGGAGCTTCGTGGTAGGTCGTCGATTCGATGTCGACGAGCTGTTTCGTCAGTTGGATGGGATCGATGGCCATGCTTGGTCAGGATACCTTGTGAGGCTGAGGAGGTTGTTAACCCCAGAGGATATTGGCGCGATTTGTGGGGGAGAATGGTGGGGAGAGGTGTGTGGATGGAGTTTCGGTCGCATGTGAAGGCGGTGGAGGATCTGCGGGGGCCGGTGGGGCGGCTGGAGGGGTTGCTGAATACAGGGGCGGACGATGCGCTGTATGCGGCGGTGGTGGCGCATCCGCATCCGCTGGGTGGAGGGACGATGCACAACAAGGTGGTGTATCACGCGGCCAAGGCGTTCTCGATCTTTGGGCTACCGGTGCTGCGGTTCAATTTTCGCGGGACTGGGTTGAGCGAAGGCGTTCATGACGAGGGGCGGGGCGAGGTTGAGGACGTTCGCGCGGCGGTGGATTGGATGGACAAGCAGTACGGGCTGCCGATTTTGTTTGCGGGGTTTTCTTTTGGATCGAATGTGGGGTTGAGGGCCTGCTGCGGCGATGCGCGGGTGCGTGGGCTGGTAGGGATTGGTTTGCCGGTGCGGGCGGAAGGACGGGACTACAACTACCGGTTCTTGCCGGGGTGTGGAGCAGTGCCGAAGCTGTTTGTGATCGGCGACAACGACGCTTTTGCGCCGAGGGCGGTGCTGGAGGGAGTGCTGGAGTCGGCGGCGGAGCCGAAGAGGGTGGTCTGGGTGCCGGGGGCGGACCATTTCTTTGCGGGGGTGGCGGGGTCGCCGGAGTCGAAGCTGGGGGTGATGAGCGCGGCGATACGGTCCTGGCTGACGGAGGAGTTTGGGTTGTAAGCGGCGATTGTGGCGGAGGGGCGGCTGATCCACTCGGCGACTAGCGAGGCTACGTGGTGGGGGTTTTCTTCGGCGGGGCGATGGCCGACTCCGGGGAGGATGCGGAGCTCGGAGTAGCGGATGTGGGAGCGGAGCTCGACGACCGAGATGGGTGGGACGGCGCGGTCGCACTCGCCCCAGATGAGCAGTGCGGGCGTGGAGAGCGGAGCAGTGAGCAGGCGGCGGAGGATGGCCATGTCGTCGTGCCAGGTGCGAAGGAGGTGGAGCAGATGGCGGATGGTGCCGGGGGTGCGGAGGTTCTCGCGGTAGGGGCGTAGACGTTCGACGGTGTCGAGGCTGGAGGGGCCGGCCATGCGGCGGAGGCCGATCATCTGCATCCAGCGGGGGTACCAGGGGATGGTGTAGGCGAAGAGTCGACCGGGCAGCGAGAGGTAGAAGCGGATGAGGGGGTCGCCTTCGTCGAACCACGGGTGGGCCGGTGAGAGCAGGCTGAGCGAACGGATGCGGGCAGGCTGCGCAGCGGCGAGATGGAGAGCGACGGCTCCGCCGTGGGAGTGGCCGAGGACGAAGAACTCGGAAAGCTGGAGGGCGTCGGCGAAGTGCTCGACGAGGGTGGCGGAGAAGGCCATGGTGGCGTCGAGGTTGAGGCGGCGCTCGGAGCGGCCGGAGCCGGGGAAATCGAGGGCGAGGAGATGCAGTTGCGGGTTGAGGGCGGCGAGCTCGACCATCATGAGGGTCATCGTGTCGGCGCATCCCATAAGGCCATGCAGGATGATGAGCGAGGGAGTTTTGGGCGCAGCGACGCCGTGCTCGAGGTAGGCGAGGCGGATTCCGTCCACGGTGATGGAACGACGCTGGATAAGATGGAGCAGGGGCGAGGACATAAAGATTCAGTTCAACGCACTATGGTACTGGCGGTCAAGCATCAGGAGTTGTGCAAACGGTTCGGAGATGGTTCATTATGAGGAGAGCCGAAAATCTGGACATCCGCAATTCCGTATGTGCCTATGAAAAGATGCATCTTACGGCAGGCAGAGACGGTTGAAACGAGGGAAAGGCCGGGAAATCCTGCTTTGGCCCGTAATTTGCTGCACAGTTAAAGTAGTGGTTTATTAACGAGAGAGTTCCCGTGAAAAACGGTTCCTCAACCCGGTTGCTGGCTGTGCTGTTGGCGGTGTTCACGCTGGCGGCGTTTGGGTTGGCCATTGCAAATCTGGTGCAGGAGAGCAGCTACGATCCGCCCACGGATGGGGTGCGCTGGATTGAGACCTTGGGTGGGCTGAGAGCAGCGAATGTTCCAGCGGGAACCCAGGGAGAGCGGGCGGGGATTCGTGCCGGTGATGTGCTAACGGCGGTGAACGAGTCGCGCACGGTGAACATTGCCGAGCTGGACCGCGAGATTGGAAGCACAGGCGTTTATGGCAAGGCAAAGTACTCGATTTTGAGGAAGACGCCGGACTCGCTGCGGCCAGCGGCGCTGGATGTGCAGGTGATCCTGGTTCCGGCGGACCGGACGGATCAGCAGGTGATGCGGCTGATTGCGCTGGTGTACCTGGCGATCGGGCTGTATGTGCTGTTCCGACGTTGGACGGCACCGAAGTCGACGCATTTTTATGTGTTCTGCCTGGTGAGTTTTATCCTGTACGCGTTCAAGTTCACCGAGGTGCTGGACGGGCTGGACCTGGCAGTGCTGACGGCGAACGTGATTGCGGCGGCGATGCAGCCTGCGCTGTTTCTCCATTTTGCGATGAGTTTTACGGGAGAGACGGCAAGCCGGGGACGACGGCGTTGGCTGTATCCCCTGCTGTATCTGCCGGGCCTGATTCTGGCAGTGCTGCACTACATGTCGCTGAAGGTGTGGCAGCCTACGGAGCTGCTTCAGCACCGGGTGGACAAGATCGACCTGGCGTACCTGGCGACTTACTACATCCTGGCGGCGGCGGTGTTCTGGGTGCGATATCGCCGTGAGCTGCAGCCGTTGCAGCGCCAGCAGTTGAAGTGGCTGTCGCGCGGAACGCTGCTGACGACGCTTCCCTTCACGGTGCTGTACGTGATTCCGTTCCTGTTCGACGCGAATGTTCCGGGGACGCTGACAAAGGTGGCGACGCTGTCGCTGATCCTGTTGCCGCTGACGTTCAGCTGGGCGATTGTGCGCTACCGGCTGATGGATGTGGACCTGATCTTCAAGCGCGGTGTGACGTACACGCTGGTGACAGCAGCGCTGGCCGGGATGTACTTCCTGGTGATCGCGCTTGCGGCTGACATGGTGCACGGACGCTTCAAGAGCGAAGCGTTGCGCGACTGGGCGATCATCATCGCGGTCATTGTGACGGGGCTGGTGTTTGAGCCGCTGAAGCGGATGGTGCAGGCGCGGGTGGATCGCGTGTTCGACCGCAAAGGCATTGATTATCGCGAGACGCTGGTGGAGTTTGGCAAGGAGCTGAACGCGCAGACGGATCTGCGGACGCTGGTGGAGTCGATTGTGGAGCGGCTGCCGGAGACACTGCTGGTGACGCGGTGCGCGGTGTTCCTGGCGCATGAAGAGCTGGAAGGACGCAACCGATTCTCGCTCGCGGCGTCGCATGGGCTGAGCCAGCAGGTGCTGGGGAATGCGGATTCGCTGGAGCTGGCGTTTCTGGACTTCGACCGCCGCGATGGCGGGAGTCACCTGTTCTTCGAGAGCCCGCAGGCGATGCTGCGGCTGCCAGAGTTGCAGCGCAGGACCGCTTCCGCGCTGGATCTGAACTACTATGTGCCGTGTCGCGCGGCGCGGCATGGAGGCTCGGGGCACAGCACGATCGCAGTGCTGGGGCTGGGGAGAACGGGCGAGGGCGATTTTCTTTCGAGCGAGGATATGGAGCTGCTCGAGTCGCTGGCGGGATATATCGGGATTGCGATTCAGAACGCGCAGCTGTATCGGCGGCTGGAGCGGAAGATCTTCGACTTCGAACGGCTGCGGGACTTCAACGAGAACATCGTGGAGTCGATCAACATTGGCGTGTTCGCCGTGGATCTGCAGGACAAGATAGAAAGCTGGAACGCGCAGATGGAAGTGATGTATGCGACGCCGCGCGCGGAGGCTCTGCGGCGGCCGCTGAGTGCGGTGTTCCCCGCTGAGTTTCTGCAGGAGTTCGACCACATGCGGCATGAGCCGGGTGTGAGCACGCTGTACAAATTCCGGCTGTCGACGCCCACGGGTGAGTCGAGAGTGGCGAACATCACGATGGCTCCGCTGCTGAATCGCGACTTTGATGCGGTGGGACGGATCATTATTGTCGATGACATTACCGACCGCATCAACATGGAGACGCAGTTGACGCAGGCGGAGAAGCTGTCGTCGATTGGGTTACTGGCTGCGGGGGTGGCGCATGAAGTGAACACACCGCTGGCGGTGATTTCGAGCTACACGCAGATGCTGGGCAAGCAGCTTCGCGCGGATGAAGAGACGCATGCGCGGCTGGGTCCGGTGCTGGAGAAGATTACGCAGCAGACTTTCCGGGCCAGCGAGATTGTGAATGGGCTGCTGAACTTTTCGCGCATGGGCAGCGTGGACTTTGGACGCGTGGATTTGAATGCGATTGTTCGCGAGACGGTACTGCTGCTGGAGCACCAGATGCGGTCCGCCGGCGTGGCGGTGGTGACGGAGTTCTGCGAGCCGCTGCCGGCGATCAGCGGCAACCGCGGCAAGCTACAGCAGGTGTTAGTGAACCTGGTGTTGAATGCGAAGGACGCGCTGCAGGATAAGGGCCGCGGGACGGTACGCATTTCGACGGTGGCTACGTCCAACGGAGTGGAGCTGCGCGTGGAAGATGATGGTGCGGGCATGCCTGCTGAAGTCATCCGCAAGATCTACGATCCGTTCTTTACGACCAAGAGCACACCGAAGGATGGACAACGCAAGGGCACCGGCCTGGGCATGGCGGTGACGTACGGAATTGTGCAGGAGCATGCGGGCACGATCGATGTGACGAGCAGCGTTGGTGAGGGTACGGTGTTCCGGCTGGTGTTCCCTGCCGCGGAGACGGTTGGAACCAAGCGGGATGCGGCCGGTGGGCCGGGTCCGATGGGTGAGAAAGGTACGGTAGTGCATGTCTAACGCCGCATTGAGCGAGCGTCCGGGTACGGTGAACAGCCAAAGCGGGACGGTACGGGGCCAAAGAATCCTGATCATCGACGATGAAGCGGGGATTCGCGATTCGCTCGAAACACTGCTGACGCTGGAAGGCTTCAAGGTGGAGATGGCCGGGGATGGACACTCGGGACTCGACGCGCTGACGCGCCACAGCTACGACCTTCTGCTGCTGGATCTGGCGCTGCCGGGCGAGAGCGGGATCGACCTGCTGCCGAGGATCAAGTCGCTGGTGCCGGATCTTCCGGTGATCATGATTACGGCCTACGGGACCGTCGGCAATGTGGTCGATGCGATTCGCGCGGGCGCTGCGAACTTTGTACAGAAGCCGTGGGACAACGAGAAGCTGCTGGCGGATATTCGTGCAGCGATCGGGCGTAATGTTGCCGAGCAGGAAGTGGTGCAGCTGAAGCGGACGCTGAAGCAGCGCTACTCGTTCACGAACATTGTGGGCAAGAGCGATGCGATGTTGCGGCTGTTCGATCTGGTAGCGCAGGTGGCGCCGAGCCGGTCGACAGTGCTGATCCAGGGCGAGAGCGGGACAGGCAAGGAGCTGATCGCGAAGGCGATTCATGCGAACTCACCGCGGAGAGACAAGCCGTTTGTGCCGGTGAATACGGGTGCAGTGCCTTCTGATTTGCTGGAGTCGACGCTGTTTGGACATGAGCGTGGAGCATTTACTTCGGCAGTCGCGGCGAAGAAGGGTTTGTTTGAAGTGGCCGACGGAGGAACGCTGTTCCTCGATGAAATCGGAACGATGAGCATGGACATGCAGGCGAAGATCCTGCGCGTGCTACAGGACCGGCGGTTCATGCATGTGGGTGGGACGGTCGAGATCCAGGTGGACGTTCGGATCGTGGCCGCGACGAATGTGAACCTGCAGCAGGCGGTGAAGGAAGGACGATTCCGCGAGGATCTGTTCTATCGGCTCGCGGTGATTCTGGTGGAGCTTCCTCCGCTGCGTGGACGCAAGGAAGACATTCCGCTGCTGGCTAATCACTTTCTGAAGTTCTATGCGGAGGAGAATGGGTTTCCGCCGCCGGAGCTTGGCGCTGAGTCACTGCGGATCATGATGGATTATGACTGGCCGGGCAACGTGCGTGAGCTCGAAAACGCGATGGAGCGCGGTGTGGTGCTGTCGAATGGGCCGACGTTGAGCCCGGACTTGTTGCCGGCGCAGTTGCGGGGGAACAGCTACTCGACGAGCTTGCTGGAGCAGAGGCCGGACGCTTCCCTGTTCGATGTGATGGAAGATATCGAGCGGCGGATTATTGCTGACCGGCTGGAGCGCTGCAACTGGAACCAGACGGAGGCGGCGGAGTACTTCCGCGTACCGCTGTCGACGCTGAACCAGAAGATCAAGCGGTTGAACATCGAAGTGCGGAAGCGCAGCCGCGAGTAAGCGCGTGAGGCTAGGCATGCGGGTTCGGTGCGCGTGGATGCTGGTTGTTCTGGCGGGGTTCTGTATGCGAGGCCAAGCCCAGTGGGCTTCGGGATTTGCGATGCTGGGGGACCATCGAGCACTGGTGTGGTCCGAGGGTGTGGCCAACTTTCAATTGTGGCAGGTTGCGCTGGGTGATGAGTCGCGGTGGATGGCGGTGGGGTTGCCGCCGGAGCTGGTGGTGTTTGCGGGGCAGAAGCGCGAGGTGGATGACCGGCCTTATGTGACCGTCGAGGCTTCGGATGGCGTGGTGCGGCTGCTTTGGGTGAGCCATGGGAATTGTGAGAAGAAACGATGGGCCATGTATGCGTCGCTGGATGTGGCGGTGCATGATCGTGCCGACCAGATGAGCTGCGGGTATGAGCTGGTGCAGGCTACGGCGGTTGCTGGAGAGTTGCGGGGAAAGGTGGAGTGGAAGGTGGCGCGGTCGGAGCTGACCGATGCGCTGGGGCGGGAAATCGTGCGGGTGAAGATGATGGAGATGGTGACGCCGTCGCGCGGGTGGATGCTGCTGGAGGGTGACTCGGTGATGAACAGCATGCCGGAGGTGCTGCTGACGACGGTGGATGGCGGAACGCACTGGATCAAGAAGGCGGCGTGGGGGCTGCCGATCGGGACGGACTTTGTGCAGGTGTTATTGCCGGTGTCGGACACCGAGGCGTGGATGGCACTGACGCTTCCCTCCAGGCAGAGGGTTTCAATGTGGCATACGGTAAGCGGCGGGAATGACTGGGTGAGGAATCCGACGTTTGCGCAGAAGGCGCCGTGGTGTCCGGAGTGTGTCGAGGGACGGTACTGGCGATGGCCTGATGCTGACGGGAGAATCTGCGTTGGAGTCAGCTACTATCCGCCGAACGAGCACAGTGGGGCGGTGGATGCTCCGGCGATGGGTGGAAGCGTGGGACGGGTATGCCGGGAGAAGGTGGCTACGGCGTGGAGCGTTCCTGTGAAGATGGAGGAGCCAGGTGGGGCGGCTGCGGCTCCGGAAGCGGCTGAAGAGATGCTGTCGGAGAACGGCTTCGGTTTGGCTGTGGTGAGCGAGCGCGGGAGCTATCGGTCAGCGCTGTGGATGAGCGCCGATGATGGGGTGAGCTGGAGAAAGGCTCCGGGAAGTTTGCGGGGGGAGGATGTGTGGGTAGAGGAGATGGACGCGGATAAGGCTGACGTCCTGGTGCTGTTGAAGAGCTCGAAGGATGGAGTGGGGCGGCTGATGTACTCGGGCAGCGACGGGGCTCGGTGGGTAGAGCTGGCGGTGCCTGCGGGAAAGTGAAAGGCCGCCTTAGCGGCGGCCTTTGGATTTTGCGGCTTTCTTGACTGGCTTGGGTGCGGGCTTCTTCGGAGCGGTCTTCTTGACAGGTTTTGGCGCGGGCTTGGCTGCCTTCTTGACCGGCTTGGGAGCGGGCTTCGCTGCTTTCTTGGCGACGACCTTCTTGGCAGCTGCCTTGGTTGCGGCCTTTTTCACCGGCTTCTTTGCCGAGGGCTTCGGAGCAGGCTTGCTGGCCTTGGCTGGCGCAGCTTTCTTGGCTGCGGGCTTGGGGGCGGGTGCTTTCGCTGCCTTGGGAGCAGGCTTGGCTGGCGCCTTGACGGCTTTGGCGGGAGCTGCGGGCTTCGCTGCTTCCTTTGCCGCAGGTGCCGGCTTGGCGGCCTTCACCGGGGCAACGGGTGCAGGAGCAGCAGCCACTGACGCTTCTACCGCTTCTGGTGCTTCGGCGGCGGCTTCGAGAGCGACTGCTGCGGCCTTCTTGGCGCGGGGCTTGGGGGTCTTGGCTTCGCGCTTGACGGCGCGGCGGCGGAGACTGACTGGCGGCGGAGGAGCAGGGGGCGAGTAGGGCTCGAGGAAGGCGCGAGCGGCCTCCGGGGTGTCGAGCTTGCCATCCATAATGGCGTAGAAGAGTTTTTCGAGCAGTTCGTTGTAGATGGGCAGGTCGGGGACGATGCGCATCTCCTGCATGAGTTGGTACGGGATCTTGTTCTTCGCTTGCGACCAATCCTTGAAGAAGGCGGTGAACTTGGCCTGAATGGGGGCGCTCTTGGAGGTGTGCGCGAGCGAGAGGACTGTCTCCGGGGCAGCGGCGTAGAGCATCTTCCAGGCGTCGGAAGGCGCGGCGGCGGCCTTGGAGGAGAAGAGGGTGGCGAAAGCCTTGGTGGCGGGCTCGAGCGCGGCGATCTGGTCGACGAAGCCGGGGCGGGCGAAGGTCTTCTTGAGGGCGGAGACATCCTTGGGGGCCAGCTTGGCGGTGAGCAGCGGAAACTGGGCGGCCGAGGGGTCGGCGTGGATGCCCATGACTTCAAGCTGGCCGGAGAGGTCGCGGAGGCGGGTGATCTCGGCCTCGTTGGCCTTGGAGGCTGTCCAGGCCGGAAAGAGGGATTTGCTCCAGCCTTCGTTTTCGAGGCGGCGCATGACGCGAAGGGGATCCTCTTCGTGGAAGATCTCTTCGATCTCGTAGCCGCGCTGGAAGGGGCTGAGGGCGGCGATGTAGTCCTCGGCCTTGCCGTTCTCGTAGCGCTGCTGGGTTTTCTCTTCCATGTGCCAGCCGAGGCGCGCGGAGAGGCGCTGGACGCGGATCATGCGGGCGGGATCTTCGATGAATCCGTAATTGGAAACCAGGCGGAACTCGCGGTTTTCGAGGTCGGCGACGCCGTTGAGCGGGTCCATCAGGAGGCCGAAGGAGCCCTCGTTGAGAGAGATGGCCATGGCGTTGGCGGTAAAGTCGCGGCGGCGGAGGTCGTCGAGAATGTTGGCGGGCTTGTAAACGGGCTTGCCGGGCTTGGGGTAGGTGACCGAGAGGGTCGAACCCACTTCAAAGCGGACGCCGCCGGGAAAGTTGAAGTAAAGCGTCTGCGCGGGCTCGTTTTCGCCGATCAGCGTAGCGAACTTCTGCAAGTCTTTTCTGAGCTTTGTAGCGTTTCCCTGAACCGCTACATCGAGGTCACGGATGGGCGAGCCGCTGGTAAGATCGCGGACGGCTCCGCCGACGAGGAAGACGGTCATGCCGCGGGATTTGGCGGCGTCACGGACATGCTGAAGAGCAGATTGTTGCGCGGGCGTGAGTCGCGTCTGCAACAGATAAATGTAATCGGCCATAGGGGTAGAAAGGCTCCGAACCGTCAAGCAGCCGTCAGCGGAGGAGCTAACCTGTGAAGAGTCAACTATTTACGACCAAGCTCCTGGCTCAACGCCAAGGTGGATTGTACATCAGGGGTGCCGGAAAGGCTACCTTTTTGCACTAATTTTGTGGCGCTTTGAAGCGCCGTGCGAGAATCGGTGCCTGGAAAGCTGGGATTTTATGGCGGCAGCACACAAAAAAGTGGTGGTGCGGCGGTTTGAGGGCGGCCTCTCATGGGGATATCTGCCGGCGATGGGGCTGCTCAGTTCGGGACAAGTGACGCTGCTGGAGGTGGATGGGCGAGCGAAGTCAATTGATTTGAGCGAGATCAAGACAATTGCTTATGTGCGAGATTTTAATCTGGACGATTCGATTGATCCAGAACGGGTTGGGAAGACAGCCTTTGCAGGTCGACCGAGGGGTGAGGGGCTTTGGCTGAGGCTGGGGTTCCAGGATGGGGAGACGCTGGAGGGCCTGGCGAACTTCGACATGGGGTTTATCGAGACGCTGATTGAGGACCGGGGGCTGTTTCTTGCTCCCCCGGATCCGAAGTCGAATACGCTGCGGGTGTTTGTCCCGCGGGGCGCATTAAAGACGGTGGAACTGCTGGGGCTGGTGACGTCTCCTTCGAAACGGGCCGGAGCGCAGAAGGAGAGCGCCAAGGCGGTGCTGGAGAAGCTGCAGGCTGAGCTGTTTTGAGACAGCGAACGAGGGTTCAGGCAGGCTACAATCTCGTGCATGACCCTGGGAGAATTGGCAGAACGGTTGGGCGCAGAGCTTGTTGCGGGCGAAGGTGGCTCTCCAGGTGAGGCGGCGGCGCGCAAGGTGACGGGTCTGGCGGGGATTGAGACGGCGGGACCGGAACACGTGACGTTTGTAGCGAACCCGAAGTACGCGTCACTGGCACGTTCGAGCGGCGCGGCGGCGTTGATTGTGGAGCCGGGCTTCCCTGCTGTGGCAACGGCGACGTTGCGGATTGCGAATCCGTATCTGGCGTGGTCGCGGGCGATTGAGGCGTTCTATCCGCCACCGAAGTATGCGCCAGGGATTCATCCGACGGCTGTCGTGGCAGAGTCGGCGAAGGTTGGAGCGAGGGCGCATCTCGGGGCTTATGTGGTGATTGGTGAGCACTGCGTGGTGGGGGAAGATGCGGTGATTCTGCCGCATGCGGTGTTGTATCCGGGAGTTACGGTCGGTGATCGATTCCTGGCGCATGCGCATGCTGTTGTGCGCGAGGGTTGCCGACTGGGCGATGATGTGACGCTGCAGAACGGAGCGGTGATCGGGGCGGATGGTTTTGGGTTTGCCAAGAACGCCGAGGGGCGGTGGGTGAAGATTGTGCAGGCCGGGCCGGCGGTGCTGGAGGACTCGGTGGAAGTACAGGCGAACGCTTGCGTGGACCGGGCGTCGATTGGGGAGACGAGGATCGCCAAAGGGGCGAAGATCGACAACCTGGTGCAGGTGGGGCATGGGTCGAGCGTGGGCGAGAATACGCTGCTGTGCTCGCAGGTGGGGTTGGCGGGGTCGACTACGGTAGGGCGGAATGTGATTCTGGCGGGGCAGGTCGGGGTGGCCGGGCATTTGACGATTGGCGATGG
Organism: Acidobacteriota bacterium; assembly: GCA_040388825.1. Taxonomy (GTDB): domain Bacteria; phylum Acidobacteriota; class Terriglobia; order Terriglobales; family Acidobacteriaceae; genus Granulicella. Next base: position 21,881 of record JAZKBC010000209.1, on the reverse strand, counting down.
AGCGGTGGCGACGGCGCAAACGGGGATTCCCTCGGATGTGGAGGCGGGAGCGGTGGTGAGTGGGTATCCGGCGATGAACAATCGCGAGTGGCTGCGGATGGTTGCGGCGGAGAAGCGGCTGCCGGAGTTCCTGCGGACTTTGAAGGGGTACGAAAAAGCCGGCGATCGGGACTAAGCTGAAAGCATGATGATGAAGCGATTGATGGGAGTGGGCGGGTTGGCGGTAGTTTGCGTGCTGGCAGGATGCAAGTCGAAGTATGTGGCGGCGGTGGTGCGGAATGATTCCGGGGCGAAGGTGACGGTGGTTGAGGTGGATTATCCGAGCGCGAGCTTTGGCACGGATGTGCTGGCTGCGGGCGCGGAGTATGACTACCGGTTCAAGATTCTTGGGGATGGGGCGACGAAGGTTCTGTGGCTGGATGCTGCGGGAAAACAGCACTCGGTGAGTGGGCCGGATCTGCTCGAGGGAGAGCAGGGCCCGCTGGTGGTGACGTTGAAAGCCGATGGCAGTGCGGTGTGGGAATCGAAGGTGACAAAGTAGGAGTCTGCGCAGGGATAGGTGCAGTAAACTCGGCTGGTGAGCCGAGGATTGTTTCTTACTTTTGAAGGACTTGATGGGTCAGGCAAGACGACCCAGCTGCGGCGGCTGGCGGAGACGCTGGAAGCCGAAGGGCGGCGGGTGGTGACGCTGCGGAACCCGGGTGGAACGGTGCTGGGGGACCGAATTCGTGCGGTACTGCTGGATTCGCGGAGTGAGGCCGAGATGGGCACGATTGCTCCAGAGGCCGAGCTGGCGCTGATGTTTGCGGATCGGGCGCAGTCGCTGATGCAGGTGGTGAAGCCGGCGCTGGAGGAAGGTGCGGTGGTACTTTGCGATCGCTACACCGACTCGTCTGAGGCATACCAGGGTGGTGGGCGTGGGCTGGGGAGCGAGCGGGTGCTGGCGGTGCATAAGGCCGTTTGCGGGGACTTCTGGCCGGGGCTGACGATCCTGCTGCTGCCACCGCTGGAGGCTTCGCTGGCTCGGGCGCGGCGGCGCAATGAGCGGCATGTACAGAGAGTGGGGACGGACGAGAATCGTTTTGAGCGTGAGGACGATGAGTTCTATGGGCGGGTGTATGCGCAGTATCGCGAGATTGCCGAGAGAGAACCGGAGCGGGTGCATGTGATTGACCGCGAGGCGCGCATCGAGGCGATTGCGGAAGAGATTGCGGCGGTGGTGCGGAAGAAGCTGGGGTAGCTGTGTGAAACGGGATTTCGAGAAGGACTACGACTACCTGCCTGCGCGCAATGAGGGTGAGTGGCGGCTGCCGCCGGGGTTGAAGCGGTCACTGCTGTTTTACTCGCGGCGGAAGTGGGTGAACTTCGGCGAGCCGATTCCGCTGTTTGAGCACTTGCACAAAACGTTTG
>JAZKBC010000209.1:18971-20461 GCA_040388825.1 Acidobacteriota bacterium | reverse complement strand
GGCGGATTGCCTGCTACCGGTTCATGCGGACGACGATCGTGTTTGTGAACGATCCGGAGTGGGTGCAGGAGATTCTGATCAACCAGGCGGGGAGCTTCGTGAAGGAGCGGACGCTGCAGCGGATGAAGATCCTGCTGGGTGAAGGGTTGATTACGAGCGATGATCCGATCCATATGCGGCAGCGGCGGATTGCGGCTCCGGCGTTTCATCGGCAGAGGATTGCTGGGTATGCGGGGCAGATTGTTGCCAATGCGAAGGCGGCTTGTGAGGGTTGGCGCGAGGGCGAGGAGATCGACATCGCCGAACAGATGATGCAGCTGAGTCTGCACATCGTGGCGCGGACGCTGTTCGACACGGAAGTGACCGACGAGGTGAGGTCCGTTGCAGGCGAGGTGAACACGATCATGGGGTTGTACAACTTCCTCGTTGCGTTTCCGAAGTTGGAGAGCGTGTTGCACTGGCCGATTCCCGGGGTGATGCAGTTTCGGAAGTCGCGCGCGCGGCTGGATGCGATTGTCGGGAAGATGATTGCGGAAAGACGCAAGTTGAGCCAGGACGAGTTGGAGGCGCGGGGCGATTTGCTGTCGATGCTGGTGGCTTCGCGCGATGTTGAAGAAGACGGCTCGGGGATGAGCGATACGCAGGTGCGGGATGAGGCGTTGACGATCTTTCTGGCGGGCTATGAGACCGTGGCAAATGCGCTGACGTGGACGTGGTATCTGCTGAGCCAGAATCCGGACGCCGCCGCGAAGATGTATGCGGAGGTCGCGGAGGTACTGGGTGGGCGCGATGCTACGGTGGACGACTATGCACGGCTGAAGTACACGGAGATGGTGTTTGCGGAGTCGATGCGGCTGTATCCGCCGGCGTGGGCGATGGGAAGGAAGTCGACCAAGGCGGTGACGCTGGGAGAGTACAGGATTCCGCCGGGATCACATTTTTTCGTGAGCCAGTATGTGCTGCAGCGGTCTCCGGAGTACTGGGACGCGCCGCTGGAGTTTCGGCCGGAGCGGCATACGGCGGAGGCCAAGGCGGGGCGGCCGCGGTTCGTCTACTTCCCTTTCGGTGGCGGGAGGAGGCAATGCATCGGCGAGGGGTTTGCGTGGATGGAAGGCGTGCTGGGGCTGGCTACGATTGCGCAGCGGTGGAAGCTGGAGTTTGTCGCACGGTATCCGGTGGTGCCGCAGGCGAAGATCACGCTTAGGCCGAAGTGGCCGATGGTGATGCGGGCACTGAAAACTATTTGATCGAGAGGATGTTAGCCGACAGCTTGAAGTTGACTTCAAAACGCGTGAAGAAGCCATGCTGGCCAAGCAAGCCAAGGCCTACGTGTTCAAGAGAGTCGCAGAAGCCGGCGTAGAGGTCAAAAGTAAGCGGCGGGTCTTCGTCGATGGCGTTCCAGAGAGTGGCTTGAACGGTTTCGAAGTACGCGGTTTGTGTAGCGTCCGCCGTGCCGGAGAATATCGACTTTCGGGGCGTGGGAAGAGTGA
>JAZKBC010000209.1:8246-18961 GCA_040388825.1 Acidobacteriota bacterium | reverse complement strand
CATCCTTCGACCGTTCGAGCTGCGGGCGCTCCGCTCCCGCCGACCGAGACCATTCCGCCGCCTCCCCCCCTGCCCGACCTGCAGGTCCCACAGATCCAGAAGTCGGCGCCCGAGTCGACGAGAGCCATGGTGGTTACGGACCTGCCGTTCTTCTGCAAGAGTATTCCCACGACTGGCCGTTGCAGCACGCTGCGGTCTGGGAAAGCCTCATCCGGTCCCTTGAAGAATCGTGTGTATTGAAAATCCATCGCTAAAGGATGAGTGCTCCGGCGGGTGGGACCTTCATCATGACCGGATTTTCTTCTCCCTTTGCCTGCGCGGCCGCGATGGCATCCTCCATCAGTGGCGCTGTCGCGACGATGCGGTCGTGATTGTGGGACAAGGCGATCCATTGACCCACAGGAGCGTTTTCGAGGACGGAAGTAAGGTCGTAGTTCATCATTGCGATTCTCTCCGAGAGTTCTCGAACAATCTTTTACAGGATACGCCGGGCATGCCGATTTCCGCGCAGACTGAAGTTCGGGATGTTTTGTGGATTGCAAAAACGGTATCGTTGTGTGAATGGCGCTTCCGAAAAACTTTGACGAGTTTGTGGGCAATGGGCATGTGGTGGAGAGTCTGCGGGCGACGATTGCTGCGGGGCGGTTGCCGCATTCGTTGATCCTGCTGGGGCCACGGGGCGCGGGCAAGTACACGCTGGCGCTGATGCTGACGATGGCGCTGGAGTGCGAGAACAAGCCTCGCGAGATGAAGGATGGGCGAGAGCTGGCGTCGTTCTGCGGAGTTTGCCGGAACTGCGTGCGGATTGCCGAAAGCGCGGATCTGGAGGCGCGGGTCGATGAGGCAGTGGCGGCTCGCGAGGACATGCGCGAGACCGACAAGAAGGACACGCGGGTGATGGTGCAGACTCATCCGGATGTACTGGTGATTCCGCCGGATCCACCGCAGTTGATGATCAAGCTGGGGCAGGTGCGGACGATCATTGGGCGGGCGCAGTATCTGCCGACTGAGGCGCCGGCGAAGGTATTTTTGATTACCTCGGCGGCGTTCATGAAAGAGGCGGCTAATTCCCTGCTGAAGGTACTGGAGGAGCCGCCCGACTTTGTGCACATTGTGCTGATGGCGGAGAACCTCGGCGAACTGCTGCCGACGATTCGATCGCGCTGCGCGGTGGCGCACCTGGGGGCGCTGCCTCCGGAGGAGATTACGGCGCTGCTGGCGAAGAGCCGGCTGGAGTTGAGCCGGAGCGAGCGGGAGCTGACGGCGCGGCTGAGCGAAGGGGCTGCAGGGCGGGCGATGGGGTTCAACCTGGCGGAGTATGCGGCGGCGCGGGCGGATGCGTTGACGATGCTGCAGACGGCCGAGCGAGGCGGAGGCCAGCGGGACCATACGGCGCTGTTCAAGATGACGGAAACGTATCGTGCTGGCGCTGAGGGGCAGGCGAAGACTACGGCGCTACTGCGGGCGCTGGCGAGTCTGCTGGAAGACATGCTGCTGCTGCAGGCCGGAGTGGGTGAGAGGGTGCGGAATATCGACAAGATGGCTGATCTGCAACGACTTGCGGACACGTTTGATTTTGCCTGGATGGAAGCGGCGGTGCGGGAGCTCGACGCGGTGCAGAGCGGGATGCGGCGCAACCTGTTGCGGTCGTTGAGTTTGGACGCGATGACGGCAGAGATGGAATCTGCGGGGCGGTAACGGCGGGTGCGCGATTTTGCTCTTTTTTAGCAGGTTGGTGTGCGATGATTCTGGAAACCTTCGCACGTTTGGGCTCGTATCTGCATCCAACGATCAGTTAACCAGGCAACCTGAACCGGGGACGTGACTCAGGTCATGGGGTTCGACGGACCGTGCGGACTTTTCTCTATGGGCTCCCTTACTTTCAATGAGGTGAAACACGTTTTGACCGACAGCACTCGAGCCGGCCGCAAGGACGACACGTTCAATGGAACACGCAAGCTGATTCGCCCGCATCTGCCGGTGGACGGACGCCGGCGCGATCCCGTACATGCGGAAGATCCGCTGACTCATGCAATGGCTGTAGAACCGCATTCGACGCTCGAGAGCTCGCATGCCGAGGCGTTTTACTTCCAGAAGCAGATGCAGCAGCAGACGGAGATGACGGTGGTGCTGGAAGATGGCGAGCAACTCGATGGGGTGATCGAGTGGTACGACAAGTGCGTGCTGAAGTTGAAGACAGGACGGACGCGGGTGATGATCTACAAGTCCGGCATCAAGTACCTGTACAAGGCGAGCGAAGCGCACCCAGCGGGAAGCGTGATGAAGTAGTTGTTAGTGCGGGACGCTTAGGCGGGGCGGGCGGCTTTGCGGAGGCGGTCGCGGATGGCGTCGGACATGCCCCCGGGTTCGGGGAGGGGGCAGACGATGACGGTGGCGCCGCGGTCGTCGAGCGAGCGGAGACCGGCGAAGAGACGGGCGGCGAGCGAGTGGGGATCGTTCCAGTCTGCCCAGGGTTCGAGGATCGCCGGATATTTGTGGCTGAAGATGTCGACGGGCCAGCCGCTGGGGATCAGGACGCCGACATGGTGGGTGGGGTCGTTGGCGAGGGTGAGCAGTTCCCTGTTGAGGGCTTCGGAACTGCCTTCGACGAGAACGAGACGGGCGTGCGGAGCATAGTGGCGGAGACCGACTCCGGGAGACGGCAGAGCCTGCTGCGGCGTAGAGGGGCTGGATTCGCCGGGCTGGAAGATCTCTACAGCGACTCCGGTCACCGCGGTGAGGCGGCTGGCGGTGATGGCTCCGGGGCGGTACAGGACCATCGGGGTCTGGGTGGGGTCGAGGACGGTGGATTCCAGGCCAATGGAGGTGGGGCCAGCGTCGAGCACAGCGTCGATGCGGCCATCGAGGTCAGCGAGCACATGCGCTGCCGTTGTGGGGCTGGTGTGGCCGTAGAGGTTGGCGCTGGGGGCGGCGATGGGGAGATGCGCGGCTTCGAGGAGCGCCAGAGCTGCTGGATGGGCGGGGACGCGGACTCCGACAAGCGGGCCGCCGGCGGTAACGGCGTCGGGGATGTTGGCATTGCGTGGCAAAAGAAGGGTGAGCGGGCCGGGCCAGAAGGCGTTCGCGAGAGCCGAGATGCGGAAGGCGAGGGGTGGCGGAAGGCGTGTGATGTCAGCCAGTTGCGAGGCTGAGGCGAGATGCACGATGAGCGGATCCCAGGAGGGGCGCTTCTTGGCCTCGAAGATGCGGGCTACGGCGTCGGCGGAGAGCGCGTTGGCTCCAAGGCCGTAGACGGTTTCCGTGGCGAAAGCGACGAGGCGGCCTTCGCGGAGGATCTGGGCGGCGCGTTCGCGGTCGGCGGGGCGGCTGGCGTCGAGATGCAGCGTGGTTGGCATGTGGCAGTTCCATCCTAGCGAATCGAGACGGTTGGAGCGAAACTGCGATGCTTGATTTCCACCGAAGAACGGTTCGTTGACGGCGCAGAAACGTATACTTCACGGATGCAGGCTGCGGAGATCGAGCTGAAGTTTTCGGTGGACGACGCGAGCACGCTACGAGTCGCTATCGGTGAGGCCGGTTTCCGGCTGAAGACGGAGCGGTCGTTTGAGAGCAACACACTCTACGACACGCCTGACCGCACACTGCGTGCGCGCAGGCAGATTCTGCGATTGCGGAACTATGCGGGACGCTGCGTGCTGACCCACAAACGCCAGCCCGCCGGCGCCAGCGACGAGCGCTACAAGACCCGCCTGGAGAGTGAGAGCGAGGTGGAAGACTGTGCTGCGCTGGCGGAGATATTTTTCCAGCTTGGATACGTGCCGGTGTTCCGCTATGAGAAGTTCCGTACTGAGTGGGAGAGCGGTGGCGGGCACCTGGTGGTGGATGAAACGCCGATTGGGGTATGGGCTGAGCTGGAAGGTGCGCCGGAGTGGATTGATGCGATGCTGATCCGGCTGGGTGTGGCGCCGGAGCGGTGCTCGACCGAGAGCTACGGCAAGATGTTTCTGCGCTGGAAGGATGAGACGGGGAGTCCGGCGGAGAACCTGACGTTCGACGAGGTAGGGGTTGTGGGTGTGGGTATGCTGGCGGCTGCTGCGCACTAGCCAGCGGGTGTACGGAATTCAAACAAACTGGGGTTGCGATAAACAACGCTGCGATGCAGGCCGATAGGCCGGGCATGAATCGCTCGAAGCTTGTACCTTTTCCCTACGATCCGCCCACACCGGCCCCCGAATCCGCCAAGCCGCGGTTGATGCGCGTGGAGCGCGAAGGTCCGGTCCTGGTAATTCCGCGACCAAGGGGCGTGGCAAGCATCGAAGAGCTTCGCCTTGAACCGGGCGGCTCCCTGCGTAGCGTAGTACGCAGAATGCGGAGGAGCATTCGCCGGCTGCAGAGCCGGTTGATGCGCGGCCCGGAGAAGCCGGACCTGATCAAAAGATCTGGCGATTGATGATTAGAAAATCTGGAAGTTGACGACTAGAAAATCTGAAAATTTACGACTAGAAAATCTGGAAATTTACTTCTATATATAGGTCGACTTTGACCGGCTTGCCGTTCATCATTGCGGGCTTGAACTTGTACTGGCGAACGGCTTCGACGGCCTTTTCGTCCAGCCCCATGCCGACGCCACGAATTACGCGGACGTGCGAAGGGTTTCCCTGCTCATCGACCCAGAGATAGACCTGGACGTTGCCTGAGAACTTGGCCTTGCGGGCTTCCTCGGAGAACTCGGGATCGGGGCCGTAGGTAAGGACCGGCGGCCGAACGGCTCCGCCAATGTGCATCGGTCCGCCGCCCATGTTGCCGCCGGAACCCGGACCGACGCCGTTGCCATTGCCTGAACCGATGCCCGAACCGTTGCCATTGCCCATGGAGAAGCCCTTGAGCGGCGAGTTGGGCATGCCGATGTTGGGGGCGTTGCTGGCCATCTTGATATCCGGCTGGATGTTGACGGTGGGGTCAACGGCCAGCTTGGGCGGGATGGTGGGCGGCGCCTTGGGTGGAACCAGTTGCTGAGGCGAGGCCTTGGGAATATGGCCCTGGGTGACCGGGGCGAGGTCGTGCTGGCCACCGCCGCCACCCATGGCTTCCTTCTTGGGCAGGATCGGGGGGGGAGGCGGAATGCTGATGGCGGTTGCGTCCTTTTTGGGAGCTACCGAGACCACAACCTGATGCGCGATGATGAGCGCAATAATGAGAAAAATGGCTGCATGCAGGCCAAAGGCGATGGCAGCGGAGGCCGGGCTGCGCTTGATCGCCATGGGGTCGGGCACGGCGATGGGCTTGGACTCGAGGACCAGCGGGGGCAGCTTGACCGGGAAAAAGACGTCGCGGAAGCTGGAGACGAGCGACGAGAAGACGCCCTCCTCTTTCAATTCGGAGGCGAGGTGAGGCGTTTCATCTGCCGGACGCAGATTGGCCGTGGGCTGGGTCGAGACGCGGGGTGCGGGTTCGAAATCTGCCATAAAGGAGGAACTGGAGCCGTGACGCGGTCTTCTTCCGTGGATTACGGTCCGCGTTTTGCTCGTCGTGTTGCCGGCGATGCGTTTGCGAACTCCGGGATCATTCTACAAACTCTTGCCCCGGTTTGCTTTCCGATTAGACGCGGGCGGGGTCCAACTTGTCTCGCATCTTGTTCTTGAATAATCCCGTGCCTGCTTTTTAGACGTGGAAAACAGGTAGATGGTTTAGGGCGGGGGGTACGGGTCCAGAGGCGGGAGCTTTACAATAAGGGTTTGGCCGCTAAGCTGCGGCGGAGCCCACTGGACTGCAAAAAGACCTGGGCACTGAAGATGAACGCCCCGCCATGGGGAGATGGGGAAAGACCGGATGTCGGAAGCTGACAAGAGCAAGGCCCTGAAGGGTACGCTGAACCTGCCCAAAACTGATTTCGCGATGAAGGCGAACCTTCCGCAGAACGAGCCGGCGCGGCTGGCTCGCTGGGACGCGGAGGATCTCTACGGCCAGATTCGCAAGGCGCGCGAGGGTGCGGCCAAGTACATCCTGCACGACGGTCCTCCGTACGCCAACGGCGCCATCCACCTGGGCCATGCGCTGAACAAGTGCATCAAGGATTTCGTGGTGAAGACCAAGACGATGGCCGGCTTCGACGCGCCGTATGTTCCGGGCTGGGACTGCCATGGGTTGCCGATCGAGATCAAGGTGGACGAAAAGATCGGTGGCAAGAAGCTGGAGATGGACCCGGTGGAGGTTCGCAAGGCTTGCCGCGAGTATGCGGCAAAGTTCATCGACCTGCAGCGGTCGCAGTTCAAGCGGCTGGGCGTGCTGGGGCGTTGGGAAAAGCCGTACGCGACGATGGATTTTCCGTACGAGGCGAAGATCCTGGAGACGTTTTATGGGTTCTACGAGAAGGGCTTCGTCTACAAGGGGCTGAAGCCGGTTTACTGGTGCTCGCATGACCGGACGGCGCTGGCTGAGGCTGAAGTTGAGTACGAGATGCACACCTCGCCGAGCGTGTATGTGCGCTACAAGCTGACGTCGAAGCCGGAAGCGATTGATCCGCGGCTGGCGGGCAAGAACGTGTACACGATCATCTGGACGACGACTCCGTGGACACTGCCGGCGTCGATGGCCGTGGCGTTTGGTCCAGAGACGGAGTACGTTGCGCTGGAGCAAGGCGACGCCGTTTATGTGATCGCGAGGGCGCTGCGCGAGGCGGTTGAGGCGGCCTGCGATCTTGAAGGCGGGCTGAAGAATTCTATGGAAATCGCCAGTTTCCTTGGCGACAAGATGGATCGCGTGACGTTCGCGCATCCGTTCCTTGATCGCGAAGTGCTGGGCGTGAACGCGAACTATGTGACGACCGATCAGGGTACTGGAGCGGTGCATACGGCGCCTTCGCACGGGCCCGACGATTTTGCGACCGGCGTGAAGTATGGGCTGCCGCTGGTTTGCAATGTGGACGCACAGGGTAAGCTGCGGAACTACGAAGGGCAGCCGTTTGATGGGCTGTTTGTCGCGAAGGCGAACCCGGTGATCAAGGATCTGCTGCGCGAGAAGGGCGTGCTGATGGGAGCGCATGACCTGCACCACAGCTATCCGCACTGCTGGCGCTGCCACCATCCGCTGATCTTTCGCGCGACCGAGCAGTGGTTTATCGGGATGGAGACGCCGGTGCTGTCGCCGCAAGGCAATGGCACGTTCCGCGAGCGGGCGCTGGAAGAGATCAAGCGCGTGACGTGGGATCCTGCCTGGGGGATGGAGCGCATTAGCAACATGATTGCGACGCGGCCGGACTGGTGCATCTCGCGGCAACGCATCTGGGGTGTGCCAATTGCGGTGTTCCTGTGCGAGAAGTGCCACGAGCCGTTGAACGATGCGGCGATCAATCGCTCGATTGTGGAACTGTTTGCGAAGGATGGCGCGGATGCGTGGTATTCGCGCACGGCTGAGGAGCTGCTGCCGGCGGGAACAGCTTGCAAAGGTTGCGGCGCGGCGATGCAGTTCCGTAAGGAGATGGACATTCTCGATGTGTGGTTCGAGAGTGGAGCGAGCTGGCATGCCGTGTTGGATGTTGAGCCGGAGCTGAGCTGGCCTGCCGATCTTTACACGGAGGGTGGTGATCAGCACAGAGGATGGTTCCACTCTTCCCTGCTGTGCTCGGTTGGCATTCGCGATGCCGCGCCGTATCGGATGGTGGCGACGAGTGGATGGACGCTCGACGAACAAGGGCGGGCGTTTTCGAAATCGCTGGGCAACGGTGTTGATCCTGTTGACGTGGCGAACCGGCTGGGTGGAGAGATTATCCGGCTGTGGGTGGCGTCGGTCGACTTCCGCGAGGATGTTGCGGCGAGCGAGAACCTGATGCAGCGGGTGAGTGAGAACTATCGCAAGCTGCGCAACACGCTGCGGTTCCTGCTGTCGAACTTGTACGACTTCGATCCGAAGACGGACGCGGTGGAGTGGGTGGCGATGCAGCCGCTCGATCAGTACATCCTGGCGCGGACGGCGGAGCTCGATGCGGCGATTCGCAAGGCGTACGAGCAGTTCGAGTTTCACCGCGCGTACCAGGCGTTGAATGAGTTTACGAACACCGACCTGAGCGCGCTCTATGCGGACGTGACCAAGGACCGGTTGTATACGCTGGCGCCGAAGTCGCTCGAGCGCAGGAGTGCGCAGACCGCGATGTGGCGCATCACCGAGGCGATGACGCGGTTGATTGCGCCGATCCTTTCGTTCACCGCGGATGAGGTTTGGGAGTATCTGCCGAAGATCGATGGGCGTGTAGCGAACGTGCATGTGGCGCTCTTCCCCGCGATGGATGAAATTGTGCCGGGAAGCGTGGGCGAGATTGAAGCCGAGTGGGAGAAGCTGCTGCAGGTACGCGCGCTGGTGATGGTTGAACTCGAGGCGTTGCGGTTGGCGAAGGCGATTGGCAAGTCGCTGGAAGCGAGCTTGCGCGTGATTGCGACCGAAGGCTCACCAGAAGCGCAGGTGCTGGTCAAATATGAGGCGGCACTGGCGGAGTTTTTCAACGTGTCTCAGGCGAGCGTGCAGGTTGTGGGTGCGACGAAAGATGCAGCGGCGGTGCTAATCGAAGCCAAGGTGGCTGAGGGAGCGAAGTGCGGACGCTGCTGGCGCGTGGTTCCGGATGTGGGCGCGGATGAGCGCTGGCCGGTGGTTTGCGCGCGGTGTGCGGATGCGTTGGACGCGATCAAGTTCCCAGCTATGAATGGAGAGGCGGCGTAATGGCGGTTCGTGGGCGCGATATGCGCTGGTTGATGTTGGTGATTGCGGCGCTGGTGATTGTGGCCGACCGGTTGTCAAAGATGTGGATCAAGGCTCACGTAGTGGCCGGGCACGCCATTGTCGTTATCCCGAAGGTGTTCCGGATAACGCATGTGCTCAATACGGGCGCGGCGTTCAGCTTGTTTGAGGCAGCGAAGAATCCCAATACGGTGCGCAACCTGCTGGTTGCGTTTTCGATCATCGCTGTCTGTGTTGTGCTGGGCCTGATCTGGAAGATGGGCCGTGCGGTGACGGTGACGTCGGTGGCACTGGCGCTGATTCTGGGCGGCGCTGTTGGCAATATGTACGACCGGTTGTACTACCACTACGTTGTCGATTTTCTCGAGGTGCACATCTTTAGCTACCACTGGCCGGACTTCAACGTGGCCGACTCGGCGATCGTTGTGGGCGCCTGTTTGTTGCTGCTTGAGATGCTTCGGCCGCAGAGGGATGCGTGATCGAGGCCAAGGACCACATAACGATTCGCGGAGCTCGGACCCACAATCTCAAGGGGATCGATGTCGATATACCGCACAACGCGCTGACGGTGGTGAGCGGCGTTTCGGGCTCGGGCAAGAGCTCGCTTGCGTTCGACACGGTGTATGCCGAAGGGCAGCGTCGGTATGTCGAGAGCCTGTCGGCGTATGCGCGGCAGTTCCTGGAGCGGATTGAGAAGCCGGACGTCGATCACATGGATGGTCTGGCGCCCGCAATTGCGATTAAGCAGAAGAACCAGACGCGGAATCCGCGTTCGACCGTTGCGACTTCGACGGAGATCTACGACTATCTGCGGCTGTTGTACGCGCGCTGCGGCACGGTGACGTGCCTGCACTGCGGCGGCGTAGTGCGACATGACACGGTGGATGAGATTGTGGAGCGCGTGCTGATGCAGCCGGAAGGGACGCGGGTGTATGCGCTCTTCCCTGCTGTGCGCCGTGATGTGAAGCTCGAGGTAATGCAGGGTCCGGGCACTGCGGGCGAGGCGGAGCTGGCAGCGGCGGTGAAGAAGCCCGCGAAGAAGGTTGCCAAGGTCAGCAAGAAGGATGCGGCCGCGCAAGCGAATGCCGTCACCGATGCGTTGAAGGAGCGGCTGGGCGAACTGCGGCGGCGTGGGTATAACCGCTTGTGGCAGTTGGATGGCACAGACGCTGGGAAGATCGTGGAGTTCTCGACGCCGGAGTCGTTGCTCGAGCTGGACTTCGTCGATGTGGACGCGCGGCCGTTGTATGTGCTTGCGGACCGGCTGGCGTTGTCGCGGGAGATTCGCAGCCGGTTGGTGGATGCAATTGAGACTGGCTATCGTGAAGCGGGCGAGATCGTGTTTCGCACTGTGCCGCGTGAGGGTGAAGGCGAGCCAGTGGCGTTGCGGTTCTCGTCGGCGTTCGAGTGCGAGACGTGCCATCGGGCGTATCGCGAGCCCGAGCCGCGGTTGTTCAGCTTCAACAATCCGTATGGAGCGTGCCCGCGCTGCCAGGGATTTGGCAACACGATCGATTTCGATCCGGACCTGATTGTTCCCGATCGCTCGAAGACGCTTGATGAAGGCGCCGTCGATCCATGGACGAAGACGAAGTATCGTGCTTGGCATGGAGAGATGAAGCGCGCAGCGAAGGCTGAAGGCGTTCCCATCAATGTGCCGTGGTTCGATCTGACGGACGCGCAGCGGCTGGTGATCGAAGAGGGGCGCGGCGGCTGGGGAGGGATTCGCGGGTTCTTCGCGGAGCTCGAGCGCAAGAAGTACAAGCTGCATGTCCGCGTGTTCCTGTCGAAGTATCGCGGCTATGCGAGTTGCCCGGACTGCCGTGGGCAGCGACTGCGCGCCGAAGCTCGCGCGGTGTTGCTGGGGCACGGCACCGAAGGCGGCGTGAAGAACATCTGCGAAGCAAGCGCGCTGACGATCAACGAGGCGAAGGAGTTCTTTGACGCACTCACGTTGACGCCCGCTCAACAGGAGATTGCCGGCAAGATTCTGGAAGAAGTGCGGCAGCGGATTCAGTTTCTGCAAC
>JAZKBC010000209.1:0-8236 GCA_040388825.1 Acidobacteriota bacterium | reverse complement strand
CGCTTGAGTTCGACGTTGAGCGGTGGCGAGTCGCAGAGGATCCAGCTAGCGAGCAGCCTGGGATCGCGGCTGGTCGGGGCGCTGTATGTGCTCGATGAGCCTTCGATTGGCTTGCACACGCGGGACACGGCGAAGCTGATCAAGATCATGGAAGACCTGCGCGACCTGGGCAACACGATCCTGGTGGTGGAGCATGATCCGGATGTGATCCGGGCCGCCGATCATCTGCTCGATCTGGGACCGGGTGCGGGTGAGTTGGGCGGGCACCTGCTGGCTGAAGGCACCGTGGCTGAAGTAAGCGAGAATCCGGCATCGCTGACCGGGCGCTATCTGAGCGGACGCGCGCATATTGCCGTGCCGAAGCATCGGCGCGAGCCGGGGCGGGAGAAGCTCGTGCTGAAGGGTGCACGGGTGCACAACCTGCGCGGCGTTGACGTCGAGATCCCGCTAGGGCTGCTTTGCTGCGTGACAGGAGTTTCAGGGTCGGGCAAGTCAACGCTGGTGCACCAAGTGCTGTATCGCGCGCTGACGCAGGCTCTGGGACAGGCTGAAGGTGGCGATAGCGAGCGAACGGCGCATCTCTATCGCGAGCTTTCGGGAGCGCAGCACTTGAACGATGTGGTGCTGGTGGATCAGTCGCCGATTGGGCGGACACCGCGGTCAAATCCGGTGACGTACATCAAGGCGTTCGACGCGATTCGTGAGCTGTTTGCGGCGCAGCCGGATGCCAAGCGCAAGTCGCTGACGGCTGGGTCGTTCTCGTTCAACGTTCCGGGCGGCCGCTGCAATGTTTGCGAAGGTGATGGAACGGTCACGGTCGAGATGCAGTTTCTTGCCGACGTCGAACTTCCTTGCGAGGAGTGCAACGGAACGCGTTATAAAGCGTCCATCCTTGAGGTGAAGTACAAGGGCAAGAACATTCACGAGGTGCTGGGCATGACGGTGCGTGAGGCGCTGTCGTACTTTGCGGGGCATCCGAAGATTGTGGACAAGCTGGCCGTGCTGGATGAAGTCGGTCTGGGCTATGTGCGGCTGGGGCAGAGTGCGACTACGCTGAGCGGCGGCGAAGCGCAGCGCGTGAAGCTGGCGCAGCATCTGGCGTCGGCACGGAGTGGATCTTCCGGCGGTGCGGGTCGTGTCCGTGGTGAGGCGCAGAGGATTGCCAGCCGCGTGCTTTACATTCTCGACGAGCCGACGACCGGCCTGCACTTTGAAGATGTGGCGAAGCTGCTGGCGGCATTCCGCAAGCTGATCGAGGGCGGCGGTTCCCTGCTGGTGATCGAGCACAACCTGGACGTGATCAAGTGCGCGGACTGGGTGATCGACATGGGGCCGGAGGGCGGCTCGGGCGGTGGACAGGTTGTGGCGACCGGGACGCCGGAGGAAATCGTGAAGGTGAAGGCGTCGCATACGGGCCATTGGCTGGCGCCGGTACTGCGCGGTGGGCCGTACCCTGCGCGAGAGGTGGCTTGATGCGTCGTGCGTTGGCGATTGGCGTGATGCTTGCGGCGGCTGGCTGGGCCGGGGCGCAGCAGGTTCCCGCGGGGACGCATAGCGTGGATGAGCCTTCGGCTTCGGACCTGGTAAACCAGCAGATCCTCGCTGCGGAAGCTGACCTCGAGAAGCAGGATTTCAAGGCGGCCGAAGCGAAGCTGCAGGACGTCGCGACGAAGCGTCCGAAGGATGCGCACGTACTGTACGACCTGGGCTTCGCGCAGGAGAGTAACAGCGAAGAGGACGCCGCAGCGAAGTCATATGCGGCGGCGGCAGCGGTGGATGCAAAGTTCATTGAGCCACGGGTGGCGCTGGGGCTACTCGATGCGCGGGCCGGGCGCGTGGAAGCGGCACATACGGAGTTGCTGGAGGCCGCGCGGATGGATGGGGCTGATCCACAGATGCGGGCTCGAGCTCTGCGGGCGCTGGCTCGTTTGGATAAACGAGCGGCCCCGGATGCGGCTCGCGATGAACTGCTGGCGGCGATCAAGCTGACCGGCGAAACTCCTTCGGATGTGGCGCTGACGGCGGAGTTGGCAGAGCGGGCGGGCGATGCCGAGGACGCGACTACCGCCTATCGCAAGGCGCTGGCGTTGACTCCCGGAGACGTGGACGCGACGGCAGGGCTCGCGCACGCATTGCGGCAGCAGGGCAAGAATGCCGACGCGGAGGCAGTACTGGTTGCGGCGCTGAAGGATCACCCGGACGACCCGCGGCTGGTGTCGCAGCTGGCGGCGGTCTACGTGGCGGACGGCGAGGTGAAGCTGGCGGTTCCGCTGCTGGAGCAGTTCCAGACGGCGAATCCGAAGACGGCGACCGAACCCGCGATGATGCGGATGATGGCTCAGGTCTATGCGATGAACGACCAGCTTCCGCAGGCCGAGAAGCTGTATGCACAGCTGGCGTCGGCGAACCCCGACGATGCGACATTGCTGGACGCCCTGGGTGGCGTGCTGGTGAAGGAGGCCCGGTATCCGGAGGCGCAGGCGACGCTGGCTAAAGCGGCCGGGATGCGAGCGCAGTTTCACGATGATGCGGCCTGGGGAGATGCTCTGGGGCATCTGGCTTTCGCGGCGAGCAAGAACGGGCATCCCGAAATCACTTTGCAGGCGTTGACGGCGCGTGCTACAGTACTGCCCAACTCTCCGGTAACTTTGTTCCTGGAGGCAACTGCACACGATACTTTGCATCAGTACAGAGAAGCCGAACGAGCTTACAACGCTTTCCTGGCGATCGCCGGCGGTAAGTTTCCGGACCAGGAGTTCCAGGCTCGGCACCGTTTGGTGGCTCTGAAAACAATGAGGTAGGCACGGCGGCACTTCGTGAGGTGCGCTATGGTCACTCGGCAGTGGATGTTGGCAGCGGCGGGGCGTGGGGTTGCGGTGGGATGTTGTGTGAGCATGCTGGCTGTTCCGTTGGCACGGGCTTCCGGGCCGGACGATTCGGCACTCGACGCAGCGACAATCGTTCAACTGGAACAACGGGCGGACCACGCGCAGCCGCGGGAGCAGTGCTACTGGTACAGCCGATTACTGCAGGCTCTGACGGAAACGGCCGGGCGGGAGATGTCGGCTGGTCAGGATGCGCCGCTGGCCACTACGCTCGCACAGATTGATACGGTGATGGCGAAGATTCAGAAGATTTCGGCACGAGACGCGAAGAAGCTGAAGGACGCCGAAAAGATGATGGAGCGGACCGAGTGGCGGCTGACAGACATGGCACGCGTGGCGTCGCACGACGAGCAGGCGGGGCTGAAATCGACGCTCGAGCGGCTGAATCAATTGCACAGCAAAGTGCTGGCGCTGGTGTTCACGCAGTGAAGCGATGTGCAGCCGTGGTGATGTTGCTGGGGCTGGCGCTTGGCTGCAAGTCGCATGCGCAGGCTTCAGAAGGGATGCTGAGCGAGAAGGAAGTGGACTCGCTGCGAGATTCCGCCTTTGAGCCGCTGGAGCGAATCAAGGCTTACGAAAAGATCCTCGGCACGCGTGAGAAAGAGGTCTCCGACCTGATGGCGGGGCCGAAGCACGTGAGCTTTGGCGAGGATATGCACGATGCCCTGGACCAGTTTGGGCAGATTGCCGATGAGCTGAACGACAACCTGGACGAGTACAGCAAGGCTCATCGCGACGTGCGCAAGGAACTGCCGAAGCTGGTGCAGGCGATTGAGCGGTGGTCAACCGTGCTGCGTTCGCCTCCGGAGAACGACCATTACAAAATTGTGCGACGTATCGCGCTTGATGCGCTGAAGGACATGCGCGACACCGTTGTGCAGATGGAGAGCGAGCAGGAAGCGTACTTCAAGCTGCATCCAGAAGCGGCCAAGGAAGAGAAGACCCGCCGCGAGAATCCTCACGCCCCCAATAGTGGCGAAGAGCCGCATTGAGTGCCTGAGCAGCGCCGCTGAAATCAATACACGAACATGGTAGGCTGGCGAAAGCGTGAAGTCCCCTGCTCTGCCCCCTGTTTCTGTCGCGATCTTGTCGATCTTCGAGCAAGCTTACCGCGAGTTGCGCCCGCGAGCGCCGATGCCTCCGCTGGAGGTGAAGTTCCGCCGCTTTACCAGCCTGAATACCACCATTCGATTGCGCGAAGGCAAGCTGATCGTGCGGCTGAGCGACCTGCTGGAGCATGCTCCAGAGAGCGTGCACGAGGCGATCGCACACATTCTCCTTGCGAAGCTCTATCGCAAACCCATTGCACCGTTTCTTGCGGATCGGTATAGGCGGTATACCCAGTCGGAGGCGGTATCGAAGCAGGCAGAGCGGATTCGGCAGGACCGTGGCCGCAAGCGGATTAGCACAGCGCAGGGACACCTCTACGACCTCGAAGAGGTGTTCGAGGCAGTGAACCGGCGGTTCTTTCACGGGCTGCTGGGTAGACCAACGCTGACGTGGAGCGCGCATGTAGCTAAGCGAATGCTCGGGCACTACGACGCCGCGCACAACACGATTGTGGTGAGCCGCGTGTTCGATCGGCCGGGAACGCCGCGCTATGCGATCGAATACCTGCTGTACCACGAGATGCTGCACCTGAAGCATCCAGTGCGGGTGCGTGCGGGGCGGCGCTGTGTGCACTCTCGTGAGTTCCAGGCCGAGGAAAGACTCTTCCCCGAGCTCGACCTGGCGCGCGAGTATTTGAAGCGGCTGTAGATCAGGTGCGAACGTCGTTGCTGATCGTGGGCGGCCACTGACGATTGACCTTCGCGGCTGCGAGCAGCAGAACCACTCCCGCGAGGATGCTTCCAAGCGCGGCCATCTGCGCGTTGGAAAAGTGATTCCCGAGGTAGAGCTTCGGATTGATGCGCACGAACTCGACGAGGAAGCGGCCAACACCCGATAGCGCGAGGTAGAGCCCCGTCATCCATCCGATGGGCTTGTGCTTTTCTCCGAGCTTCCAGATGAGCCAGAAGACTACGAGCGCGAAGAGCAGCTCATAGATCGGCGTTGGCTGCACGAGAGCGTCGGCCGGGATAGGCGGGACGAGGGCGCGGTGATAGATGTCAGAGCCGTGCGCCATGTGCACGCCCCAGGGCAACGTGGTGTTGATGCCGTAGTCGCCATCGCCTGAGGTGAGGCAACCGATGCGGCCGACGCCATAGCCAAGAGCAGCGGCAGGAGCGGCGAGATCAAGCATGCGCAGCGCGCCGATGCGCGGACCGAGCGTGCCTTCGAGCGGGCTCTTGAAGCGGATGACACGGCCCTGCCACATGAGTGTGAAAATCGACGCGAGCAGGCCACCGTACCAGGCGAAGCCGGCCTGAAACCAGTGCAGGAAGTTGAGCGCTGCATTGCCGGAAGCAAAGATCTGGTGCCAGGCGACGGCCAACTGGTGCGGGTCCTCCAGTTCGTGCCAGAGCTTGGCGCCGACGATGCCGGCCAGAACCACCACGGCAACCACGTTGAGCGCGTCGGCCTCGACATTGTTGCGAACGAAGTTCTTGTGCAGCACAACCGTGGCACAGACAGCGGCGAGCCAGAGCAGCAGGCCAAACGTGCCAACGTGGGCAAATCCGAGGTTCAGATAGGGATACATGCTGGTTTAAGTATAACGATCGAAGCAGCTTGGAGCTTATGCGTCCCTTCCCATGACTTTGGGCGAGTTTTCCTCAGCCCGCAGGTCGCGTTGGGACACGGTTCACGATAACCTACGCCCATGCCGCCTAGTTTGCCTGAATTCGTGCCGCCTCAATCGATGGACATCCTCTTCTCCAAAGCACAGATCGCTGAACGTGTCGCCGCCATCGGCAAGGAGATCTCCGAAGAGTACGCCGGCCAGTCGATTGTGCTGATCGGCGTGCTGAAAGGCGCCGCGATTTTTCTCGCCGACCTGGCGCGTTCGATTGAAGTGGACAACACGTTCGACTTCGTTGCCGTGTCCAGCTATGGACGGGCGCGGGTTTCGTCGGGTGCGGTGAAGCTGATCAAGGACATCGACAACCCGATTGAAGGCAAGCACGTGATCATCGTTGAGGACATTCTCGATACGGGTCTGACGCTGAGCTATCTGCGCGGATTGATGCTGCAGCACAAGCCAGCGTCGCTGAAGATCGCGACCTGCCTGGACAAGCCGGAACGGCGGCTGGTGCCGATCGAAGCGGACTATGTGTGCTTCAAGATTCCGAATCGCTTTGTGATCGGGTACGGCATGGACTACGCCGAGCGGTATCGCGGCGTGGACGACATCCGGATTTATCCGGAGACGCCGCCGGGACACTGATCCCCGCAATTCATTCAGGAAACTGACTAGAGTCACTTGCCGCGACGTGGACCGCGCGTCGAGGTTAAGATAGAAGCATGTCTTCTGCCGTGCACGAAAACTCCTCTTCCATCACGCAGGTCGTTCGGCCTGCGCGCAGCTTTCGCGGGTCGCTCATGTTGCCCGGCGACAAGTCGATCTCGCACCGTTATGCCATGCTCGCGGGCTTTGCCGAAGGCACCTCGCGGCTGACGAACTTCTCCACCGGCGCCGATCCTCACAGCTCGCTGGGCTGCATGGAAGCGATGGGCGCGAAGGTGTCGCTGGAGGGCAAAACGATCTCGGTAACCGGGACCGGCGGCGTGCTGCATCAGCCGAAAGGCAATTTGGACTGCGGCAACTCGGGCTCGACGATGCGGATGCTTGCGGGCTTGGTTGCGGCCCAGAGGGGCACATACCGGTTTGTCGGCGATGAGTCGCTGACCGTGCGGCCGATGGAACGTATTCGCAAGCCGCTGGAGTTCATGGGCGCACGCATCGACCTGACGGATGGCCATGCGCCGATGACCGTGCACGGAACCGGACTGAAGGCAATTGATTTCGAGTCGCCCATTGCGAGTGCGCAGGTGAAGACGGCTGTGTTGTTCGCGGGATTGCAGGCCGATGGTGTGACGTCGATCGCAGAGTCGGTGCGGACGCGAGACCACTCTGAGCACGCGCTGCGCGCGTTTGGGGCCCACCTCGAACGCAAGAACGAGCGACTGACAATTGCCGGTGGGCAGAAGCTGAAAGCGATTGATGCGACCGTGCCGGGAGATATGTCTTCGGCGGCATTCTTTCTTTGCGCTGCGTTGCTGTTTGAGGACTCGAATCTGGTGCTGGATGCGCTGGGGGTGAACCCGACCCGGGCAGCGATGCTGGATGTAATCACGGCGCTCGGCGGGACAGTGAAGGTGCTGGATGTGCAGGAACAGCATGGCGAGATGGTGGGGACCATCCAGGTGACTCGCACGCATGCGCTCAAGGGGATGGAGATCAGCGGCTCGCTCGCGGCGCAACTGATCGACGAGCTTCCCGTGATCGCTGCGATTGCGCCGTATACCAGGGATGGAATCCGCATTCGCGATGCGAAGGAGCTTCGCGTGAAGGAGTCCGACCGCATTGCGCTGACAGTGAAGAACCTGCGAGCGATGGGCGCGGAGGTGACCGAGCACGAGGATGGGATGGATATTCCGGGTGGACAACTACTGCACGGCGGCGTGATCGACTCCGGCTTCGACCACCGCATCGCGATGGCGTTTGCGATTGCCGCGCTGCGGGCCGATGGGGAGACGGAAATTCGCGGTGCTGAGGCGGCGAGCATCTCGTTCCCGGAGTTCTTTACGTGGCTGGATGAGCTGGCGATTCGCTAGCGCGGCTGGAACGGATAGCGCTGGATGAGGTCGTCGAGAGTGGAGACGACTTCATCGACAGAGACCTCGTCGATAATATAGTCCGGTGGCGCGACCTCGATCGTCAGATTCTTGAGGATCGGATAGCGCGGATTGTCGACCGGCAGCCACTCGAGGGGTGGAGACCACGCGGGTGCGATGATGACCATCGGCAAGCCAACAGCGCGGCCAACGTGCATGGTGCCGGTGTCGAGGGTGAGGCCTACGTCGCACAGGCTGAGCAGCGCTGCGAGCTGAAGCAGATTGGTCTTGCCGGCGAGATTCCAGACTTCACCACTGAACTGCTGGCGGAACTCGTCGATTGCTGAGCGCTCAGCTGCGGTGCCTACCAGCACAATCTGAGCGTTGTGTTTGTCCACCAGATGCTGCGCTGCTGCGGCGAATCGTTCTGCACGCCAGCTCTTGCGTTGCGTTGGGCTGGTCTGGGTGACGAGCACCGCGAGCGGGCGGTTGGGATCGTAGGAGCTTGCCAGAAGGTTGCGCGCAGCAGCAAGGTCCTTCTCTGAGAAGAAAATCTGGGGCTCAATGTGGACCGGCACTGCGTGGCCCAAAGCTTTAACGATGCGTAGATTATTGGCTATCTGGCTCTTCGTCTC
>JAZKBC010000208.1:5576-12417 GCA_040388825.1 Acidobacteriota bacterium | reverse complement strand
AGCTTTCGCATTGCGATGCTGGACAGCGGGCAGAAACAGAGAGATGTGGTCGAGATGAAAACGGAGCTGCTGCCCGGCGGACACTGGCTGAAGCTGACTCCGAAGGAGCGGCTGGAGTTTGGCGAGTATGTGCTGATCGAGGTGCTGAGTGACCGCGATGTGAATTTGAATGTGTGGGACTTCGGTGTGCACTCGGCAGCGAAGGAGAACGTCGAGGCGATTCGGCCGGAAGTTCCGCGGCCGGCCACTCTGGAGCGGCGGTAGAGATCGCTGCAGAATGTAAAAAGAAGCCCGCGTGCCTGGAGGATTGCGCACGCGGGCTTTTGTTGCGGGCCCGAAGGTTGAGCTGAAGGGTTAGGACTTCTTCAGCTTGAAACTGACGGTCGCGGTGGAGGCGACCGCGATGTGGCCCTCGGTGGCCGGCTGGAAGAGATACTGCGTGACGGCGGCGATGGCTCGCTGATCGAGGGCGGCTCCGCCGGAGTGGGCGATGGTGATGTTGGTGGGCTTGCCGTCGGCGGTGACAACGATGTTGACGACGATGGTGGTGGTGTCCGGCTCAGAACGCATGTCCTGGAGCGAGAGTTCGAGAGGAACGGCGTGGAGGAGCCTGGGAGCCGATAGGTGCTGGGCGGTGGAGTTGTAGCCGGGGGTGCTGTTGTCTGAGTTTTCGTCGATCACGGTCTGGTGGACTGGGACCATGAGATCGGCGGCTCTGGGAGAAGCTGCTGCGGGAGCTGGAGGAAGGCCTGCCGGGGTGGCGGACTTTGCCTGCAGGGTTGCGCTCGACTGGGATGCGGTCGAGGTGCTGGTCTGGGCGGAAGCCAGAACGGGAAGCAGAACGAGGGCGGACAAAACAAGTCGGCGCATAGCATTTCTCCTTGAGATGTAAAGTACCCGTCACCAACATAATATCCACGCGATACGATTGTCAATAAATTTCTTACACCAAGCGATGATCAGGAGCAGGCTTGCATAATTGACTGAATTCCCTAGTTTTTCCTTGGTTGGATATCGAACTGATACCCGATAAGCGCACCACATTACCAGATGTGAAAATTTGGTGAAGGCTTCGGCCGGGAGTCTTCTGGAGTTCGGAGGGTTTCAGAAACCGATCGTCTGCAAGGGATGAGAGACGGAAAGGCATGTGCAACAGCGATGGCAACGACTGACACGGATGTCTGTCGTTGTACTCAGGCAAGTCGGTCTGGCTGCTGTGGGTTTAGGAGTGGCGGGAGGACTTGAAGGCTGGCATCGGCAGGGGGTTGGCGCTGTCGGCGACGACGAGGCAGTCACGGCCGGCGGCCTTGGCGGCGTACATCATGGTGTCGGCGGAGCGGATGATGCCGTGCATGTCAGGGCCGTCCTGCGGGAAGGTGGCGAGGCCGAAGCTGGCGGTGAGCCTGAGGGTCATTGCGGCGCCGGTGAGGAACTCGTTGGCGATGAGGGATTCGCGAAGCTGGTTGGCGAGCTCGGTGGCGGCAGGTTTATCGAGGCCGCGGAGGAGGACGACGAACTCGTCGCCACCGTAGCGGAAGCCGGCGTGGTCGGGGCCGAGGGTGCGTTTGACGACGCCACCGACTTCGGCCAGCAGGCGCGAGCCGATGAGGTGGCCGTGCGTGTCATTGACGCTCTTGAAGCGGTCGAGATCGAAGAAGAGCAGGCTGAAGTGGCTCTGGATGGGGACGACGCGGGTGTTGGTCGCGGTGGCAATCTCCTGCTCGAGCAGGGTGTAGAGATAGCGGGCGTTGAACAGGCCGGTGCAGTCGTCGGTGATGGAGAGGTGGTGGATGAGTTTGACCTGACGGGCGTTTTCGAGGCCGATGGCGGCGTAGTCGCAGAGCACGCGCAGGAAGGCGATGGAGGAGTCGGGCAGAAGGTCGAGGTGGGAGTTGTTGAGCTGCAGGATGCCGAGGGTGCGGTCGCCATGGCGGATAGGCAGGCAGGCGATGGAGTGCATGTTGAGCTCTGGATGGGCAGCGGCAAAGCGGGACCAGGCGGGGTCTTTGGAGATGTCGGGGACGACTAGAGCCTGGCCGGAAGCGGCGACGAAGCCGGCGATGCCTTCTCCGTTCTTGATGCGGATGCCGCGGAACTGGCTGTCGTCGACACCGACGGAGAGCGCGTAGTAGAGCTCGTTGGTTTCCTCGTCCATCATGAGCAGCGACCACTGCTCGGGGCCGAAGAAGTCCTCCATCTGGCTCATGATGGCGCGGAGGAGGGGTTCGAGCTCGAGGTTGGAGGTGAGGGCGCGTGCGACGTCGTGAAACACGCGAAGGTGGTCCATCTGGCGATGGTCTACGGGTTCGAGCCTGCGTTTGTCTTTCATGGGAGATCCCAGCGTGATGGGAGGCGGCTCTGGTGGCCGGACCCGGTGCGTCTCTGACTGCTTGCGCAGAAACCGATGGAAGGGATTCGTCAAACGTTTGCCTGCCGTGCGGGAGTTACATGAATTGGATAAACAGATGTTTACCAATGAAAGCCCGTTTCAGCATAACCGAAACGGGAAAGAAGCAAGCGATTAACCGCCGATCTGAACCATGCTGCGCAATGGCTTGATGAAACCGGGCTCACCGATGTGGTGGCGAGCTTCTTTGCCATGAACGACTTCGCGGATCCAGGAGCGGAGATCGGCGTCGGGGTCTCCGCGGCGCATGCGGCTGATCAGATCGTGGTCGATCTGGGAAAAGAGGCAGGTGCGGACCTTGCCGTCGGAGGTGAGACGGACCCGGCTGCAGTGGCCGCAGAAGGGATGCGAGACGGGGGCGATGATGCCGATTTCGCCGAGGCCGTCGTCGAAGGTGAAGCGGCGGGCGGTTTCGGAGAGGTGGTTGGCGGGCAGCGGGACGAGCGGACGCACGGTGTTGAGGCGGGCGACGATCTCTTCCAACGGGACGACTGTGTCCGGCGACCAGTGGCTTGCGCCGGGGGCGTTGGAGGCTTCTTCGAGGGGCATGAACTCGATGAAGCGGAGGATGACTCGTTCGTTGCGGGCGAAGTGGGCGAAGGCTTCGACCTGCGAATCGTTGAAGCCGCGGAGAAGGACGCAGTTGACCTTGACGGGGCCGAGTCCGGCGTCCTGGGCGGCGTGGATGCCGTCGAGGACGCGCTGGAAGCTGTTGGGGACGCGGGTTATTCGGTCAAAGGTTTCGGCGTCGACGGCGTCCATGCTGACGGTGACGCGGGAGAGGCCGGCGTCTTTGAGGGGCTTCGCGAGGCGGGCGAGGTCGAAGCCGTTGGTGGTGAGGGCGATGTCGAGTGGATCGGTGGTGAAGGGCGAATGGAGTTCCGCGGTGGAACGGACGAGGTCGAGGAGGCCATCGCGGAGGAGCGGCTCGCCGCCGGTGAGGCGAATTTTCTCGATGCCGAGCGAGACGAAGAGGCGAAGGATGCGGGCGTAGTCGTCGAGGGGGAGCTCGGAGGACTGGGCTCCGCCGGTCCCGGTGCGGCAGTAGACGCAGCGGAAGTTGCAGCGGCCGGTGACGGAGAGGCGGAGGTCGGTGAGGGTGCGGCCGTGGCTGTCGATCAGGCGCGATTCCGGGGCAACGGCGGAGGGCGTTGCGGGATCGAAAATGGGGACGGAGGCTACGCTCATGGGGGTTGAAATGAGTACGAATTTGGTGCGAAAACCTACTGGACAGGCGGCCGGGGCTGCGTATGATAGGGAGATCGCTCGAACTGGCTTACGAATCACGGACTGAACTGGCGTCCGCAGCAGCCTTTTGGCGAAGCGCCGAGTTTCTATTCTCGCACTATTTCAGGAGCCTTTTTCTTTATGGCAACACCGGATACTTTCATGCTTTGGCTGAAGGATGAGGCCTGGCCGCTGGTGGCGGTGGCCGTTTGTGTCGGGCTGGCGTTCCTGGTGCTGAAGATTTCGGCCGACCGACGCCGCAAAACTCTGGCCCGTGAACGCGAAGGCGTCACTGATGAGACATTTGCCGCGCACCTGGAGCCGTACGGGTTCGATCCGATGATTTCATCGGCGACGTACCGCTATCTGCGGGACGTGCAGCGGGTACAGTTTCCGATTCTGCCCAACGATGCGCTGGATGAAGACCTTGGTCTGGATTCTGACGATATCAAGCAGACGATCTCGGATTTGACTGCAGCGCTGGGGCGGGACTTCAACCCGGGGCTGCTGCACAAGCCACTGGTGACAGTCGAGGATCTGGTGCGGTTGCTGCAGGCTTCGCCGCGGCAAAGGCAGAGCTCGGCGGCGTAGGGGGTACCCCCCCCTCCCCCCTCATCTGTTGCCCGGGGCTAAGTCGTTTCGATTGTTGTGGTTGCAGGCGGAGATCTGCGCTACGCCTCTCATTCTAAAGGGGTTACCTGTCAAGTATTTCATTCTGAAGGGGTTATGAGGAAAGGGTTGCTCTGGCGAGCAGCCATTTTTCGATCCCTATGTCTATTGTAAAGACGCCGGTGGGGCAAGTGGGCCAAGATTTTTGCAAAGAAATCGCCAGTGTTGACAGGGGTTTGGGTGGTTTTTGGGCGGTGCGGGGGCTTGACAGGATTTTTGGCCGGGCTGGGGAATTGCCGGTTAGAAAGGTGCGGACGGCGTGCGGGTGCAGGCGGGGCTACAGGTCCTTCGACTGCGGCTCGCAAAGAGCGCGAGCCTTCGCTCAAGATGACAAATTTGTAGAGAGGGGTGCACGAAAGCCAAGTGCGGGGCCTTAGTGCAGAGAAGCCCATTCATGCTCCAAGTGCTTGAGCATGAATGGGCCACCCGGATATTTGAGTAATGGAGGAGCTAGATGCCGACTCCGCACTCTACGTCGTGGACCTGGTCGCCGGCGTGGGCGAAGGCGTCGTAGGGTGTGCGGCGGCTGAACTTGTAGCGCTGGCGGAGTTCGCGTCCGACGACGACGCCGAGTGCCAGAGCGGTGATTCCTGCGGAAACGAGGCCGATGTTGCGGAGCACAGCACGATCCCTGCGCGAGGAAAGCCCCGCGCTCTTCTCGATCCGGTGCCCGATTTGACGGAACGAACGACGGAACTTCATGGTTTGCATCATAGCGCAGAGGGATGAGGACTGTGTAATCCCCAAATGGTGGGGGAGTGGCGAGCTAGAGACGCAGTCAACTTTTGGCGGGAGTGGACGAGGGGGCGGCTGCTGGAGCGGCAGCGGGGGCAGGGGTGGAGTTTTCGGACTTGGTTTGCGCCGGTGCGGCGGAGGAGTTGTCCGGACTGCTGGAGCCGGAGTCGCTGGATTTGGCGTCGCTCGATTTGGCTTCGCCCGAGGCGGCCGGCTTGGCTGAACCGTAGCCGTCCTTGTACCACCCGCCGCCTTTGAAGCTGACGGCGGCGGCGGTGATGGTGCGTTCGAGGGGACCTGCGCAGTAAGGGCAGATGGTGATCTCGGGGTCAGAGAACTTCTGGATTTTCTCGGTGCGGCGGTGGCACTGCTGGCATTCGTACTCGTAAAGAGGCATTGCGTGGGGATCCTTGCTGGTTGCTGGCAGTGCCGTGGAGCGCACCGCTTCCCATAAGGATACAGATGCGCGGGATGTTTCGCGGCGAAGGAGACAAGAAGGCTCATGCGGGCCGCGTTTCGGCCGAAGATAGCGTCTATAGAGGAAGCGTTGCATCGGCTAACGATTGAAGCTTGCGGCGTTGCACGTGTTACGACATAAATTGTTGTACTGAAAAGAGGCTGTTTGCGGTTCGCGCTGAATCTTCTGGTGCGGTATTTTCGTCTTCCACCTTGCAGAACTTAGATTTGTGGCTTTCGCCGGCGATTTTCCGGCAACTTCTTTGGGCGGATGGGTTTGCAATTAGAACCGGTCGGGTGCAGAGAAACATTTGATTCCTTTCCGGTGATACACCGCCGGATGAAATGGCTGGTTTGAGGATTCCTTCATGAAGAGATTCATCTCCTTTACGCTCGCGGCATTCATCGGTTTCTGCATGCTGATCGCGACGGACCGTCGCGCTTATGGCTATGTGGACCCGGGGACGGGCTGGCTGGCGCTGCAAAGCTTTGGTTCGATGCTGGCTGCGTCGGCGTATTTTCTGCGCCGCCGGATTCTGGCAATGTTCAGCCGCAAGCCGGCCGTGAAGAAGACGCCGGAGAGGGTCGTGCTGGCGGTGGCCAAGCGGGACGACTCGATTAACGCGGCATGAGCCCAGTGGCTCCGCGGGCAACGTTCCGCGACCCGGCGGGTTCGCTGCAACTGGAAGACAATCAGGCGGTGCGTACGATTCGTGCGCATGCGCGGAAAGCGGTGCTGGAGTTTCTGGCATCGCCGCTGCGCGCGCAGATGGAAGCTCGCGGCGATATGGTGGCAACCACCGTTGAGGATGGGGCGGATGGATTGCGGCTGGTGCATCCGC
Organism: Acidobacteriota bacterium; assembly: GCA_040388825.1. Lineage (GTDB taxonomy): Bacteria > Acidobacteriota > Terriglobia > Terriglobales > Acidobacteriaceae > Granulicella. The sequence continues at coordinate 6,081 of JAZKBC010000208.1, read as the reverse complement.
TGATTGCGGTGCCGACTTATCCGTGGGAGTGGACCGCGCAGCAGTGGCTGGCGGCGGCGGAGCTGACGCTGGCGCTGGGGGACGAGGCGCTGAGCGAAGGGATGATCCTGAAGGATGCGACTCCGCTGAACATTTTGTTCGTGGGACCACGACCGGTGCTGGTGGATGTGCTGTCGTTTGAGAAACGCGATGCGGAGAGTGCGGTGTGGCTGGCGTATGGGCAGTACATGCGGACGTTTCTGCTGCCGTTGATCGCGCACCAAATGCTGAGCTGGCCGCTGGAGATGAGCCTGCTGCGGCGGGATGGGTATGAGCCGAGCGAGTTGTATGCAGCGCTGGGGTGGGGCAAGAGGTTGTCGCCGGCGGCGCTGTGGCCGGTGACGCTGCCAGCGTGGTTTGAGAAGAAGACCGGTGGTGAAGGTGGAGCGCGGAAGCCGGCGCGCAAGATGGATGCGGGGGCAGCCGAGCACATTCTGAAGAAGATGCTGCAAGGGCTGCGCGAGAG
>JAZKBC010000208.1:2357-5566 GCA_040388825.1 Acidobacteriota bacterium | reverse complement strand
GGCGTGCGGTGAAGCAGAGTGCGGCCTCGGAGTGGAGCGAGTATACGGCGACGCTGACGCACTACTCCTCTGAGCAGGCGGCGACGAAGAAGCAGTGGGTTTCTGCGGTGCTGGAGGAGTTGCAGCCGAAGCGCGTGCTGGATGTGGGAGCGAATACAGGTGAGTTCAGTGCGCTGGCAGCTAGCAAGGGAGCGGAGGTGGTGGCGCTGGAGCGGGATGCTTCGGCGGCGGACCGATTGTTTGTGATGAGCCGCGAAAAGGGGCTCAACATTCAGACGATTCACGCGGACCTGGCGCGGCCGACTCCGGCGGTGGGTTGGGAAAATGCGGAGTCGAGCGCGCTGCTGGACCGGCTGGACGGCAAGTTCGACCTGGCGATGCTGCTGGCGGTGATTCATCATGTGGTGCTGATGGAGCAGATTCCGCTGGCTGCGATCCTCGAGCTTTGCTCGCGACTGACGACGAAGCATCTGATCGTTGAATGGGTTCCGGTCGAGGATCCTATGTTCCAGAGCCTGATGCGCGGGCGCGATGATCTGTATGGTGGACTGCACGAGAGCGATCTGATGGCGGCGTGTGAAGGGCGGTTTGAGCTGGTGGCGCGGCAGTTGCTGGAGAATGGGCGGATACTGTTGCTGTTCGTGAAGACGAACTAGAGGCCGCGGTGGCGAGAGAGGGTGTGGATGCTTAAACGATTCTTCCAGTGCATCGGGCTCGCTTCCATGATCCTGGTGATGAACTACGGGGACCTGCTGGGTGGGGGAGCGGATGTGCGGATGCACGTTCCGCAGCGGCTGACGGCGATCTGCATGGCTCAGATTGCGGATGTGCTGCTGGTGGGGCTGGTGCTGTTCGGTGTGCTGGAGGCGCTGTCGCGGACGAGGTTTTATCCGTGGGCGAAGCTGGTGGTGGCCATTGTTGTGCCGCCGTACATCATCGAGCGGATGCGGGATCTTTTTCCTTTCGACATGCGCGATGGCGTGGTGCCGCTGCTGGGAGCGATCTGGGCGGCGATGGTGTTGCTGTTGCTGCTGCGGTTCCGGCGACGGTATGCCAACCTGCTGAAGCTGGGCGATGTGGCGGGTGTGTTCCTTTCGATGTTCGCGATCTGCAGCATTGCGCAGATGCTCTATGTGGGGTTGTGGAAGCCGTTTCCGAATGAGCATCACGCGGTGTGGGAGACGACCGCGCAACCGCCGCGGGAGCATGCGCGGGTGGTTTGGATTTTGTTTGACGAGCTCTCGTACAACCAGGTGTTTGAGCATCGGGCGCGAGACCTGGAGCTGCCGAACTTCGATGCGCTGAAGGCACAGAGCATGGTGTTTACGAACGTGCAGCCGATTGGGTACAAGACGGTGAAGATTGTGCCGTCGCTGCTGATTGGGCACGTGGTGGACGACTACCGGTATACGTTCGACAACAGTTTCTTTGTGCACTATGCGGGAGCGCATGGATGGAAGCCGGTGGACGGAAGCACGACGATTTTTGCCGACGCGCAGGAGCAACAGTGGAGGACCGCGGTGGTGGGTTGGTATAACCCCTACTGCACGATCTACGGCGATGCTATCGACGACTGCTACTGGAACAACCTGGACAAGATCGATGGGCCGATGGCGCAGAAGAACAGCTTTTGGCGGAATACGTACTCGCCGCTGGCGAACGTGGTGCGAGAGCTTAAGGCCCCGGCGCGGGCTGATCGCGATGCGTGTACGTACGACGTGCGGCAGCGGCTGAAGACGCACCTCGACCTGCAGGAGCATGCGTTCAAGCTGCTGGAGACGGACCAGGCGGACTTTGTGTATCTGCACCTTTCGAATCCGCACAGCCCGAATATCTGGAGCCGGATCAAAGGGGATTACACGCAATTTTGCGGGTCGAGCTACCTGGATAACCTGGCGCTGGCGGACCGGGTGCTGGGAGAGATTATGACGCGGCTGCAGGCGTCGCCGCGGTGGAAGGATACGACGGTGGTGGTGCAAGGCGATCACGGATGGAGAGTGCATCTGTGGGACTGGATGCCGGCGTGGACGGATGAAGACGACCAGGCTTCGAATGATGATTTCGATCCGCGGCCGGCGCTGATTATTCACCAGGCAGGGCAGACGCAGGGGCAGTTAGTGACACAGGCGTGGCCGTTGCTGGGGGTACACAATGTGCTGGAGGATGTGATCAATGGGAAGCCGCCGAAGTACTGACGGCGGGTTCAATTGTGGGAATGGAGTGACGCAAACGCGGGACGGGGTGCGGGGTTTCGCGTGACGTTGTGAGATGCTGGAGCGATGGCGAAGGTGTTTACGATCGGGCACTCGTCGCATGCGCCGGAGCGGTTTCGGGCGCTGCTGGGGGAGCATGGGATCGAGGTGCTGGTGGATACGCGGTCGGCACCGTACTCGCGGTATACGCCACAGTTCGATCGCGAGGCGCTGAAGGACCTGGCTGGTGCGGCGGGCGTGAAGTACATGTGGATGGGCGATGTGGTGGGTGGACGTCCGAGGGAGGAAGACTGCTATGACGCCGAGGGGCGCGTGCTGTACAGCCGGGTGGCGCGGCTCCCGGAGTTTCGCGCGGCGGTGGAGCGGCTGAAGCGCGGGGCGGAGGAGTTCAGGGTGGCACTGCTGTGCAGCGAGGAAGATCCGGCGCATTGCCATCGGCGGCTGCTGATTACGCGGGTGCTGCTGGGTGAGGGGGCGGAGGTGGAGCATATCCGCGGGGATGGGACGGTGGAGAGCGATGCGCAGGTGGAGGCGCGGAGCGGGAAGAAGCTGATTGAGCCACAGCCGGCGCTGTTTGGAGAGCTGGAGGATGCGAGCTGGCGGTCGTCGGCACCGATTGGGAAGCCGGCGGCGCGGAGCGTGATGGAGTGATGGTGATGTACAGCATCGGGTTTACGCAGCGGACGGCGGAGGGTTTTTTCGGCGCGCTGAGAGATGCTGGCGTGAAGCGAGTGCTGGATGTGCGGCTGAACAATACATCGCAGCTGGCGGCGATTGCGAAGAGGGATGATCTGCGGTTTTTTCTGCGCGAGATTTGTGGGGCGGCGTATGAGCATGAACCGGTGCTGGCTCCGACGCAGGAGATGCTGGATGCGTACAAGAAGCGCAAGGGGGATTGGGCGCTGTACGAGCGGGAGTTTTTGGCGCTGATGCGGGAGCGGCAGATTGAAGACAAGATTGCGAGGGAACGTGAATCCAAAGCCGCCTCTGACCGCG
>JAZKBC010000208.1:0-2347 GCA_040388825.1 Acidobacteriota bacterium | reverse complement strand
GCGACACCGACTGCGCTGTTGTGCAGTGAGTTGACGGCGGAGCATTGTCATCGGCGGCTGGTGATGGAGTATCTCGCCGAGGCCTGGGGGGATGTGGAGTTAAGGCATTTGTAGGGCTGGGCGTTGCGGTTGGAGCACAGGTTGAGCGTGAGGTGCTGAAGATGCGACGGACGTTGGTTTGTCTTGCGAACAGTTATAAGCACGGCGGGCGATGCGTGGCGGGGGTGTGCCTGGAGACGGGGAAGTGGATACGGCTGCGGTCGGGGGGTGGGGATGGAAGCCTGGCGGCGCGGGAGTACACGCTGGGTGACGGGATGGGCGAGCTGCGGCTGCAGGACGTATTCGAAGTGGATCTGCACTACGCGATGCCGAGCGATTGTCATCCCGAAGATTGGGTGAGCGTGGCGGGGTCCTGGCACCTGGTGGGGCGGCCGTGCTCGCAGGCTCGCTGGGAGACGGTGAAGGCAGCGGCGGAGCGGAAAGGCTGTCTGCTGGGCGGGTATGGCGACCGGATGCGGGCGGCAGCGGTGGAAGAGCAGCCGCTGTCGGCCTCGCTTGCGCTCGTGTGCCCGAGCGATGTCTGGTGGTGGGTTCGCGAGGAGCGAGGGAAGCTGCGATACCGCGCACTCTTCAAGCGCGACCAATCGACGTTCGACCTGGCAGTGACCGATCCGCGCTGGCTGGAGCAGATGCAGTTGCTGCCGGTGGGACTTCATCCGCACAAATTGCTGGCACCGGATGCGAAAGAGACATGGCTGACGGTGAGTTTGAGTGAGGCGTTTGCGCCGAAGGAAGGTGGACCGTCGGCGCACTTTCGGATTGTGGCGGGGGTGATGTTGCGGTGAGTGGGCCTGTGCTGGTGGTGCTTTGGTATAGTCCAGCGCATGATGCGGATGGTGATGTGTTTGTGCGTGGGTGGAGTGTTGGCAGTTGGGGCTGGGGCGCAGGTGGGGTCGGGGGCTAGCGCGCCGCCGATGGGGTGGAATAGCTGGGATAGCTATGGGTTGACGGTGGATGAGGCGGCGTTCAAGGCGAATGCGGAGGTGATGAAGGCGAAGCTGGCGGCGGTGGGGTATCGGTATGCCGTGGTGGATGAGGGGTGGTACTTCGAGAATCCGGAGGATCGGGGGAAGCCGGAGACGCTGCGGTATGCGATCGATGCGCAGGGGCGGTATGTGCCGGTGGCTGGGCGGTTTCCTTCGGCGGCGGTGGCGGGTGGAGTGGCAACGCCGAGTGTTTGCTGCGGTGGGGCGGTGATGAAGCTGCAGGCGACCGTGGGGGAAACGAGTTTCAAGCCGCTGGCGGACTGGATGCACGCGCAGGGGTTGCTGTTTGGGATTCATATTGTGCGGGGGATTCCGCGGGTTTCGGTGGAGAGGCGGCTGGCGATTGCGGACAGTGGGTTTCATGCGGAGGATGCGGCGGATCAGAGTGATGCGTGTCCGTGGGACCCGACGAACTGGGGCGTGAAGGACAATGCGGCGGGGCAGGCCTGGTATGACTCGCTGCTGAAGCAGTATGCGGGGTGGGGTGTGGACCTGCTGAAGGTGGATTGCATTGCGGCGCATCCGTACAAGGCGGATGAGATACGGATGATTCGGCGGGCGATGGACAAGGCGGGGAGGCCGATGGTGCTGAGCTTGTCGCCGGGGCCGGCTCCGGTGGAGAAGGCGGCGGAGCTGGCGGAGAACGCGACGATGTGGCGGGTGTCGGATGACGTTTGGGACGTGTGGGCGAAGAAGGGGACGGGGTTTCCGCAGAGTTTGAAGGGTCAGTTTGAGCGGGCGGAGGCCTGGTCGGGCGATGAACTACGGACGATGATGACGCTTTGGGCGATGCGGCAGAGTCCGCTGATTGTGGGAGCGAATTTGACGTTGCTGGATGCGGCGACGCTGAAGCTGCTGACGAATCGGGAGGTGATTCGGCTGGATCAGACGAAGGGGATGCATGGTGAGCCGATGGGGGCTTCGGCGGCGGAGGGGGAGAAGGATTTGCGGGTGTGGAGTGCGTCGAGCGTGGGTGCGGGGGCGGATGGAAAGGATGTGATGTTTGCGGCGATGTTCAACGTGGGCGATGCGGCGATGACGGTGGAGAGGTCGGTGGAGGAGTTGAACCTGGGCGGTGGGGATGAGGATGGGACGGGAGTGATGCTTTGGGATGTGTGGGCGGGGAAGGCACTGGGGAAGGTGATGCGGGTGCGGTATACGATTCCGGCACATGGGGTGGTGTTGCTGGAGCGGCGGTAGGGACCGACATTTGTGGTATCCCACTCACGCCCCAAGTGCGTGGGCGTGAATGGGGCACCTGTGATCTTTCAGGAGGTTGTCCATCTGACTTGAACCGAGGA
>JAZKBC010000207.1:5301-8069 GCA_040388825.1 Acidobacteriota bacterium | reverse complement strand
GCGGGTGTGGGCCTGGGGGTCGGTGGCGAAGCCGGCGGCGACGAGGATGTCGCGCCAGTCTTTGTTGGCGAGGGTGACGGCTTGCAGCAGCGAGGGGAAGCGGCCGCCGCTGAGTTTGAGGACGGCGTGACGGATGCGCTCGGAGCTTTCCGGGGTGGCTTGTTCGAAGAACGGGAGGTTGTCGGCGCAACGTTGCTCGAGGAGCTCGATGGCGGATTCGCGCTGGCACTCGGGGAAGAGAGCGTTGATGCGGGCGAGGGTGGTTTCGGTGAGAGGGAGCATGCGGGGCCTAGTTGGTGGGGGCGAGGCTCATGACGTTGATGTTGGCGAGGCCGTGGACCCAGCGGGCGGGCTTGGCGTCGGAGGAGTTGATGAGCTGGATGATGCCGCCTTCGGTGTCGGGGAGGTCGTGTTTCATGACGGCGACGATGACCTGGCCTTTGGAGAAGGCGGGCTCGACTTCGGCGGCGGAGTAGAGGACGAAGTAGTGGTCGGTGGCGGTGGCGACGATGGAGGAGTGGAGGATGAGGGCTTCATTCTCATGGGCGGAAGAGAGGCCGGCGCGGGCGAGGACGTCGGCGAGGAGAGGGCCGGTGTACTCCTCGTCAGTGTTGCGATGGGCGTTGTGGACGTGGAGGGTGACCTGGGGGAGCTTGAGGAGGTCTTCGACGCTGAAGACGGTGGTGCGGCCCTGGAAGGTGATGGTGAGGGATTTGGAGGGTGGGACGGGGGCCTTCTCCATGTGGCCGGGGGTGTGTTCCATCTGCGCGGTGAGGGCGAGGGGCGAGAGGAGAAGGGCGGCGGTGAGGAGGGGCAGCTTCATGGGAGTAGTTTAGGGCAAGGGAGCAGCCCGTGGCTTCGGTGGCAGGCCGGGTGAAGCAGGTCCTCTCCGAGGATGACAGCCAGAAAGGCAAAGGCAACGGCAAAAGCCATAGGCAAAAGCAAAGTTGGTGGTGGGCCGGTATACTGATGGTATGTCGATCGTTCGCAATATAACGGCTATCGCCAAGGGCATGAGCATTACGCTGCGGGAAGGCTTTCAGCCTACCGAGGTGGAGAACTATCCGGATGGGCCTGGGCCTCTTCGGGGGGCGGTGCTGCAGCAGCGATATCGGGGCAAGCACCAGTTGCAGCGCGATGATCAGGGGTTGGAGAAGTGCGTGGCGTGCTTTTTGTGCGCGGCGGCCTGCCCGGCGAACTGCATCTATATCGAGGCTGCCGACAACACGGAAGAGAAGCGGATTTCGTCGGCCGAGCGGTATGCGAAGGTCTACAACATCGATTACAACCGGTGCATTTTTTGCGGGTATTGCGTGGAGGCTTGTCCTACGGACGCGATTACGCATGGGCACGGGTTTGAGCTGGCGAGCCTGAACGCGACCACCATGGTGATGCGCAAGGAAGACCTGCTGGTTCCAGTGGCGGTGGGTCTTCCGGATTCGGCTAAAGAAGAGGCTGAAGTGCTTGCGTAGGGATTAGGCAACAGGGATTCGGGATTAGATCCCCAACGCGGCGAGCCCAGAGAGGCTCGCCGTTGATTTGATGGGCGCTGATGTTGCGCGGAGAGGTTTGGCGATGAGGAATCGGGCGAAGCATGCGTTGGAGTCGGTGCTGGAGAAACGGATTGCGATCATCGATGGGGCGATGGGGACGACGATTCGGACGTACGGGATGAAGGAGGCGGATATTCGCGGGGAGAGGTTTGCCAATGCGGATAAAGACCTGCTGAATAACGGTGACCTGTTTTCGCTGACGCAGGGGAAGATGATTGGGGATATTCATCGGCGGTTTCTGGTGGCGGGGGCGGACATCATCGAGACCAATACGTTTGGGGCTACGAGCATTACGCAGAGTGAGTTTTTTGTGGAGGACCCGCGCGAGAAAGGCGGGCGGAAGGATCCGGCGTTTTATCAGAAGGTGATTGAGGATCCGATGCTGAGCGGATTGGCATGGGAGATCAATGAGACGTCGGCGCGGCAGTGTCGCGAGTGGGCGGATCGCGTGGGCAATGACACGGGGAGGCAGCGGTTTGTGGCTGGAGCGATTGGGCCGCTGACGGTGTCGCTGTCGAACTCGCCGGATGCGGAGGATGCAGGGTTTCGCGTGGTGACGTTTGACCAGGTGAAGATCGCTTACAAGGAAGAAGTGCGCGCGTTGATTGCGGGCGGTGTTGATTTGCTGCTGGTGGAGACGATCTTCGATTCGCTGAATGCGAAGGCCGCGCTGGTGGCGATTCGCGAGGTGTTTGAGGAGGATGGGTTCGAGGCCAAGGGGACGGAGTTGCCGGTGATGATTTCGGCGGCTGTGGGGCGGGGCGGAGAGACGTTGATTTCGGCGCAGACTACAGAGGCGTTTTGGAATGCGGTGAAGCATGTGCAGCCGCTTTCGGTTGGACTGAATTGCTCGCTGGGGCCGGATTTGATGCGGCCGTTTTTGGAGGAGCTGGCGCAGAAGGCGGATGTGGCGGTGAGCGCGTATCCGAATGCGGGGCTGCCAAATCCGCTGGCGGAGACGGGGTTTGATTTGGGGCCGGGGGATATGGCGCGGTTTCTGGGCGGGTTTGGAAAGGATGGGTTGATCAATATTGCGGGAGGGTGCTGCGGGAATACTCCGGAGCATATTGCGGCGATTGCGCGGGCGCTGGAGGGTGTGGCGCCGCGGGTGCTGGTGCGGGACGAGGTGGCGGCATGAGCGGCGTGGAGAAGCAGGTCCTCTCCGAGGATGACAACCAGAAAAACAAGGGCAACAGCAACAGCGAAAACAAGGAC
>JAZKBC010000207.1:0-5207 GCA_040388825.1 Acidobacteriota bacterium | reverse complement strand
GGCGGGGTCGCCGAAGTTCGCGAAGCTGGTGAAGGAAGGCAAGTTTGAAGAGGCTGTGGCCGTGGCGCGGCAGCAGGTGGAGAACGGCGCCAATGTGATCGACGTGTGCATGGATGAAGGCATGATCGATGGCGTGGCGGCGATGTCGCGCTACCTGCAGTTGCTGGGCAGCGAGCCGGAGGTGGCGAAGGTTCCGTTCATGGTGGACTCGTCGAAGTGGGAGGTGATTGAGGCGGGGTTGAAGTGCCTGCAGGGGAAGGGCATCGTCAATTCGATTTCGCTGAAGGAGGGTGAAGCGGCGTTTCGCGAGCGGGCTCGCGCGGTGCTGAAGTATGGCGCGGCGGTGGTGGTGATGGCGTTCGATGAGGATGGGCGGATTTGCGCGCGGGCTTACAAGATCCTGGTGGATGAAGTGGGGATGGCGCCGGAGGATATTATTTTCGATCCGAACATCCTGACGGTGGCTACAGGGATGGAGGAGCACAACAACTACGCGCTGGACTTTATCAACGCTACGCGCTGGATCAAGCACCATCTGCCACATGCGAAGGTGAGTGGAGGGGTGTCGAATATTTCGTTCAGCTTCCGCGGGAACAATAAAGTGCGGGAGGCGATGCACTCGGCGTTTCTGTTTCATGCGATTGCCGCGGGCATGGATATGGGCATTGTGAATGCCGGGATGCTGGAGGTTTACGAAGAGATCGATCCGGAGTTGAAGGTGCTGGTGGAGGACGTGCTGCTGAATCGGCGGCCGGATGCTACGGAGCGGCTGGTGGATTTTGGCGAAGCGCTGAAGGCTGCTGGTACAGGCGATGTGGCGACGGAGAAGAAGGAAGAGCGGTGGAGGAGTGGGACGGTTGAAGAACGGTTGTCGCATGCGCTGGTGAAGGGGATCGATGCGTACATCGACCTGGACACCGAAGAGGCGCGGGCGAAGCTGGGCAAGTCGCTGTTGGTGATTGAAGGGCCGCTGATGGATGGGATGGGCGTGGTGGGCGACCTGTTTGGGGCGGGGAAGATGTTTCTGCCGCAGGTGGTGAAGAGCGCTCGCGTGATGAAGAAGGCGGTGGCTTATCTGTTTCCGTTTATGGAGGCGGAGAAGGCCGCGGCTGAAGCTGCAGGCGAGGTGGTGAAGGCGCAGGGGAAGGTGATTCTTGCGACCGTCAAAGGCGATGTCCACGACATTGGCAAGAACATTGTGGGCGTGGTGCTGGCTTGCAACAACTATGACGTGATTGATCTGGGCGTGATGGTGAGCTGCGAGAAGATTCTGGAGCGCGCGAAGGTGGAGCGTGCGGATTTGATTGGGCTGAGCGGGCTGATTACGCCTTCGCTGGACGAGATGGTGCATGTGGCCAAGGAGATGGAGCGGCAGGGGTTCAAGGTGCCGCTGCTGATTGGCGGAGCGACGACCAGCCGGGCGCATACGGCAATCAAGATTGCGCCGCATTATTCTGAACCCGTCGTGCATATTCTGGATGCGAGCCGGGCTGTGCCGGTGACGACCAGCTTGCTGAGTGATGAGGGCAAGACGGATTTCGTGGTGAAGCACCGCGCGGAGTATGAGGGGATTCGCAAGAACCATGCGGCTCCGAAGGTGGTGCTGACGGCGATTGATGTTGCGAGGGAGAGACGGACTCCGATTGAGTGGAAGGCGGAGGACCTGGCGTCGCCGGAGTTTCTGGGTGTGCGGGTGCTGGAGGATTTTTCGCTGGCGACGCTGCGGGAGTACATCGACTGGTCGCCGTTCTTTCATACGTGGGGGATGAAGGGGATTTATCCGCGGATTTTCGAGCATCGCGAACAGGGCGCGGAGGCGAAGAAGTTGTTTGCCGATGGGCAGGCGATGCTGGACCGGATGATTGCGGAGAAGCCGATCACGGCGCGGGGCGTGTATGGGTTCTTTGCCGCGAGCGGTGTGGGGGATGATGTTGCGTTGTTCGCGGACGGAGAGCGGAAGAACGAGATGGCGCGGCTGCATTTTTTGCGGCAGCAGGCGAATCGTGAAGGCAGCGAGCCTTGCCGGTCGCTGGCGGACTTTGTGGCTCCGGCGGAGACAGGGCTACGGGATTCGGTGGGTGCGTTTGCGGTGACGAGCGGGATCGGGTTGAAGGAGTTTTGCGATGCGTTTCGCGCGGCGAATGACGACTACAACGCGATTATGGCGGAGGCGATTGCGGACCGGCTGGCCGAAGCGTTTGCGGAGTGCCTGCATAAGCGCGTGCGCGATGAGTGGGGCTATGGGCGGGCGGAGACGTATACGCCGGAGGAGCTGATCCAGGAGAAGTATCGCGGGATTCGGCCAGCGCCGGGGTATCCGGGTTGCCCCGATCATACGGAGAAGGGAGCGATCTGGCGGCTGCTCGAGGTGGAAGAGAAGATCGGGATGAAGCTGACGGAGAGCTTTGCGATGTGGCCGGGGTCGAGCGTGAGCGGACTTTACTTTGCGCATCCGGAGTCGCGGTACTTCTCGCTGGGGAAGATTGGGAAGGACCAGGTAGAGGATTACGCTGCTCGCAAGGGATGGACGGTGGAGACTGTGGAGCGGTGGCTGGGGCCGAACCTGGGGTATTGAGGTGAGGGTGTAGATAAAGGCGAAGGCCTCCGCAGAGTTGCGCGGAGGCCTTTGTTTTTTGCGGCGGGTTGTGCGAGCTAGGGGCTGGTGTTGCCGCCGCCGAGGGATGGGGCGGAGCCGGGGTTGTCGCCGATGGGTGGAAAGTTGTCGCCGTAGATTTCGGGGTTTTTGGCGATGAAGGAGAAGTTGGCGAAGCGTGAGGTGGGATAGGGATCGGCGAAGGCGTCCCCCTTGAGATTGCCGGCGAAGTTGGCGGCGTTGTAGGGGTCGGTCGAGGCGATGACGCGGGCGTCGATGACCTTGCCGGCGGGGTCGAGGTGGAGACGGAGGAGCATGGCGGCGCCGTCTTCGTCGATGGAGACGGTGGGGTGGACGAAGGAGTGGAGGCCGGGATACATGGCGGCGAGATTGAGGCGCTTGATGGCGGTGTGGGTGAGCGTTGCGTTGCTGATGGGCTGCGAAGCGGGTGAGGGATGGATCGCGGCCTGCTGCTCGGGGGTGAGAGGAGCGAAGGTGAACTGAACGCGGGCGATGCGGATTTCGGCGAATAGAATATCGGCGATCAGAGGGACGTCGCCGCCCTGGAACGTGTCGACTTTTTCGAAGAAGACGGAGTAGCCGCCGCTTTCGAGATGAGCGTAGCGGAGGGCCGGTGAGCCGGCGGCGGTGCAGAGGGTCTGCTGGAGGAGAGTGGTGGGGGTGTGGCGGCCGGGTTCAGGGATGGCGTGGATGCAGTCGAGGCGGACGCCCTGGGACTTGAGGTGGAGGGGCTTGAGGGTGGCGTTGCTGAGCGCGCTGCGGCTGGCGGGGTCCTGGAGGAAGTGGAGGACCTCAGCGAGGCCGGGAGGGGTTTCACCGCTGTCGCCTTCGCTGCGGTGGCCTTCGGCGGTGTCGGTAACGATCTGGTGGAAGCTGGGGAAGTCGAAGGAGGTGCGGCGCTGGTCGCTGGCTGCGTAGGAAAGCTGGACGGTGCCGGCTTCCGCGGGCTTGTTGCGGTCGAAGTACTGGACCTGGGCGGTGAGGCTCCAGCGGGCGCTGGGGCTGCCTAGCTGGAGGCGGTCGAGCGACTGATTGAGGGAGGTGTGGAGGGGGTCGGGTGGGGCTTGCGCGGTGGCGGAGAGGGGAAGGGTGGCGAGCAGCAGGAGGAGGGTGGTGCGCTTCATGGGGCCTCGGAAACCAAGCTGGGGATTATGGTGAGTTTACGCTGGTGGCGGCATAAAGTCTCGCGGGGAGACGGAGTTTCGAGGGTAGAGTGGAGAGCGTAGAGGAAGCGTGGAGGCGAACGAGCGTGGAGACGGGGTCGAGCGGGGCTGTGAGGGTGAAGCCGTCGTGGGTGCTGCGGGTGCCGTGGTGGGTGCTGCTGATCGTGGAGTGGGGGACGCGCTGGTTATTCGACATTGTCTGGCTGCTGGTGCTGACGCACTGGGTTAAGAAAGTTCGCGGGGCGTCGACGGCGTACTTGTGGGCGAAGCTTTACGTGCTGACGTTCCCGGCATGGATGATGGTGACGGTTGCTGCGCTCGCGGTGACGGCGGTTGTTGGTGGAGATGAGCGGGCGGCAATAGGGTGGTGTGTGGCGGCGCTGGTGGCAGCAATGCTGGCGACACGGGTCTTTGCATTGTTTACGCTGCGGCAGGAGCTGGCGGCGGAGCCGTTTGGATTGCGGACGGGGTACTGGCGGACGATTCTGTTTGGGACGATCTATCTGCAGTATTGCCTGCAGCGTTATGCGAAGGGTATGCGAGCGCGCGACGATGAGGCGCCAGACGCCGGGCTTGTTGAGGTTGGATTAGGAGGAAGCTGATGAGCGAGCTTTGGCCGGAGTTGCGGTGGGAGGATTGGGCGGAGACGGCGGACACGCTGCATATGTGGACGCAGATTGTGGGCAAGACGAGGATGACGCTCTGCCCGCTGCAGGCTCAGTGGTGGAATGTGCCGCTGTATGTGAGCGCGCGAGGGTTGAGTACGGCGGCGATGCCGTGCGGGGCGGAGTTCCTGGAGATTGAGTTCGATTTTGTGGAGCATGTGCTGCGGTTCAGGTCGAGTACGGGACGGGTGGATGCGATGCGGCTGGAGGCGCAAAGCGTGGCTGCGTTCTACGGGAAGTATTTGCAGATGCTGGCGGAGTTTGGGGTCGATGTGAAGCTGTGGGCGGTGCCGGTGGAGGTGGCCAAGGCGATTCCGTTTGCGGAGGATGAGACGCATGCGAGCTATGACGCGGAGGCGGCGCACCGGTTCTGGCGTGTACTGATGCGGGTGGACCAGGTGCTGCAGAGGTTCTCTACGGGGTTTGTGGGGAAGGTGAGCCCGGTGCATTTCTTCTGGGGGAGCTTTGACCTGGCCGTGACGCGGTTTTCAGGGAGACCGGCTCCGGTGCGGGAAGGGCAGGATTGGATTCAGCGAGAGGCTTACTCGCAGGAGGTGATCAGCGCGGGGTTCTGGCCGGGGAATGGAGGGTATGGGAAGGCGGCGTTTTATTGCTATGCGGCTCCGGTGCCGGCGGGGCTGAGCGAGAAGACGGTTGGGCCGGAAGGGGCGTTTTGGGATACGGGGTTGGGGGAGTTTGTTTTGCCGTATGAGGTGGTGAGGGGGGCTGCTGATCCGGAGGGGGCGTTGATGGAGTTTCTGGAGA
>JAZKBC010000206.1:1969-10602 GCA_040388825.1 Acidobacteriota bacterium | reverse complement strand
CATTTCGCTCTTAAGTACCTTTAGAGTCAACACCAGATGCCGCCCCTTCCGGACGGTATCTGTCGTTTCCGCGACCAAATTTCCCATTCAGGCCGCCTCATCCCCGTTCAATGCCAAAATCCAACCGTTCACCGACCAATTGTTGGTATCCGATGAATATCTCGCTAGCCTTCAGAGTGAATCCTCAGGAGGATCTAGCAGCTATGCCGAAACTTACAAAAATTGTTGAGAAGGGCGTTGTGTTCACCGCCAAAGCTGGATGGGCAGTGTTCGACAAGTTCAATTCGATCAGCCCCAACAAGAGCTTCACGCCCAAGTGGAGCGACAAGCCGCTGCTGAAGAGCTACCAGAAGGAGAAGCCGCCCCTCGGCTGGCCTCGTACCACCGACTCCCTCTGCCCCAAGTGCGTTCCGGAGATCCGCCAGCAGATCGTTGACGGCAAGCTGCCTCACGAGATCCTGCTCAATGAGAAGGTCGGCGAGATCAAGGCGCAGATCATCGAGCGCGACGGCCAGATCCTGATGGTCAAGGACTGCCCCATCCACGGCCACTTCGAAGACGTCATGTCCATCGATCCGCCGATGATGAAACACCTCGAAGACGTCTTCCCGGGCCGCGACATCCGCGCTCACAACGACGAGAAACTGCACAACCACGGCACTTCGACCGTGACCCACGGCCGTGGCTCGGTGCTCACCATCGATCTCACCAACCGCTGCAACATGATGTGCGATCCCTGCTTCATGGACGCCAACCAGGTCGGCTTCGTGCACGAGCTCACGTGGGATGAGATCAAGACCATGCTCGACAACGCGATCACCATCAAGCCGCGTCGTCAGATGAGCGTGCAGTTCTCGGGCGGCGAACCCACCCTGTCGCCGTACTTCCTCGACGCCGTCGCCTACGCCCGCAAGGTCGGTTACAACTCCGTTCAGGCTGCGACCAACGGTATCGAGTTCGCGAAGTCGGCTGAGTTTGCCCGCGCCGCTGCTGAAGCCGGTCTGCGTTACGCGTACCTGCAGTTCGACGGCATCGGTAACGCTGCCAACTCGCACCGCAAGGTTGGCAACTCGTTCGACGTGAAGCTGCAGGCCATCCACAACCTGCATGCTGCCGGCGTGGACATCGTCCCCGTCACCTGCATCATCAACGGCATCAACAACGAGCAGGTTGGTCGCATCATCGAGTTCGCACTCGACAACCCCAAGAAGATCAACTTCCTTTCGTTCCAGCCGGTGAGCTTCACGGGCCGCGACGAAGAGGTTTCCGACGAGCGCCGCATGGCGCAGCGCTACACGTTGTCGCACCTCGCGCATGATGTTCGCGATCAAACCGGCCTCGGCGAGAGCACGCGCGACTGGTTCCCGATCAGTTTCATGTCGACCTTCTCTGACTGGGCCGATCTGGTTCACGGACCGGAGCATGAGTGGGGCCAGCTCTCCTGCGGTTGCCACCCGAACTGCGGCATCGGCATGGCGCTGATGATCGACAAGGAAACCAAGGAAGCTGTCCCCGTCACCGCGTTCCTCGACGCCGTGCAGCTCGCCAAGGACATCGCGAAGGTCAACGACGCGTCCCGCGGCAAGGTCCTCACGGTCATCGGTGCAGCGCTCGCGCTCATCCGCAACTACGAGCCCAAGAAGGCCCCCACGCACTTCAGCATCTTCTCGCTGCTGGAGAAGTTCGATAAGTGCTTCGGCGCCACCGGTCGCAACTACGGCAAGGTCACCGGCGACCGCACCATGGCCGATATTGAGAAGCGCCGCGGCGACCGCTGGAACTTCCTCTTCATCGCCGGCATGTGGTTCCAGGATCTCTTCAACTACGACTTCCGCCGCACCGAGCAGTGCATCATCCCATACGCCACGCAGGAAGGCGAGATCAGCTTCTGCGCGTACAACACGGGCATCGGCTGGCGCAACATCATCGAGAAGATGCACATGACGTCGTCGCTCACCAAGTGGTACGAGGAGCACGGCCGTCACGAGATCTTCGCCGGTGGCAAGAAGGTCGGCCTGGACAAGCAGGACAAGTACGACCTCGTCCTGAACGAAGCGCACGTCAACTCGGCTGCGAACGACACGTTCGAGAAGTCGGGCATTGCCAAGAACGCTCGCGAAGAGAAGATTCGCGCGCGCGATGCGAAGCTCAAGCAGGAAGCCGAGAACGCCCGCATGGCTAAGCTCTACCGCAAGGAAATCCTCAAGGAGCCCGAGCTCCCCGGCGGTTTCGTTGCGCTGGGTGAGATCGGCGGCCTGGGCGGCATCAAGCCCGCACCCAAGGTCGAAGTCAAGGACGACGAACTCGTCGCCGGCGACTAAGCCAGAACATGCAACGATCAGAAAGGCCGCCAGCGATGGCGGCCTTTCTTTTGTGTCACTCAAGAAACTGTCACGAAAGACCAAGCGGGCGACACTTCCTGCGCGCAAGAATGACGAAGAGTTGCCAGGAGAATGTCAGATGCGAGTGCCAAATGTGTCAAGCTTCCGCCGAATACGAACCAGGTTCTTCGTCACCTTGCTTTGCGCCATTGCCCCGTTGACTGTGTCCGCTCAAACCAGCCGCGCGGCGCAACCACCCTCGTCGCCCACTCCTTCTAAGAGAGCTGGAGTTCCAGTCAACCTTCGCCTGCTCCAGGAGGTCAACTCCGCGCACGCGAAGGTTGGTCAAAGTATTGCTTTCGAGGTTGTTGATCCTGTTTGGGTCAATGGACACGAGGTCATCGCCGCGAGAGCCCAAGTCCACGCGGTTGTCACTACGGCTCGTCACCGTGGTCACAATCGCCGGGAAGGCCGTGTCGTCATTACAGTGCAGACCGTTACCCTCACGGACGGTCGAAACGCACCGCTACACTCGGAGCCTCTGGCCGAAGGTTCAGGTAAGGGCGAGTTCATCTTCGGCCCCTGCACCTTTCCCTTCCCCGCCGATCCCGTCGGCCTCTTCCGCAAGGGCAACGACGTCCAGATTCCAGCAGGCGCAACGCTCACTGCCTACTTCGTAAGCTAGCGTCAAAATCACGGGGTTATTCCTGCTGTAAGTAAGCCAGTGCGCGGAGGCTTTGCTCCGGCGGGCGCAATCGACTACAGTTACCCGCAAGATGCGACGTGCGCTCCCGATTGTCCTCAGCCTTCTGTCTTTACCTGTCTTCGCCCAATCTCAAGACCGCCCGGCCATCACCGGCGTGGCCTTCATCCGCGTCTACACCACCGATCCCGCTGCCGCGCAAACGTTCTACGGCCATACCCTCGGCTACAACCGCATCGAGGCCGGCGACGCCTGGGTGTACACCGTCAATCGCCTGCAGTGGGTCGAAGTTCTCCAACATACACCGCCGCCCGATCCCAACTCCCGCCTGGCCGCCATTGGTTTCACTACCCGTGACACGGCCGCGCTAGAACGTTACCTCAAGGCCCACGACGTCGCCATCGTCCAGCCGCTCCATGACGGCGAGTTCTCCGTCCGTGATCCCGAGGGCCACCTCATCTACTTCGTCCAGAGTGTCGCTCCCAAAGGCACCG
This sequence comes from Acidobacteriota bacterium, assembly GCA_040388825.1. GTDB lineage: Bacteria > Acidobacteriota > Terriglobia > Terriglobales > Acidobacteriaceae > Granulicella. The sequence continues at coordinate 7,084 of JAZKBC010000206.1, read as the reverse complement.
CGAAGCTCGTCGCTGCCGCGCCACCATCGCTCAACGCCGCCAGCCACCGCATCATCCACGTCGGCTTCGTCGTCCGCGACAAGGACAAGGAAAACGCCTTCTACCGCACCCTTCTCGGCTTCAAGCCTTACTGGTTCGGCGGCCAGAAGGACGGCCAGCTTGACTACATGAGCCAGCAGGTTCCTGAGGGCACAGACTGGTTGGAGTACATGCTGCACTCCAACCCGAATCCAACGCTGCAAACCAACGGCGGCCAGAACCACTTCTCCCTCGGCGTCGCGGACATCCACTCCGTGCTCGGCCAGCTCGAGCGCAACGGCTGCGCCGACGACGCCTGCCGCAACATCCACCCTGGCCGCGACGGCAAGATCCAGCTCAATCTCTTTGACCCCGACCACACCCGCGCCGAGTTCATGGAGTTCAAGCCAGTCCTCAAACCCTGCTGCTCGCCGTTCACCGGCCCGCCGCCGGGCCCTGAAGAGAGTCGTTAGCGTCTCAAGCACAGCTGCTTGCGGCGCATTTCACCAGCACGCATACAGCGTGACAAAGAAAAGACAGCAACTCCACGCTTTGACCTCCGTGCCCGTGCGCCCTCGTGCATCCTATCTGGGTATCCCGGAGGTTTCGTTGACCCAGGCCTACCTCAATCGAATCGCCACCGCCGTCCCTGACGACGACGTCCATCAAGCCTTCGTCGACTTCGCCGGCAACATGCTTGAAGATCCACGCGTCCCCCCGGTCTTCCAGCGCATGGCGCAGCGCTCCGGCATCGAGCACCGCTACTCGGTCCTCTCGCCCAACGCCGCCAACACCGAATTCATCGTCAACGCGCACGAGTTCTACACCCGCGGCGCCTTCCCGGACACCGCGAAGCGCATGGCCATCTTCGAGCGCTTCGCTCCCCGCCTCGCCCAGCGCACTCTGGACAAGCTCTCGCTGACCGCCTCCGAGCGCAGCGGTATCACCCACGTCCTCGTTACCTCGTGCACCGGCCTCTACGCTCCGGGCCTCGACTTCGACATCATCGACCACCTCGGTCTCGACCCGAGCGTCGAGCGCACCATGATCGGCTTCATGGGCTGCTACGCCGCCATCAACGCGCTCAAAACCGCCCGCCACATCGTCCGCTCCGAGCCCACCGCGAAGGTCCTCGCCGTCAATCTCGAACTCTGCACGCTCCACCTGCAGGAGACCCAGGACCTCGAACAGGTGCTCTCCTTCCTCGTCTTCGGCGACGGCTGCGCGGCCTCGCTCATCACCGCCGAGCCCACCGGCTTTGCCCTCGACAGCTTCCGCTCCGTCGTTATCCCCTCAACGCGCGACCTCATCACCTGGCGCATCCGCGGCGTCGGCTTTGACATGATGCTCTCCGGCAAAGTCCCCGGCGAGATCGGCAAAGCCCTCGCCGTCAGCGGCGGTGAAGTGCTCGGCTCGCTACAAAAGGAAGACATCGCCCTCTGGGGCGTGCACCCGGGCGGCAAGTCCGTGCTCGACGCCGTCGAACGCGGCCTTTCGCTCCCGGGCGATGCGCTCGAATCCTCCCGCTGTGTCCTGCAGCGCTTCGGCAACATGAGCTCGGCGACGGTCATGTTCGTCCTCGCTAACCTCATGCAGAAAGCGCAGCCCGGCGATCTCGGATGCGCAATGTCGTTCGGTCCTGGCCTTACTGCGGAAACCATGCTGTTCCACGCTGCATCCAAGTAAGTCCGCATGATTCCCCAGGCTCTTATCCTCGGCGGTGGACCCGCAGGCTGCGCAGCCGCCATAGAGCTGGCGCGCGCCGGCCGCAGTGTGATGCTTATCGAGCGCGAAGCCCAGCCGCGCCACAAGGTCTGCGGCGAGTTCCTCAGCGGCGAATCGCTCGCCCTGCTGCAGCACCTGGGCGTCGATCCGGCGCAGCACGGCGCAGTTTCCATCCACTCAACGCGCCTCGCCTCCCGTCGCAACCTCACCACCGCGCGCCTTCCGTTCGCTGCACTCTCGCTCACCCGCCGAACGCTCGACGAAGCTCTGCTCTTCGCCGCCCACAGTGCAGGAGTCGACGTCCGTCGCGGCTGTTCGGTCGAGTCCATTCGTCCGCTCGACGCTCAAAATCGCTGGACCGCCACGCTCGACGATGGAACAACGATCAACGCTCCAGCGGTCTTTCTCGCCACCGGCAAGCACGATCTCCGTGGTCACGCTCGCCCGGAAGGTCCGCAGTCCAACTTCATTGCCTTCAAAATGTATTTTCGCCTCGCACCGCAGCAGGCCGCAGCGCTAGCCAACCATGTCGAGCTGCTGCTTTATCGCGGCGGCTACGCCGGTCTGCAGCCGGTCGAAGACAACGCCGCCAACCTCTGCTGCCTTATTGACCGCCGCACCTACCAGCGAATCGGCGGTACCTGGTACTCCCTGCTGGCGCACATCGAGCACCGCTGCCCTCACTTGGCCACGCGCCTGCGCGATGCCGAGCCTTTGCTCGAAAAGCCGCTCGCCATCGCGCACATCCCCTACGGCTTCCTGCGCCGGGCAGCCATTGCTCCCAACCTCTGGTCACTCGGTGACCAGGCTGCGGTTATTCCTTCGTTCACCGGCGACGGCATGTCCATTGCACTGCACACTGGCCTCCAGGCGGCCCACCACTTCCTCACCGGTGCGACAGCCGAGCAGTTCCAACAACGCCTGTACAGCGAACTGCACTCGCAACTCACTTTCGCCACGCTGCTTTCGCGCGGACTGACGCGCCAGCCCACGCGCTCTCTCTTCACTACAATCGTCCGCGCCGCGCCGCGCTCCCTTGGCCTCGTGGCCACGCGTACCCGGATACGCAACTTTCAACTTGCCGCGCCAGCACCCATCGCTGATATTCTTTCCGCGTGAAAGCAACTGCGCACCTCCTGCCTGCCGTCGACGCCTATATCGCCAAGGCGCCTGCCTTCGCGCAGCCCATCCTCGAACGTCTGCGCGAAGCCGTTCATGCCGCCGTTCCCGACGTCGAAGAAGCCATCAAGTGGTCTATGCCCTTCTTCATGTACAAGGGCATCATCCTCGCGAACATGGCAGCGTTCAAGCAGCACGCCAGCTTCGGGATCTGGAAAGAGAACGTGCAGCCGCTGATGAAGCCAAACGTCGAAAAGCGCGGCAAGAATGGAGATGGGGGAGGCGGTATGGGCAGCTTCGGCAAGCTCACCGACCTAAAAGATCTTCCCACCAAAGCCGCACTCAAGCAGGTGCTTGTCGAGGCCGCTCGCAAAATCGATACCGGCGAGCGTGACAAAAACTGGAGCCGTCCTCCGAAAGCTGCTAAGCCCGAAGCCGAAGTGCCAGCATCGCTCGCAGCGGCGCTCAAGAAGAACAAGGCTGCGGCAACCGGTTTTAAGGCGATGACGCCAAGCTGCCGCCGCGAGTACTGCGAATGGATTACTGAAGCCAAGCGCGAAGAAACGCGCGACAAGCGTGTTGCCACCGCGGTCGAATGGATCGCTGAAGGTAAATCGCGCAACTGGAAGTATCAAAACTGCTAGCTCTCCCTTCTCCGTTTCATACGCTCTGCTGAGCGCCTGTACCGTCCAGCAGCCTTACCCTGTCAGGAGTGGGAATGGCTCGTGCAGTAAAAGCAGTCGGTTCGAAGGAGACACCGGAAAAGTCGGCTCCACAACTCATTGGCGCAGTCGAAGGCCTTACGTTTTCACCTCCCGAGTTCCACGATCTTCTCCTCCACTGGTATCGCCGCCACGCGCGGGATCTACCCTGGCGTGGTGTTGACGATCCCTACGCAACCTGGCTCTCGGAGATCATGCTGCAGCAAACACGCGTGGCCACTGTTGAAGAGCGCTACGAGGAGTTTCTCCTGCGATTTCCCACCCTACCCTCGCTGGCAGCGGCAGAAGAGTCGGAGGTGCTCGCGCTGTGGAGCGGCCTCGGCTATTATCGCCGCGCCCGCATGCTGCATCGCGCAGCCCAGTTCGTGGTCCGCGAACTAGCGGGCAAGCTTCCGCACACCGCAACCGAACTACGCAGTCTGCCCGGCATTGGTGATTACACCGCCGCAGCCATAGCCAGCATCGCCTTTGGTGAAAGCATTGCTGTTGTCGATGGCAACGTGGAACGCGTGCTGCTGCGCATCCTCGGCCTTGCCGAAGAACACACCAGCCGCGCGCGATCGCATGTGGCGAACGTTGCGCAGACGCTTATGCCGCCCGCAGCCATTAGACCGCGACGCTCCAATCCCGCAGGAGATCACAATCAGGCCATGATGGAACTCGGCGCGACCATCTGCACTCCGCGCAGCCCGCTTTGTCTGCAGTGCCCTGTCGTCAGCTTCTGCCAGACGCGCGGCGAACATGTCACGGTCACGCGACCCAAACAACAGAGCCGCATCGTCGCGTACCTGCTGCGTGTCCGCAAATCCGGCACGGTCACGGAGGTGCTGCTCGCGCGCCGCGCCAAGGAAGCAGCCATCATGCCCGGCATGCTGGAGCTCCCTCCACTTCCGCTCGATTCCGTCGAGGATCGTGAGCCTGTGCTACGCTTGCGCCACTCCATCACCAACACCAACTACTATGTGCAGATCTACTCCGAGAACGCGCCCGGTGTAGAGCCTTCGCACCACGGCCAGCACGATCACCAGGAAACCCATCCTTCTCGCGAACTCGTGCCTTCGCCCAAACCCCACAAGACCAACGCTGATCTCGCTCTTCCACTGGATCACGAAGACGCTCCTTTTGTCACCGACTCAATCAGCCAGTCCGAGCCCTCGCTGCTCGATCAGGTTCCTGCAGCCGATGCGGACCTGCAGTGGTTCCCTGCCTCACGCCTTCCCCGCCTTCCGTTGACCGGCCTTACACGCAAAACACTGCAGCGCCTTCGCGTCATGCCCGCGCCGATGATCGAGCTCGAATAGTCCGACCTCCGCTCTATACTGATTCCACTTCGGAGCCAACGAGAACCCTTATGCCAACGCCTCTTCGCTGCACGCCTCTCCTCGCGCTCGCCACACTCTGCGCTACCTTCAGCTCTGCCTCCGCTCAAGCGCCCAAGCCGGAGAGCGCAATTGCAAAAGTCGAAGCCTCCGTCAGCGCCGAACGCATCCGTGCTCAAGACGAGTTTGTTTCCGACGATCTGATGGAAGGC
>JAZKBC010000206.1:0-1959 GCA_040388825.1 Acidobacteriota bacterium | reverse complement strand
CGCTATCCAGGCCTGCGCGGTGGCGAGCTCGCCGCCAAGTACATCGCCACCCAGTTCGCGCTCGAGGGCCTCAAGCCTGCCGGTGATAACGGAACTTTCTTCCAGCACATCGACTTCGTTGGCATGACCGCCAAGCCCACGGAGACATCCTTCAAGCTCGAGTCCGAGCACGGCAAGCCGTTGCTGCTGAAGTTTGGCGACGACTTTGTTGTCTCTAACCAAACGCTCAGTCCGGTCACATCCATCGACGCGCCGATTGTCTTCTACGCAGGCGTCGATGTGAAGGGCAAGGTCATCCTCTGCATCGTCGGCGATCCACCATCGGACGACCCGAAGTTCTTCGCCGGAAAAGCTCTCACCTACTACGGCCGCTGGACCTACAAGTTCGAGCAGGCCGCGCGCATGGGAGCCGTCGGCGCGCTCATCATCCACCGTACCGACTTCGCCAGCTACGGCTGGAGCGTGGTCAAGAACTCCAACTCGGGCGAGCGCACCTTCCTGCGTGACGACGCCAACCCACGCCTCAAAGCCGCAAGCTGGATCCAGCTGGAAGTCGCCCGCAAGCTCTTCGCCATGAGCGGGCTTGATCTCGACAAGGAGTTCACCGCTGCAGGCCAGCGCGGCTTCCACGCTGTTGAACTTCCTGTGCGGCTGAAAGCCACCGTCGCGAGCACGGTGCGTCCGTTTCAAAGTGCGAACGTTATCGGCATGCTGAAAGGCGGGGCTTCTAAAGCTGATCAAGCCGTGCTTTACTCCGCGCACTACGATCACCTTGGCTTCGTTCCGGGGATGGCCGGAGACAACATCTACAACGGCGCTGCCGACAACGGAACCGGCGTTGCGATGCTGCTGGAGATGGCACATGCGTGGGCCGGAGCGCATCTCACGCTGCCGCATTCGGTGATCTTCGCTGCGGTTACAGCGGAGGAACAAGGGCTGCTCGGTTCGGAGTATCTTGGCCAGCATCCGCCGGTTCCGTCGTCGCAGATCGCACTGGACATCAACTACGACATGCTGCTGCCGATCGGCATGCAGCAGGAGATCAACGTCAACGGAGCGCAACGCACTACGTTCTACCCACAAGTGGAGGCGACCGCCAAACGCTTCGGGCTGACCATCGTTCCGGATCCGCGACCGGAAGCAGGAAGCTACTACCGCAGCGATCACTTCAGCCTCTCGCGCGTAGGCATTCCAGCGTTCTCGGTCGATGCGGGAACGCTGTATAAAGGGCATGATCGCGCGTGGGGAGTTGCGCAGGAGAAGGAGTTCAACGAGAACAACTATCACAACTTCTCGGACAACTTCGATCCCAAGTGGGACTTCCGCGGCGACGCGAAGCTGGTGCGCTTTGGCATCGATCTTGGCTGGCAGGTGATTCATCTGCCGCACACGATTGAGTGGAAGCCAGGTGACGAGTTCGAAGCAGCGCGTAAGGCGAGCGAAGCTACGAAGTAGCTAAGGTTCGAGCGAGGTTGTCGCTGCGTCGCTCTCGCTGTTATTCAAGCCAACTGCGGTGACGCTGTAACGATAGCTCGTTTTGGAGTCGGCTGATGCGTCGTGGAAACCAGGAACGGTAACCGGCGAATTTGTCAGCTTTTCGCGTTTTGCTTCAGTGTTATTGAGTGGTTGGCGGTAGACATTGTAGCCGGCCAGGGCGGAGTCGTCGACGGGCTGCCAGATTAGATCGACTGAATATCGATTTTCCGTCGTGGAGGCTGCGGCGGTGAGGCCGGTTGGCGGGGCCGGGGGGTAGGTGTTGTGGAGGGTGTAGGTTGTGGGGGTGGAGGGGTCGCTGCGGAGGTCGATGGGGTGGTTGTTGAGGGTCAGGTGTTGCTGGCGGATGGCTGTGTATTGGTACGCGATGTTGGGTTGGGCGGTGGTGTCGAGGGTTTCCGAGGCGGTGGCGTTGGTGTTGAGCCAGATTGTGCTGTCTTTGGCGGTGCTGGCTGGATTTTTGCG
>JAZKBC010000205.1:0-1797 GCA_040388825.1 Acidobacteriota bacterium | reverse complement strand
ATCTGCGGCACGAGACGATGCGAGTCGTGGCGCCGTATCTTGTGCTGGGGTGCATCGCGCTTACTCTGGCTATCGTCTTCATGCGAACGAAATTTCCGGAGGTTGTCGCCGAGAGCGGCACAGAGCCAGGTGGCGGCCGCATCTCCGAACTCTTCCGGCGTCCGCACTTCCTATTCGCTGTGCTTGCCCAGTTCCTGTACATCGGCGGTCAGGTGGGCACATGGAGCTACTTCATCCAGTATGTGCAGGACTATACCCATCAGCCGGAGAAGCATGCCGGCCTGCTGCTGACGGGCACCCTGTGTGCATTTGCGCTGGGACGTTTCTCGGCCCCACTGCTGATGAAGTACGTCGCCGCGGCGCGGCTGATGATGATCTACGCCGTAGTAAACGCTCTTCTGATGTTGTTCGCTGTACTCAGGCCAGGTTGGGCCGGGATGTGGGCGGTCTTCCTTACCAGCTTCTTCATGTCGATCATGTTCCCGACGATCTTTGCTCTTGGGCTTGAGGGTTTGGGACCGCTGGTGAAGTTGGGAGGGTCGCTGCTGGTGATGTCGATCGTGGGCGGCGCCGTACTGACCCCGCTCATTGGCTGGATTTCGCAGCGCGCCGGCGGCCTTGCGTACGGGTACACAGTCCCTCTGGTGGGATATGTCGTCGTCGCCATTTTCAGCTGGTATCACGCACGACGGACGCGATTGCCGGCGTAGCGGGCATAGGACGGACATACAGGAATCAGAAGCGGGTGGAAGGGTTTATGGGGCAACGAGGGATGGAATGAAAGCGAAGAGCGGATTCAGTTTGCTTGCGGTGGCCTTATTGGGGATCAGCGGTGCTGAGGCGCAGAACACGCACTATGAGCCGACGCTTGAGTCTTTGAACACGCACCCACTGCCGCAGTGGTATGCGGATGCGAAGCTCGGCATCTTTATCCACTGGGGGCTTTACTCGGTGCCGGGATGGGCGGCAGTCGATCGGCCCAAGGTGATCCCGCACGAGGACGAGGCGAAGTGGAACGCATATGCGGAGTGGTACTACAACACGATGCGTATTCCCGGTTCGCCGACCCAGGCGTATCACCGGGAGCACTTCGGAGCGAATTTCAACTACTACGAGTTCGCCCCGATCTTCGACCGGGAGAGCAAAAAGTGGGATCCGGCGTTGATGGCCGCAGTCTTTCGCGATGCGGGCGCGCGCTACGTCGTGCTGACGAGCAAGCACCATGAGGGCTTTACCTTGTGGCCGAGCAAAGTGGAAAACCCGAACCAGCAGCATCTGCAGGCCCAGCGCGACATTGTCGGCGAACTGACAGCGGCGGTGCAGCGGGATGGCATGAAGATGGGACTCTACTACTCCGGTGGCTACGACTGGACCTTCAATCGTGGACCCATTATTGGCGGAAAAGATTGGGAGGCGGTGAAACCTGAAACCATCGCATACGGGCAATATGCTTTCGACCAGATCGAGGAGCTGATTGCGAAGTATCACCCAGCCGTTCTGTGGGACGACATCGACTGGCCGAAGACAGGCAAGCCATTGCAAGTGATGGCCGACTATTACAACGCCATTCCGGATGGCGTCATCGATGACCGTTTTGGTGTGAAGCATTCCGACTTTCAATCGCCGGAATACGAGAAGCGCAGCCAGATCAGCAAAGTGAAGTGGGAGGAGTGCCGCGGCCTGGGCCGATCGTTCGGTTACAACCGCGCCGAGGGCGAGAAAGAGACCATCGCTCCCGATGAGCTGATCGACCTGCTGCCCCAGCAGCCGGGCATTGGCGAGCTGCGCCTGCTGCGC
>JAZKBC010000204.1:0-1887 GCA_040388825.1 Acidobacteriota bacterium | reverse complement strand
CGTGGCTCTGCATGGAACAATGATGGAGCCGGAAAGGTCGGCTATACAGCTCCCGGCATTGAGGGGCAGGCTGCAGTCATTCGCGAAGCGCAGCGAGTCGCTGGCATTCGCGCCAACCGCATCGGATATGTAGAAACACATGGAACCGCGACAGAACTGGGCGATTCTATCGAGATCGCAGCGCTATCAGAGGTCTTCGCCGGAGGGAAGCCGAACTCCTGCGTTCTTGGAGCCCTAAAGGCCAACCTGGGGCACGCCGATGTAGCCGCCGGTGTAGCGGGTTTAGTGAAGGCGACTTTGGCGATTCAAGCCGGAGTGATCCCTCCGACTCCGAACTTTCAGGAGCCTGCTCCGGTGCTCGGCCTCGACAAGAGCCCCTTTGTGGTGAGCGCATCCAGAAGAAACTGGCCGGACGGCGAAGAGCGATGGGCCGGAGTGAGCTCGTTCGGCATTGGAGGCACCAACATCCATGTTGTGCTGAGCAATGCTCCGATGCGCCCGCTGCGTTCACAAAAAGAGCGGGCGCGCCTGTTCCCGATCTCAGCGCGGACCGAAGGCGCATTGGGGAAAGCTCGCGAACAGTTGGCGATACACCTCGAGCAAAATCCACAGATAGACCTTGCTGCAGTGGCATCGACGCTGCAGGTCGGGCGACGAGCCTTTGAGTCCCGGTTTGCCACGGTTGCGAAAGGCACAGCAGAGCTGGTCGCCAAACTCCGTGAGCCGATTGCTACCACGCCAGCGAGCGGCTTCGTCGGTTCGGATGTCGTCTTCCTCTTTCCAGGACAGGGCGCTCAGTTTGCCGGTATGGCCGCGGGCATGTACCGCACTGATTCATCCTTCCGCAAGATTGTGGATGTTGGTGCTGAACTGGTTCGCTCCGAATTCGGATTGGATCTTCTGCGGATGATCGTCGATGCGGAACCTGCCGGCGAATTCGATGAGGTCATCCAAGAGACGCGGATTACCCAACCGCTTTTATTTCTCGTGGAATACGCCCTGGCAGCGCGTTGGCGCGCGCTTGGCGTAGAACCCGGAGCCTTGCTGGGGCACAGTCTTGGCGAACTCACTGCCGCATCGATTGCCGGCGTCTTTTCATTTGAAGATGGCTTGCGCCTGGCTGCCGAACGCGGTCGACTGATGGGGCAGACTCCGCCAGGAGTGATGCTTGCCGTGAGCCTGGCGCCAGAAAGCCTCGCGTCCTATCTTGCGCCGGAGTTGTGGCTGGCGGCCGAGAATGGTCCCAAGCTCTCCGTCGTGTCCGGGTTGCCGGCCGCTGTTCAGGCGCTCGAACAGAGACTCGCAAAGGATCGCGTCCCCTTCGTTCGCCTTGCTTCCAGGAACGCCTTTCATAGCCCTTTGATGGCAGATGCGGCGAAGGCTTTTCGCGAGAAAGTGGCAGCAGTTCCCCGGAAAGAAGCCGTAATTCCATGGCTTTCGAATGTAAGCGGCACCTGGATCGACCGCATGGAAGCGCAGAATCCGCAGTACTGGGCGAATCAGATTCTGTCGCGTGTGCGGTTTGCGAAGTGCCTTGCTGCTCTCAACGACCGTGCACGCCTGCTGCTTGAAGTGGGTCCAAGCGAAGTATTGATAGGGATGGCCCGGCATCAGGTTGCAAAGAGTATCGGCATACCATCACTCGGAGCGGAGAACCGCAAGAAGAATGACGACGTGGTCTTCCTCGAAGCGGCTGCGCGATTGTGGCAGTCGGGAATCAATCTTGTCTGGCCAGAACTGCATCCGAACGAAAAAGCACAACGCGTGCCGTTGCCCACCTACCCCTTCGAGCGCGAAAAGTATTGGATTGGACCCGCGGAAACATCTCAGGCAGAGAAATCTATAGATACAGAACCAACGGAGACCGCGCAGCCGCAGCGCCAATTG
>JAZKBC010000203.1:22082-34473 GCA_040388825.1 Acidobacteriota bacterium | reverse complement strand
ATCGGCAACCTCTACATCGCCGACACCTACAACGACGTCATCCGCAAGGTCGACGCGACCACCCGCAACATCACAACCATCGCAGGCTTCCACGGCGTGCAGACCTACAGCGGAGACGGTGGCTCAGCCAACCGGTCGACCCTGGCTCTGCCACGCGGCCTGGCGCTCGATGCAGCCGGCGACCTCTTCATCGCCGACAGCTACAACATGGTCATCCGCAAGATTGATACAGCAGGCATCATCACCACGGTCGCCGGCTCGCACCTCAGCTACGACGACTTCAGCCCCAGCGGCCTGCTTGCGACTGCAACCTACATGTCATTCCCGGCCAGCGTAGCCGTCAGTTCCTCGGGCTATATCTACGTGGCAGACACCACCAACGGCGTCATCCGCGAAATGGCGCCCAACGGCTCCATGCTCTTCAGTCCGCAGAGCGTCAGCTCCACCAGCACATCGCAGACCGTAACGCTCTCCAACATCGGCAACACGTCGCTGCACTTCGACGCAACAGTTCCCACCGAGGTCAGCGGCGACTTCGCCCTGGCAACCGGCGGCACCTGCAACTTCTCCGCGGCTCTCTCCGTAGGTGCAAGCTGCACCGTGAACATCAGCTTCACGCCGACGGTCCAGGGCGTACGCAACGGTGTCTTCGCCTTCTTCGACGACGGCGTCGCCTCACCGCAGTACGTGGCGCTCCAGGGCACCGGTGCGACAACCCAGGCGCAGACCATCAGCTTCCGCCCGCTTGGTAATCGCACCTACGGCGACTCCTCCTTCCAGCTAACGGCGACGGCAAGCTCCAGCCTTCCAGTCTCCTACAGCGTGCTCTCAGGGAACGCTTTGGTCTCAATCTCAGGCACCACGGTAACCATCCTCGGCGCCGGACCCGTCACGATCGCAGCCGATCAGGCCGGCGACGGCACCTACTCGGCTGCTCCACAGGCGACGCAGAGCTTCACCATCAACCCCGCCACGCTGACACTCACCGCGCTGCCGGCTTCGTCGCAGGTGGGTCAGCCTCTGGCTCCGCTCACCTACGGCGTCACCGGATATGTGAATGGCGACACCAACCGGATCATCGGCGGAACGCCCGCTATATCCACAACAGCCACACCCGCGAGACTGCCCGATACCTATCCGATCAGCATCGCCGTGGGCACCTTCACCGCACCGAACTACACGTTCAGCTTCCAGGGTGGAACGTATACGCTGACCCCGGCGCCAGCGACTGGCGCACCGGCAGCACCCACGATCGTCATCTCGGCCACTCTGTCGCTTACGAAGAACCCACTCACCGGAGGCTACAACGGCGTTCTGCTGGTCCGAAACACCGGCACCGGAGCTGCAGCCAACGTGAATGTGTCCTCGGTCAAGATCGGCACAACGGTTGCGACAGGTGTGCCCAAGGCGATGGGAAGCATCCCGGCCGGCAGTTCAAGTTCGTTCGGTCTCAGCTTCCCGGCATCCATTGGGAACTCCGGCGCGATCGCGGTGCAGAACATCACCGGCACCTACACCGGCGGAACCTTCGGCGGATCGTTGCGCATCACGCTTCCCTAACCGCATGGCGACAGCAAACCAACAGACTTTGAATCCGGAGGATTTTATGAAACGAACATTGATTCTTGCCGCAATGCTGATGCTGACGCTGGGGTGGAGTGCGGCCTCCGCCCTCGCCGACGGCATCACCGTCACGCTGGACACGCCACTGCAGACCGTGCATCCCGGAGACACCACGGTCACCTTCACAGCCACCATCACCGCCGACCCTTCGAACGGCGGCGACCTGTACTTCAACGGCGACAACTATTCGCTGGACTCGCCCATGACGATTGACGACTCCGGCTTGTTCATCAACTTCCCTTTCCCCATGGCTCCGGGCGACAGCGTGAACGATGTGCTCTTCACGATCCTCCTGCCGGGCAACGAGTCGCTCGGAGCCTATCTCGGCTCCTTCGAAATCCTCGGCGGGGCCGATGATCTGGCATCCGACTCACTCGGCACGGTCAACTTCGAGATCGACAACACACCATCGGGCCTCAGTCCTGTACCGGAGCCTTCCAGCCTGGCGCTCCTGGCAACGGGCCTGGGTTCGATCGCCGGTCTCGTTCGCAGACGCCGGCTGAACGGCTAGCCCGTCGCCAACCAGTTCGCCACTTTGCGGATGATCGCCTCACGGGGCGGTCATCCATTTTTTTTGCGCAGACCGCAAGCAGCAGGACAGCGAGGCCCTCGTGCGATCTGCTACCATCGGCGCTGAACAGGCCGACACATCCTATGGAAAAAAGTTCACTGCGTCTGGGCTCGCTCCTTCTGCTGGTCGTCTGCTCCGCTTCCCTGTGCCGCGCGCAGGAGCTTCACCCCTATCCATTGGTCCCGATAAGCCCAGCCGAACAAGCCTTTGCGGATTCTCTCGCAAAAATGAGCGAACCAGACGCTCTCGCCGCTCTCAAAGCTGCCGATCCCGCACTGGTTACCGTGGGAACAGCAAAGGCTCTGCGTGAGAGCGGCATCAAGGCTTCCCCTGCACATCCGCAAGCGTCACTCTCAGCTTTCAGAGAGGCTCGCGCGATCGGGCAGGCAATCCACGACCAGATGTTGATCGGCGCTTCACTCTTCGCCGAAGGCGGAACACGACGGGAGCTCGGTGATCTCGAAGACTCCGTTGAGCTCCTGACTCAGTGCAAAGCTGCCTATCAGGCAGCGGCGGAAGGCAAACGATATTTGGTCTTGCCTCTCAATGGCCTCGGGTTGTCCAAACGCGATCTCGGCGACTTCGATGGTTCCGCCGCGGACCTGGAGCAGATGCTGGAAATCGCTCGCCAGTTTGGCGACCGTTTGAACATGGCACGAGCCCTGAATAATCTCGGCACGGTCCGCGCCATGCAGGGCAACTACGCCGCCGCCCGCGAAGCCGATGAACAGGGATTGATCATCGTCAGGGCGCTCGGACAAAAGACCGGCGAGGCGTACCTGCTAACCAACATCGCCAACACGTATCTTCGCGAGAGAAACATAGCTCTCGCAACCGACTACTGCCTACAGAGCCTGAAGCTGAAAGAACAACTCGGCACCCAGGCAGACCTCGTCTCCACCCTTGTCACACTTGCCAATATCTATTGGCAGGACAGAAAGTATCCCGAAGCCATGAAGGCTCTGGACCGTGCACTGATCCCGGCAAAGGCTTTCAATCGTTCTCTGCTCATTGCCCAGGTGGAGGCATCGCAGGGCGAAGTCGAAATGTATGAAGGCCACATGGAGGTCGCCAGCAAAGACTTTGAAGCAGCCCTGGAACAGGCGCGTAAGGGCGGCAGTAAGTATCACGAGAACGAAATACTGGAAATGATCGCGGAGCTCGAAAGCCGGAACCAGCACTACGGCGAAGCCATCCGGGACTACGACCGCGTGCTGAACGACGCTCAGCAGGGAGGCCTTGAACAAGTCGCCGCCGACGCGTTGGGAGGAAAAGGACTTGCGGAAATCGGCTTGGGAAACAAGGACGATGCACGCAAGGCGCTCGAGCAGTCCGTCACCATCACGGAAGGCCTGCGTGAGCTGACGGCAGGCGGCGTCGAAGCGCGATCCCTGTACCTCTCCAAACAAAGTGACACCTATCAGACGTTGATCGCTCTGGACGTTTCAGACAACCACCTCGCAGAGGCATTGCTCGTCTCCGAGCGCGAGAAGGGCCGCGCCCTGCTCGATCTACTCACACATGGCAAGTCGACGCTGTCCCATGAGCTCACGTCCGCCGAAAAGGCCGAGGAGATTCACGTGCGTGGCCGCGTGACGGTGCTCGAATCGCGTCGTCAAAGCCTTGCAATGGCGGACAAACCGGACGCCGCCAGGCTCGCGGCCCTGAACGCCCAGTTGGAAACTGCACGCGCCGACCTGACCAGCTTCAAAGAGCGTATGTACGCTGTCCATCCCAACCTCAACCGGCATCGCGGCGATGCCCACCTGATTACGTTATCCCAGACCGCGGCTCTGTTCCCCAATACGTCCACGGCCATGCTCGAGTACGAGGTAACGCCCGACGCGACGTACCTCTTTGTCATCACCCCCAGCCCCAAAGGACCAGTGCTCAAGGTTCACACTATCCCCGTAACCGAAGCGGCTCTCAAAACGCGGGTCGCAGCTTTCGTCAAGGCCGTCGCCACGCGCGATGCCGGCTTCTCAACTTCAGCCGCAGAGCTCTATCGACTCCTGCTCGCACCTGCCCGCTCCGAACTCGAGCATAAGCGGCTGTTAATCGTGGTTCCCAGTGGCGATCTCTGGCATCTTCCCTTCCAGGCCCTGCGTGATCCGCATGGAAAATACGTGCTGGACTCCGCCGCCGTCGCCTACGCTCCCTCGCTGTCAGTGCTGCACGCCTATGCGTTGAAGAGACGACAGACCGGCGCCCACAGCTCCCTCGTCGCATTTGGCGACCCCGGGCAGAACCTGCCCGAAGCCGTGCGTGAAGTAAAGACCGTCGCCGCACTCTACAACCCCGCCCACGAGCGCACCTTTCTCGGCAAGGATGCGACACGGGAGAACTTCGCAACCTGGGCTGGCCGCTACGACATCGTGCATGTAGCTACCCACGGCGTGTTCGACGACCGCGACCCCATGTACTCGCAGGTGTTGCTGGCTAGTGGATCCGACGCATCCAAGGGAAAAACCACGCCAATCGATGCAGCCGATATCGCCGACATGAACCTGTCCGCGGCACTGGTCGTGCTTTCCGCCTGCGAGACGGCCGAAGGCAAAGTGCAGGACGGCGAAGGCCTGATCGGGCTCAGCTGGTCTTTCCTGGCCGCCGGCAGCCAGGCAGCTATTGCCAGCCAGTGGCGTGTCGAGTCGTCCAGCACCACCGAACTGATGATCGACTTCCACCGCAATCTCCAGCAGCAGATGGGCAAGGCCGAAGCGCTACGCCGCGCCGAACTCAGCGTCGCGCACAATCCACGTTACAAACATCCGTTTTACTGGGCGGGCTTTGTGATGCTGGGTGGTGACTGAGGCGGTCCCGCAAGCGATTGCGCAAGCTCGCCGGCAAGCGGTGAGCCTGGATTGGCGGCGGCAAACACCCCCACCTGCGCCTGGGCAAGCGACTTCATGCCAGCTCGAGCATAGAGCGCAGCGAGCAGCAGATGCGCGTCCGGCGAATGCTTGCGAACCGTAGCGATTGAGTCCAGAGTTCTAGCTGATGCAACCTCAAACTGGCCTTCCGGCGCCGGCGGCTGCGGCGCAGTCACGACTCCGTGTTTCGTAATGGCCTTCACCATCCAGCGATACTGCCGATCCGGCATCAGCGCTACAAGTGGCGTCCATTCGGTCGCGGTTAACGTCGGACTGATGGCAACCAGGTGGAAACCTGCGTCGTAAATCTCCACCCGATAACCGCTCGCTCCCGGACAAGACTGCCAATGAAGCTCCGGCATGCTCGTGGTGAACTCCGCTCTCGGCGAGACAATATCAAACTGGTCGGCAGAAGGGCTTGCGGATCGCAGGCTCTCTCCCACCACCGTGCCCGGAGCGACAGACGTCGCAGCCGGCAGCGTGTGTGTACTCATCACCTGTGCCAGCAGCTCGGCATCCGCCGGATCGATCGGCTCCATGCTGCGAACTTTGCCCCGCGCGTCCAATTGCAGCAAACCACCGGCGTCCTGCAACTGTGCCACCAGCGGAGCGTCCGGTGCGGAGGGCTTGCGCAGCAGATGCGGCAACATGACCATGCACGCAGCCACTGCGGCCGCCAGCGCGGCGAAAGTAAACCTTCGTGGCGTGATCAGCCTGGTCTTGGCGCCGGTCGCCGCTGCGGGCCGCATCTCAATCACCGGCGTGTAAAACCGTCGCACGGCGTCAAGCTCACCCTGACAGGCGGAGCAGGTGGCCAGGTGCAGCCGAGCTTCTTCATCCAGCGTCGCAGGCTGGGCTGCGGCAGCGGCAAGCTCCTCTTCCGAGAGATGCTGAGTCGAGTCCTCACCCAGGAAAGGCTCCATATCCAGCGCCGGTGGCCGGCCGAAGGCAAGCGACTGCAACTGCGTGCGGCACTGCTCGCACACCGCGATATGATCTCCCAGCTCGAGCAACTGCGGTCCACCCAGCGATCCGCCGGCGTACGCTTCGAGGGTCGAGATGTCGGGATGCTGCATAGTTACTCCACCTTCTTTGTAGCTGAATCGTGACCCAAATTACTGCCCTGTGACGAATCCGATCGAGTGCGCCGCCGCAGCCGTTCGCGGGCACATTTTCGCAGGTTAATCACCTGCTGACGCGAAATCTTCAGCCGTTCGGCAATCTCCAGGTCGCTCAGTGGAAGCCGCAACCACAACTCCGCAAATTCCTCGGCAGGCATGTCAAGCACCGACGCAACTTCGCGCGGGCTCGCCGTCCCCGTCAGCACCAGCAGCGATGTTCCGCACTCGCCATCGGGCCCATGCATATTGAGCAGCAACGCCACCCGTTGCCGCAGCGGCAACTCGCGTATCTGGTCCCAAACCAACTTCAGCCGCGCTGCACGATCGACCGATGCCTCCATCTCCCCGTCAGGACCAGCGAGAACCTCGGCGGACTCAATCGGCTGCGGCCGGTCATCCACGGCCCAGAACGACGCGCAGAACTTGGCCAGCTCATTGAAAAACAGCGGATGGCCCACACGCTCGAAGATCCGGCCAAGAACCGCGGCCTGCGGTCCGTCGGACGGCACAGTTGCGGCCACATCTGTATCCAGCAAGCGCGCCTCGATGCTCCCGGACTTCCACCGCGCCCACCCGCAAACCCATTCCTGCTGCGCGTTCTGCCAAAGCGCAAAGCGCTTATCCGCGAGCAACAGATATCGCAGGCCAGCCCGCAGGCGATGAAACGACGGATGCTGCCGCCGCGACCACGCGCTGCAAGCCCTCCGGGCCAGCACCGCAACAAACGCATCAAAGTCCTGGATCTCCCGAGCTGTCTCGGGGTTCCGCTGCATGTCCTCAAGCCGCCCCAGCAGCGCGACCATGCAGTCAGAGCAAACGTCTTCAACATCTTCTGGCCGAGCCGACCGCGAGCGATTCAGCTCAGAGCGAACTATGGCACGCACCTGTGCCGCCAGCCCGGCGCTCAGCGCAACCTCCAGGTCCCCGTCCGCCGACGCAAGTCCTCCCGATCGCAGTATCGCGGCCGGAATGCGGAGATCGGCATCCTGAACAGTGGGCTGGGTTGTAGCCATCGCTTGATGATTTCACGTCCCTCCGCCGATGCAAAGCCCCGCGTGTCGATGTTCGGGTACTATCGTGGGCTGAGGACAGCGCGATGGACCTGAACGAACTGCAACGACGCTTTGCCCGGCCCGGCGTTCTGACGTTTGACGAGGAACAAAACCTCATCCGTCTCAAGCTCCGCACCACCCATGCCAGCGCCACTGTTTACCTGCAGGGAGCCCATCTCGCCGCATGGCAGCCTCAAGGCTTCGAGCCGGTGATCTTCCTCAGCCGCAAGAGCGATCTGGGTCCCGGCAAACCCATTCGCGGCGGTGTCCCAATCGTGTTTCCGTGGTTCGCAGGCGACAGCAAACGCGACCGCATCGACGGCCATCCCGGTCCATCTCACGGCTTCGCCCGCATCCAGGATTGGACCCTGCTCGCAGCGGAACCTGACGGCGACGCCATCCTGCTGCGTTTCGAGCTCGGCCCCACCGCGATGAGCCGCTCCATGGGCTTCGACAACTTCCGCCTCACGCAGCAGTTCCGCATCGGCCACGAACTCACAATGCAGCTGACTGTCAGCAACGAAGGCAAGCAGCCACTGTCGTTCGAACAAGCCTTCCACAGCTACTACAACGTGACCGACGTGCATGAGGTTACGTTGAACGGGCTGGAGCCGACCGCCTTCATCGATAAGACCGACGACTTCAAGCTCAAGCCTGCCAGCCACGAGCCACTTCGATTCGTCACCTTTACCGACCGCATCTACAACGGCACAACCGCGACCTGCACCCTGCACGACGTCGCCGGACGGCGCCGCATCACGGTCAGCAAGTCCGGCTCCAACACCACCGTAGTCTGGACTCCGTTCAAGGAGCTGCCCGACCTCGGCCCGTGGGAGTGGCACGAAATGCTAGCCGTCGAAACGGCCAACGTCGGCACGAACAGCGTCACGCTGGCCGCTGGAGCGAGTTCCACGCTGGGCGCACACGTCTCCGTGGCGAAACCGTAGCTAAGCCTTCGGCGCGTAATCCTCACGATACGGCGTAAAGATGTCCAGCACCTCGGAGTCTTCCAGCGCCCAGGCCTGATGATCGACGCCTCCCGGCACGATAAAGCTGTCTCCCGCACCGGCTTCCACCTTGCCCTCCGGATGCTCCAGTACGATGCGCCCGCTCACCACGTAAACCATCTGCTCATGCGGATGCTGATGCTTGGCGCCCACCCATCCCTTCACCATGCGATGTCGCACCAGCATCATGCTGGGCGTGAAAGACATCACCTGGCGGCGAAGCCCGGGTTCCGGCGTGGACATAATCTCGTCCTGCGAGGCCGCGACCTCGATCGTGTTCGACATGCTGCGATTCTCCTGACGTTTGCTCTCTGTAGTTTATCTCTCTACGGCGCGGCAGGCAGATCAATGCGGTTGTTCAACAGCGTGATCTCCGGCACCTGTCCATTGGACTCAATCGTCACGCTGCCGCCTCTCCACATCGCATCGGCAGGCAGCGCGAGCGACACAGTCGCGGTCTTCGGCAGCAGGTCCGTCGGAGCCTTCAGCGCAGGCGTCATCGCCGAAGCAATCGTCTTGCCTCCGCGATCCCGCAGCACCACCTTCGTCGGCGCCGCGTCCACAGCTCCAACACTGTGCACAGTGACGCGCATCGTGCGACCCTCCACCTTCACGTCTCCCGGATCAAGCCCAAGATCCGGCCGCGACCAGTAAGGCACACCCTTCTCCTTCAGCTTCAGTTCCAGCACCGTCGTCGTCCGCGGCGCGAAGGTGATCGCAACATCCTTGCTGCGCTCAAAGGTCTCCGTCCGTGTCTTCACGTCCGTGACAGGACCGTTCTCTGTAGCCTGAGTTCCCTGCTGAATCTCCCACTGCCCGGGATCAATCTCCCACCCCGTCATGTGCGCTGTCACCGGCTGCTCATCGAGGTTGTAGGCGACCACCTTAATATGATCGGGCGTTCCCTCCGGCACAAGAATCGCCACGCTCTGCTCGTTCGCCGGAGCCTCGAACTGCCAGCTCACAACGTTGCCCGGATAAACAAAGTTCCGCATCAACGCCACACCGCCCAGCCGCGCCCTCTGCAGCTCCCCGTTGTTGAAGTAGATCCGATCGATCCACAAGCTTCCCTCGGTGTTGATGAACTTCCGATCGAACGCCGTCTCAATCTGCGAGGCATACACCTTGTTCAGCGCATTCGTGTCGCCCGTAAGCTGCCACCGGAAGTGCTCATTCGTCTCCGATGCCGTCCCCGAATCCGTACGAACATCTGCCCCATTGCCGCCGAGCAGTTGCTTGCCCCACGTGTCGCGCACGTTCAGGATGTCGAGCGCATCGGCGTTGATCGACCGCAGCGACTCCGGTGGATTGTCGCCAAACGGCGCAACATACTTGCTGTCACCCGTGAACTTGTAAGCCCCCCACAGCATGAACCACGGCAGGTTTCCATCCGCCTTGTCCTTGTTCGTACTGAACTCCACCGCGTAATGCATGCCCATCCTGCCGTTCGCATCCACATGACGATGCGCCAGGAATCCGTCAGCAACCTCCGTCACCAGGTCCCGCGTGCGCGGCGTTCCGTTGAACAGCACAAGCTGCAGCGCCGGATGAAACACCATATACGACCGGCCCTTCGCCCATCCCCAAACGCCGCCCGTAGCCATCTTCGTTCCGCTATAGTAGGCCGAACGAATCTGCATCTGCCCTGCGACGTTGCGCCCGGTCAGCCACTCCAGCCTCCGCGACGTCTCCATCGCGCGCTCCAGCTGTTTCGGGCTTCCGAAGTCCATCATCATCGCTTGCCCCAGCGTGTTCAGCCCATCCTCATAGCTGTGCAGTTCGTCATACTGCGCCGCCGCCAGCCCATTCGCCCACATCCCGTTCGCAAACGTGGCATCGAGCGTGCGATTGAGTGACGACTTCAACCTGCCCGCATCGACGCCCATCTCCGCCAACCCCGGCCACCAGTTCAAGTAGTCCGTGTCATCCGACAATCCACCGCCAAACTCGCCATCCGAAATCTGCCGATTGTCGATCCACCAATCCACCTGCTTCTTCAGATATTCGAGATCGGTCACCTGCAGAAATGCCCACTGTGGCACACCTTCAGGAGCCTTCGGCAGCGTGAACGGCGGTTTGATCTGCTCGTGGTTCATCTCATTCCAGTACTTCAGTCCGAGATCATTCTCCGGGTCCACCCGCAGCAGGTCGGTAATATCCGCATCGAAGCGATTAAAAAGATTCAGCTTGCGCGAGTTCACTGACTCCTCGGTCATATTCGCGTAGTTGTCGCGAACCTGCGTCAACCGGTCCAGCGTGTGCTCCGCCAACGCATCTTTATATGGCTTGAAGATCAGCCGCACATGCATTCCCTCAATCGCCGCCGGTCCAAACTCCGCACTCGCCGAAGCAATCGTCAGATACAGGCTTTTACCGTTGGGCAAGATGCGATCACGCGTATCCAGCCACAACGTATGCGGCTCACCCGGCTTCACCGAAAAGCTGAAGTCCAGCATGTCCCGCATCGCCCAGATCGGGTCCTTGATCTGGATGTTCATCGGAATGTACTTGCCATGCGTCGGCTTCAAATTCAACGCCGGCAAATCGATCGCAATCCCATCCAGTCCGGCGTGCATGTTCTCCCACGAGTACGAAGCCCCATGCCCCTCATCTGCCTGCAGCGAACGATAGTCCGCCGGAATAATCAAATGCACAATCGGCAGGCTAGCCGCAGCACTCAGCACCTCCGCGCTCTGCTGCCCGCGCCCAATGCTCGTGCGCCCGCCGCCAGTCGAAACACCGGGCATCGCAATCATCGTCGCGCGCTCATCCGCCGGAAACCGGTCGCGGATAAACTCCACCACCGGAGCAATCGCCGGATTGTCGAGCGAGCCCTTCGTCGTAAGACTGTACTGCAGCACCTTGATGCCGCCAGGCTCCTTGCCCGCATGCACGTAATACGCAGAGAACTCACCAATCGGCTGCTCCTGCTCGACATTCGTAAACCGAACCTTCTCGCCCGTCACCGCCTGCGCAAAGTCGTGCGTCGTGCGTTCCTGCCCTTTCGGCCGCTCAAACAAGGTCTTCGCCAGCAGCGGCTCCGGATCATGCTGGTCAGGGTCAGCAACCGCAGCGGCATCCGTGCTCGGCGTCAGCAGCGACACATCCCCCCACGCCCCGCCCTGAATCTCCAGGTGATTCCACCGCTCCTGCGGCATGTAAAACGTCACGGACTTCCCCGAAAGCGCGTAGCAATCCCAGTCCGGAAGCTGAAAGTAATCGAGCCGGCCAGTCAGCTTCGAGCGGTTGTAAACGCCCGGCCACGTCGTCTCGCGTATCCCGTCAGTCCCCTTCCACCACCACCGCTTCAAGTCATACACATCATGAATCTCCACCTTGCGCACCACCATATCTGTGGCCGCCAGCGGCGTCGGCACATCATTCGGCCGGTTCCATCCGTAGTGCAGATACCACTCCTGCTGCCACGCCGGCTTCTCCAGCGCACGCTCCACCGGAGGAATATTCTGCGGCGTCTCTCCCTTCGCTAGCGAAGCAATATTGTCATCCGACAGCTCGCGGTCATAAATCCGCAGCTCATCGATATCGCCGCCGCGATCGTAGTTGTAGCTGCTCTCCACTCCAGTCGGCGCAATGATCCGCGAGTGCGGCCCAAACTGATCGAGCGCCGCGTCAAACATTCCAGTCGCTGCCTTCTCGCCCGCCAGTTTCCCGTTCACATAAAACCGAATGCCGCTCGTCTCATCCCACGCCAGCGCCAGGTGCACCCACTCATTCGGCTTGGGAAAGTTCGGCATCGTGTACGAAACGCGCGTGCGTCCAAGATTGACGTCGGTCACAAAAGCATCGAAACCATGGCCGTTGTAGTCAATCCGCAGCCACACCATATCCCAGCTCGAGTGGTCACCATAGCCCACGCGAAACACCGGAAACTCCGTCGCATCCACCGCATCGCGCGACCGCCAGTAGAACGACAACGTCCCGCGTTGCGAATAAATATTCCCCGGCGCCCAGTACGAAAGCAGTTGATCGTTCCCACACTGAAAGTAATTGCCTTTCGCGCCGCCCGGAAGAATCTTCACATCCTTCAGATAGTTTGGCGCAACCTGCCCACCCGCCGCATAGTCCGCACGAAATCCATGCTCGCCCGAAAGATAGAACAGCAGCCCAGGCTCTTTGGCAACAGTTT
>JAZKBC010000203.1:20073-22062 GCA_040388825.1 Acidobacteriota bacterium | reverse complement strand
GCAAACGGGGCGACGAGAAGAAACGCAACAACGAGACGCAAACAACGCATTGGGAAAGGCACTCCTGCCGTAAAAGCTACCGCGACCTGCGTGCAGCAAACACTTCGCCACACGCTCCTGAATACTTGGAAAGCGGAACCGATTATTCGCCTGTCAGACAGGTCTTGGCAAATAGAATCACCCACACTACGCAGCGATTCGTCTCGTTCTCGCCGCAAAAATAATTAGGCCACCTCAACGCTGCATGACAAATCCGCGATCCGGAATGCCACCGCTGATTTATCGTTGTCAGGAGCCTCCGCCAAGCTTTCCAACAACGTTGCCGCACAACATCATCAGCGCCTGCAAAAAGGAACCGCCCCCATGAGCCTCAATCGCCGATCCTTCGTCAGCCACACCGTCGCCGCACTCGGCGCGCTCTCGCTAGCCGAAGCCACCACTTCCGAAGCACAGCTCATCGACACGCACACCGACTGGGACTCCGCACGCCTCGACAAATTGCTCCGCCACACCGGCCGCGCCAGGCAGGTCTTCGACATCAAAGCGCTCGCCGACACGCGCACCTTCCTCGGCATCAAGAACGCGCTCAACGGCTTCCACTTCGGCTACAGCATTCCGCTCCCCGAAATCAAAATCGTCGCCGCCCTCCACGGCCCACCCAACCTGCTCAACTTCGACGACTCCATGTGGGCCAAATACCGTCTCGGCGAGTTCGCGCAAATCATCGATCCGGCAACCAGCAAGCCCGCGACTCGCAACATCTTCTACAACAAAACTCCCGGCCGCTCGACCGACGTCGCCGACCGCAACTCCATCTACCAGGACACCAGCATCGAAGCCCTCATGGAACGAGGCGTTCAGTTTCTCAGCTGCCACACCGCTACCGAGGAGCAAGTGCACATGCTCTCCGCAAAGCTCGCTCTCAAAGCTTCCGACGACGAAATCGTCCACGATCTCCAGTCCCACACGCTCCCGGGAGTTCTCGTCGTCCCATCCATGGTCGCCACTATCTCAATACTCCAGTCGCAAGGCCATTACACCTACATCACTGCCTGAGTCGCGTGCCCTCTCGCCCATGAACAAAAAGTGGATAGTCGCCGCATCGGCAGTCACGCTGGGAGTCTATCTCTCCGCAATCGCCATCGGTATGCACGTCCGCGACTTCACCTGGCTCGACTATCCACAGCATCGCCAGTGGACGGAATGGCAGGCGCCGCGCCTGATGAACGCCCCCCAGACACCGCTCGGCGAAAGCATCCGCTATGGCGCGCGGCTCTTCAACGAGACACCCCTCTACGCTCCCTCCAACGCAGGCAATCGTCTCGCCTGCACCAGTTGTCACTCCGCCGGAGGCATCCAGCCCTACGCTTCACCCATGGTCGGCCTGCCCACCATCTTCCCCACCTTCAACCAGCGTGCCGGCCGCGTCATCTCCTTGCAGGACCGCATTCAGGAATGCTTCGTGCGCAGCGAAAACGGCAAGCCGCTCTCCTACACCAGCAAAGAAATGCACGCGCTGATGGACTACATCGCCTGGCTCTCCGAACCGCAGCCTAAGCGCGCCAAATTCAAGGGTCGCGGCCTCGCAAGCCTTCCACCTCTCACTCCTGACCCACAGAACGGAGCCGCAGTCTACGCCACGCAGTGCGCCGGCTGCCACGGCACACGCGGAGAAGGAAGCCCCTTGCAGTTCCCTCCTCTATGGGGACCGCAGTCCTACAACGACGGCGCCGGCATGGACCACTATCCGCGTGTCGTCGGATTCGTTCAGCGCAACATGCCGCGCGGCGTCGACCCAATGCATCCGCAGCTCACCCTGCAACAGGCATGGGATGTCGCCGCCTACGTGATCAGCAT
Organism: Acidobacteriota bacterium; assembly: GCA_040388825.1. Taxonomy (GTDB): domain Bacteria; phylum Acidobacteriota; class Terriglobia; order Terriglobales; family Acidobacteriaceae; genus Granulicella. The sequence continues at coordinate 20,205 of JAZKBC010000203.1, read as the reverse complement.
GCCGCGCCCGCACGCCAAGGCGTCAGTTCGGTGACTTGGCGGGAAGCGGCTTGAGGATCAACACGTCGCGGTCCCGATCCGGGCAATTGTCCTTCGCCGCTGCCGTTCTCATGCCAGGAACTGCAGGCAGCC
>JAZKBC010000203.1:15670-20063 GCA_040388825.1 Acidobacteriota bacterium | reverse complement strand
GATGGCTGCGTTTGTCCAACACAACATGCCACAGAACCGCCCCGGAATCCTCACGCCGCAAGAAGCCTACGACGTCTCCGCCTTCATTCACGCACAACCGCGCCCCGCCTTCAACCCCGCCTATAAGAACTACTAGGCAGCCCCCAGACGAAGCGCTACACCTCCAGGTTCGCTACCCAGTGCGCTTCGATCTCTTCCAGCGACTTGTTCTTCGTCTCCGGCACAGCTATCCACGTGAAGATCGCCTGCGCCAGCGCCATCAGCCCCAGGAACCCAAACGTAATCGCCTTGCCCGCGCGCAGAAACGCCAGCGGAAAGAACAGCACCACAACAGCATTCGCCACCCACTGCGTCAGCACCGGAACGATCATCGCCGTTCCACGTACGTCATTCGGAAAGATCTCCGCCACCAGCGTCCAGAACACCGGCCCAATGCACGCCGCGAAGAACGCAAGATACGCAAGGATCGACACCATCACAAAGCTTCCATAGAAGTGCCCGGTCGCCGCTGCGACCAGCAATACCAACAAAGCAATCGCCATCCCGATCGATCCAACAATATAGAGCGGCTTGCGCCCATAGCGATCGATCACCCAGAACGACACCGCCGTAAACACGAACTCCGTCACGCCCACAAAGAACGTCGAAGCCAGCGCCGCATCCAGCTTCCATCCCGCAGCCTGAAAGATCACCGGTGCATAATCAACGATCGTGTTAATGCCCGAAACATGAATCAGAATCGCCAGCACGAACGCCACATACATCGCCCGCCTCACCCCCGGTCTCCGCATCGCTGCGCGCACATCCGGCGCTTGATGCGTCGCACCCACAATCGAAGCGAGCTCCACCGGTCCATCTTCGCTCCCGATCAATCGCTCCAGCAGTGACTCCGCTTCGCTCACCTTCCCCTTCATCACCAGGAACCGCGGCGTCTCCGGCGCAGTCAGCATCAGCACAAAAAAGATCGCCGAAGGCACAACGCCCGTAAAGAACATCCACCGCCAGTTGTTCGCTCCGCTATTCCGCAGCAGATAGTTGATGCAGTACGAAATCAAAATACCGGTGATGATCGACATCTGGTACAGCGTTCCCATCCGCCCGCGAAACTGCTGCGGCGAGACCTCCGCCACATACATCGGGCACAGCAACGAGGCTGCTCCGACCGCGATTCCGCCAACAAACCGCGCCACAATAAACGCGCTGAAGTTCGGAGCCAATGCCGATGCAACTGAAGTCGCCAGAAACAACACCGCCACCCAGATCAGCAGCCCGCGCCGCCCATAGCGATCCGCGTTTCTGCCAGCCAGAAAACTGCCCACAACGCAGCCAAACAGCAGCGAACTGAACGCCCATCCCAGGCTCAGCGCGCTCAAGTGAAAGTGCTCCGTCAAAAACGGCCCCGCCCCCGTAATGATGGCAACGTCGAAGCCGAACAGCACGCCACCCAACGCAGCCGCGGCAGATAGCAGAACCAGATAGCGAACATTCACTGCGCTCTTCAAAACGTCACGCTCCACTAAAACTCGTCATATGCAATGTTGTCCGCCGGCACTCCAAGCGCCGAAAGCATCTGATTACACGCCTTGATCATCAGTGGTGGCCCACACAGATAAAACTCAATCGCCGCGGGATTCGGATGCGCATCGAGATACTGCCTCAGCAAAACCTCATGCACAAAACCCACATGCCCATCCCAGCGATCCTCCTCGAGTGGCGACGACAGCGCGAGGTGAAACGAGAAATTCGACTTCTCCTCAGCGAGCTTCGCGAAGTAATCGTCATAAAAAATCTCCTGCCGCGACCGCGCCCCATACCAAAAACTGATCCTGCGAGCCGAATCATCGTTTTCCATCAGCGTCGCCAGGTGCGCCCGCAGCGGAGCCATCCCAGCCCCTCCACCGACATACACCATCTCGCGCTGCGTCGGCTTGATATGAAAATCACCAAACGGTCCAATCGCGCTGACGATATCGCCAGCCTTCAAACTGAACACATAGCTCGATCCCACACCCGGCGCGCACTCCTGCCCCGGCGGCGGAGTGGCAATACGCACGTTGAAGCGCAGATCTCGCTCCCGTTGGAGATTGCTTGCAATCGAGTAGTTATTGCGCTTGCCGCTCTCCGGATTGCTCGCCACCAGCTCAAACAAATGCTGGTTCCTCCACACCGTAGCGAACGGCTCATCAATCTCAAACTCGCTGAACCGTAAACTCTCATACGCCGGAATATCCAGTTGCAAATAATCTCCCGGCGTACACGAAATCGTGGTCTCCGCATCCAGCGGCTCCAGCACTAGCTCCTTGATAAATGTAGCCACATTGCGATTACTCTTCACGCGAAACCGATAGCTGCAAGCCGCCCGCGCACCCACTCCATCTGCCTGCGCAAGGTTGATCCAAAGCCGGTCGCCGCGTTCTTCTAACGGATACGTCGTCAGCCCACGGCAGATCGGCAACCGCGCCGGCGAGCCATCGATCAGATTGAATCGCCCATTGTGCTTGGAACACTCAATCTGCGCCCCTTTCACCAACCCCGTCGACAGATGCACATTGCCATGCGTGCATAGCCCATCGGTCGCATACAACTTGCCCTCCGCATCGCGGTACAGCGCATACGTTTTGCGCCAATGGTCGAAGCGAACCACATCCGCGCGCCGCAGCGCCGCCGCGTCCCCCACCTCCAGCCAACCCGCTGCGTCAGCTTGCGCGTCGCTCACCAGCGCAACCTTCTGCGCGCGCTCAATAGGCTCCGGCAGCCGCCGCTTTACGTGATACGCCGGATCCTTCCGCTGCCTCCACACGGCTGGAATGATCTCGCTCCACGCCGCCCGCAGCCCCGTGTAAGGCTCCGGCGTATCAGCCTTCACCGCTGCGTGCAACTTCGGCAGCGCGTGATACGGCACCAGCGGAAACATGTGATGCTCCACGTGGTAGTTCATATTCCAGTACAGGTACCGATTCACCACGTTCATATAAACCGTGCGGCAGTTCAGCCGATGATCGAGCACATTCTCCGCCAGCCCGGCATGCTGCGTCATGCCGTACGTCACCATCAGCCACGTTCCAAATACGTTCGAAAACCCAACCATCATCAGTGGCAGAATGCTGCGCGTATAAATCGCAAGCGCAATCACCGCCGCATAGAGCGAGCAATAAATCCGCGCATTGCGAAAGATCCTTCGGAACTCGGCCGCCGGAATAAACGTCTTCTCGTCCGCCGTCATCTTCCCCACCGCATGCATCACGATATGGCTGAAATAAATCGGATACGTCTGCAGCCCGAAGAACGACATCACAATCTTGCGCGGACTCGGCGGCCGCGGCACAGCAATCTCCGGATCGCGCCCCACAATAATCGTGTCGCTGTGATGCCGGTTGTGGCTCCACCTCCACACCACCGACTCGCGCATCACCATGAACGAAGCAATCTCATAAAGCGCGTTGTTCATCCAGTCAGTCTTGAACGCCGTTCCATGCCCCGACTCATGCCAGCGCGAATCCGACGTCGAAGCATACAACACGCAAAACACCACATACGGCACCACCACCCACCACGATCCCCACAGCCGAATCGTCAAATACGCCGAAGCCCCAATCAGCGCGAACCACAGAACCGTATCGCGCAGAGCCGGCCCATCGCGCCGCTCCAGTAACTCGCGCATCACCTCGCGCGACACCGCGCACTGATACCAGTCCGCCTCAGCCAGCCCCTTCTCAACAGCCAGCTTCGAGTTCGCTCCCGTCAAACTGTAGTCATACGGATTTGTAGAACTGGAAAAAGAAATCGTGTTGTTCGCCATGCTCGACTCCGTCTACCAGCGCTATCTCAACGCTCTGGTGCCTTTCTTCATCAACATACTCACTGCGTACACCGAAACGTATAAGCCGTCGCTTGGCGCTGCGTCGCCCCAGGCCGCACCACGGCATCAGCAGGATAACCCTGGCACTCCAGACAAACTCCGGCAAACTTGCCATACGGCCGCCCGTCCTTGCCAACGCCAGCCTCGTCCATCCCAAACCCCGCATACAACTGCAGATGCGTGTCCGTCGTCCGCACCTCCATCCGCAGGCCATTGCGCGGAGACTCAACAATCGCCACCGGCGCATCCGCAATCACCTCCAGCGCCCGTTCGCGCAATCGATAAAGATCGCCATGCCTGCGATACAGCAGTGGGATTCGCTCACCCATCCTCTGCATCGATCGAAAGTCGTTCGCCTGTCCATCCACCATCGACAACCGCGCCGATGGCAACATCTCTTCATCCGCTGCATGAAACTCATCCGCGAAAATCTGCAGTCGATGATCCAGTACGTCCTCGCAACCTTCGCCACCCAGGTTGAAATACGAATGATGCGTCAAATTCACCAGCGTCGGCTTGACCTTGTCGGCGGTG
>JAZKBC010000203.1:14763-15660 GCA_040388825.1 Acidobacteriota bacterium | reverse complement strand
GTGTTGTCCCGCTTCAACGTATAGGTCACCACAAGGTCCACCTTGCCTGGATATCCCTCTTCACCATCGCGACTCGTATACGTCAATCCCAGCGATGGTTCATCACCCAACGAAGCCCCCGACGTCACATCCCACAACTTCTTGTTGAAGCCCTCAAACCCGCCGTGGAGATGGTTCGCACCTTCGTTGCGCGACAGCTGATACATCTCGCCGTCGATGGCAAACCGCCCCTCCGCAATCCGTCCAGCCACCCGCCCTGCAATCGCGCCAAGATAGTGCCGGTCATTCAGATACGCATCCAGATCGCTAAATCCAAGCACCACATCCGTTGCAGCCCCGCGCCCATCCGGCACCACCATCCGCCTAACGATCCCGCCCAGCGAAAGCACCTCAACCGTCAACCCACCCGCACCACTCAGCGTCCATGCCTCCACGGTCTCTCCGTTGGGACAAGTTCCGTAGGTTCGCGAGGACACGGATGAGGCCATAGCTTCAACTCGCGTCCACGCTACAGGTTCGCGCCTACGACAGTCCTCTCGACAAGTGACGGAAAGTTATCATATCTTGTCCAAATGCTGGAAGACCTCAAACTCAGCCGCCGCTATGAAGGTCTCCTCTTCCTCGCCGAATCAGCGCGCAACCCTCCGCTGCTCAAGAGCCACCACCACATCGAGCTCGAACTGAACCTCGTCGTCCGTGGCACCATCACCTACGTCGTCGGCGGCAAGCGCTTCACCTTCCATCCGCGCACCCTGCTCTGGCTTTTCCCCGAGCAGGAACACCAACTCGTCGACCGCTCCGACAGCGCGCAGAACTACGTCGCCGTCTTCAAGCCGTCGCTCATCCACAGCGCCTGCCGTTCGAGTGCCTACAAACCGCTGAAACGCACGCGAAATC
>JAZKBC010000203.1:9554-14753 GCA_040388825.1 Acidobacteriota bacterium | reverse complement strand
GACCTCATCCGCCACACGATGGACTCGCTCATGCACGACTCACTCGACCCCGACCTGCTCAATCGCGAAGCCGGCTTCGGCGTCGGCACGGCCTTCTGTTTTGAACACGGCGACCCCGACGGCCTCAACGCTGGCCTCCGCCACCTCCTGCTCTTGTCCTGGCGCAGCCAACGCAACCAGCAAGTGCTGGGCCCCGCCGTCTCACTTCACCGAGTCGTGCGCCGTGCTCTGCAGTTGCTCAGCGAAGGCAACAGCCAGATGGACGGCCGCGAGCTCGCCAAAGCCTGTGGCGCCAGCGAAGCCCACCTCAGCCGCACCTTCCACCGCGAGATCGGCGTCCCCCTCAGCCGCTATCGCAACTCACTCCGCCTCTCCCAGTTCTGGTCGGAGTTCCGCCAGCCAGAGAAGCGCACCCTCATGGAAGCCATGTACGCCGCGGGTTTCGGTAGCTACGCGCAATTCTTCAAGGTCTTCAAGCAAGCCTACGGTTGCGGCCCACGCAGCTGCCTCTCCAACCGCACAACAGCCTGACGCACTTCGCAGCGTCCCTACATCTCCGCCCACTGCCTGAGCAAATTATGATAGACCCCGGTCAGCTGCACCGAGCTCGTCTTCACGCTCTCATCCTCGTGCACTCCACTAGCAGCCAGCCGTTGGATCGCCGTATCCAAATCAAACAGCAGAGTCCGATGCGCATCCTGCCGCACCATGCTCTGCATCCAGAAGAATGAGCTCACGCGATTGCCGCGCGTCACCGGCTCTACGCGATGCAAACTCGTCGCCGGATACAGCACCATGTCCCCGGCTGCCAGCTTCACGCTCTTCTCGCCATAGCTGTCTTCAACGATCAGCTCGCCACCGTCATACTCTTCAGGCGGCGTCAAAAACAGCGTAGCGCTCAGGTCCGTGCGAATGCGCTGCCCTGTCGTCACCAGTTGACGAATCGCCGTATCCACATGCGTCCCAAACGTGCCGCCACCGGAGTAGCTGTTGAACATCGGCGGAAACACCCTCAACGGCAGCGCAGCCGACATGAACCGCGGCGACCGCGCCAGCGCCGCAAGAATCATCTCGCCCAGTTCCTTCGCCACCGGCGAGCTCTCCGGAATCTGCGCATTGCGTTTCACCTGCTGCGCCTGGTAGCCAGCCGTCACACGCCCGTCCACCCACTCCGCCGCAGCCAGCTTCTCTCGAGCAGCGGCTACCTGCTCCGCACTCAACATCTTTTCAATCGTGATCAGCATCTTCGCCCTCGTATCAGAACCTGTAGTTCACACCAATCAACGCGCTCAACCCAGCTCCCGGAATCAAATGGCTCGGATGCGGCTGATCGATATAAAACCGATTGAGCATGTTGTAGACGTTCACCTGCAACTCCAGCCGGTCGCTCACGGGCCTCTTCAGCATCGCGTTGAACACCCAGTACCCTGGCACCTGCTTCATCGCGGTCGACAGCACCTGGTAACACGTAACCGCCGTCGCACTGCAAGGCGCGCTCCCTGCTGCAAACGTAATCGGCCCGGAGAAGCTCGTCGGCACATACGGAACCGTCGAGCTCGCCGTTCGCGCCGCCACATAGTTCCCGCCGAAGCCAAGGTTTAGTCGCAGCGGAAGGTTATGCGTCACAAACGCATTGAACGTCTGCCTCGGAACGTTCGCCAGCTGATATCCAATCGACGTAGGAAACAGCTTGGAGTAGAGCACCTTGCTGTCGAGATACGCATAGCCCACCAGCAGATCGGTTCCGTGGCCCATCCGCCCCACTGCACTCGCCTGCACGCCCTGCACCAGTTGATTGCCCGCCAGTACAACGTTGTTGCTGTTGGTCGGATCCGTCTCTCGGGCATTGTCCTTCTGCGTGTGGAACCACGCACCTTCCATCTGCAACCGGTCGCGCAGCAGGCTGTACTTCGCGCCCACTTCAAACGTCTCGTTCTGTTCCGGCGCCAGCAAACTCGAACTCACGCTCAAACTCAGCGACTCCGCACTCGGGTTGAAGCTCGTCCCATAGTCGAAGTACACGCTGCCATGCTGCGTTGGCTTGAACACAATCGCCGCCCGATAACTCGGCTTCGTCACCTTCTGTTCCGTCGGCTTGATCGGCGCCGTCAACGTCGCAGCAGACGCCGGAATATTCCCCGGTAGCTGCACATCGTACAAATTGATCACCGTGTCGAACAGATCCCACCGCACCCCTCCGCTCACTTCGAAGAACCGTCCCAGGTGCGCCGTATCCACGAAGTACACGCCCATGCTCTGCGACTTCAAATGCGTCACGCCGCTGATGTACCCCGTCCCTCCAAACGCATCGTTCGGGTTCGGATTGCCCAGCGTTGTCGATGGCACCGAGTTCAGTTTGTTGATCGTGTAGCTCGTCCGGATCGGGTTCGACACATCGCGACCACCCTCCACGCCACCCGCAAAGTTGTTCTGAACTCCCAACGCCTTGAACCGCGCCGTCAACTCCGTCTGCTCCCAAAGATCGCCTTCCACGCTCTTGATCTGCAGTTGGTTGCGGTTCACCGGCGTAGGTCCAGGATTCGCCACCACCGACGCCAGCGTCGGACAAGCACCTCCCGTCACCGACGACGTCGGCAGCGCCGCAACATACCCTCCCACTGGCACACTCACGCTCGCATTCGAGCAGATCTGCGGCTCCGTAATCTGCACCTGCCGCGGATAATTCGCCCATCGCCCGATCGTGTGGACATCTACGTTTTTACCAATCGGATGATTCGCCTTCAGCGTCACAATGTCATCGCTGGTCTTCAAATAATTCGCATCCGGAAACCCGAAGTACGAGTGCCGGTTCACTCCCGGAGCAAGCCCGTTCAGCAACCACGGCAACCCGTAATCCGGCGTATCGCTCTCCGTAAAGTGGAAGTAGCTGATCGTCAGCCGCTGCGGTGACGTGACACCGAACGTAATCGAAGGCGCCACACCAAACCGCCGATTCTCCGCATACGGCCGCCCAGCCACGCCGCCTTCAGTCCCCATCACGTTCAGACGGAACGCCGAGTCATGCACAACTTCGCTCAGCGGCGCATTGATGTCGGCGGTGATGCGCCGCGTCGCATCCGTGCCGAACTCCGTATCTATATGCACAAACTTGTCCGCGGTCGGCGTCTTGCTCTCCTGGTTGATCACGCCGCCGGTCGACCCGCGCCCAAACTGCACGCCCGCAGGCCCTTCCAGCACATCCACCTGCTCAAAGTCGAAAGAGTCGCGATAGTAGCTGCCAAAGTCGCGAATGCCGTCCAGGAAGATATCGTTGCGCGCCGTGAATCCGCGAATCGTCAGGTTGTCCCCCTGCGCTCCGCTTTCGCCAGCCGCCAGGCTGATGCCCGGAACGTTCCGCACCGCGTCCATCAGCGTGTGATTCTGTTGATCGTGCAGCACAAACTGCGGAACCACCGCTACAGTCTGCGGCGTATCCAGCAGAGGCTCGGTAAACTTCGTCATCCCCACGCTATCGTTCAGCTCTCCGGCAACACTCACTGATTCGTCGTGCCGCAGTCCAATCAGCACCGTCTCTCCGCCGCCCATCCTGAAGCTCAGCCCCGATCCCTCCAGCAGCATCCGCAGTGCCTCCTCCCGCGGATACTGTCCCGTCACTCCAGCAGTCTCCATCTTCGCCAGATCGGCCGACGGTACCCGCAGCCGCAGCCCCAGACCACTCTGCGTGGCAAACTCCGCCAGCGCTCCATCCAGCTTCCCCGCCGGAATGCTGAACCGCCTCACCACCAGCGCCGCCTGCGCGGATGGCTTCGCCGCCTGGCTCACCGTTTGCTGCGCAAGCGCCTCCTGCCGATTCGTCGCCGCCCAGGCCGCAACAGCCGTCATCCCGATCCAACGTGCCTTGGAAACGCGCTGCTGCTTTGCCGATTTCGTCCTTTTCGCCAACTTCGTACCCTCCGAAACAAATGATTTCCGACAATTTCAGTCCGGTATGTGATCGCACTCACTGGGATATGGGACCGAACAAGTCTTATATCCACTCACCATAACCCAAAATTAGCGACCAAAACAGTCTTATATGGAAAATAATGACAGAAACGTCATCTGGCCGACCCACGCCAGTCGGATCGAGCCTCCCGTCCCCTTCAATCCGAGGGTTCACCCCCGCGCGCTTGTATCATTTACCTCGTACTCCCCCAACGCCCTTCGCTTCCGGAGAACCTTCGTGACATCGCCGCCCTGGTGGGCTCAGTCCAGCGTTCGAGCCAGCTTCTCCCGCGACCTGATCGGCTATATCTGCGCGCTGCTCGTGTCATGGTTCGCCGCCATGCTCACCATGCACGTACCGGCGCTGCACGGAACACCCCTCGCGCTTAATCTGGCGTCCATCATCGCGATCACCCTGCTCTTCAGCATTCGCCAGGGCATCACCGCCGTCATCGCCACGGCGTTCATCTTTTACTTCCGCTTTCTCCTACCCGACTCCTCTTCCTACCTCGCGCCCGGAGCCGTCATTCGCACCGCGATCATCCTCGTCATTGGTTGGTTCATCGCATGGCTTGCGGAACGCTATCGCATGATCGGCGTCCGTTTGCGCACCGCCCTGCATTCACTGCGCGAACACGCCGACACCCTCGCGCAGGCGCAGCAGGGCAGCCACTCCGCCGCCTGGGTGTTCAAGATCGACGACCGCACTCTCCGCTGGGCGCATGGCGGAGCCGAACTGCTCGGCCGTCCCTTCTCCGACGTCGCCACCTTCGACGCCCTCCTCGAGCTCATTCATTCCGACGACCGTTCCGCCGTCCGGCAATCCGCGAGCCTTGCGCAATCCACCGGCGGAGCCTTCCACGCCGAGTTCCGCGTCAAGCTGCCCGACGGCCAAACCCGCTGGCTCGAAGCCCGCGGCCGCGTCTCCAACCGCGACTCCCTCTGGCGCGGCGTCGTGCTCGACGTCACCAACCGCAAGCAGGCTGAGCTCGCCCTCCTCCGCTCGGAAAAGCTCGCCGCCATCGGCCGCCTCTCTGCAACTGTCGCGCACGAAATCAACAACCCGCTCGAAGCGGTCACCAATCTCCTCTATCTCGCCACTTTGGACGAAACGCTCTCCCCCCAAACCCGCGGCTTTCTCGACACCGCCGAGCAGGAGCTCAAGCGCCTCGCCAGCATCGCGCGTCACACTCTAACCTTTGCTCGCGTGCGTCCCGCCGCCGGCCCAACGGACATCGTCGCACTCATCGAAAA
>JAZKBC010000203.1:4645-9544 GCA_040388825.1 Acidobacteriota bacterium | reverse complement strand
CCGTCTCCATTTCGCTTCGGATCTGCAGCTCTCCCTCGACATCTCCGCCGACGACCTCCGCCAGATCCTCACCAACCTCCTCTCCAACGCCTGCGACGCTCTCACCAGCAACGACGGCATCGTCGAGATCGAACTCTCCGCAACCGCAAAGACCGTCGACATCGCCGTCCGCGACACCGGCGCCGGCATCGCGCCTGAAAACCTCGACCGCGTCTTCGATCCCTTCTTCACCACCAAGGACGACTTCGGCACCGGCATCGGCCTCTGGGTCACCCGCGAACTAGTCGAGAAAAACCACGGCACCATCACCGCCCTCAGCGGAGATCAGCCCGCTCCCTTCCACACTTGCTTCCGCATCGAATTCCCCCTCTAAATCACCGGCGAAGAAAGTTTTTAGCCAACGAAACACTTAAAGGGGTACTATGGCTGCGGTCAAACCTCCCTCCCCCAGGGGTTTTGGCCGCGAGCCTGCACGCGCGCACACCGCCGTGGAGCCTACTTCCAAGGAGATTTGCATGAAAGACATGGAACTCAACCGCCGCCAGATGCTGCTCGGCGCCGCAGCTTCGGTAACCGGCCTCGCCCTCACCGGCCGCGCCGCCACCGCCGAACCCACCGGCCAGGCCGTGCAAAGCTCGGAAGCCGCCACTCCCGACCAGATCCGCCGCATGGCCTGGTGGCACGCCGCCAAGTTCGGCATGTTCATCCACTTCGGCGTCTACTCCACCATCCAGCGCCACGAGTGGGTCATGGAAGACGAAGGCATCCCCATCCCCGAGTACCAGACCCACGCCAAAACCTTCCATCCCGTCGACCACGCCCCCACCGCCTGGGCCAAGCTCGCCAAAGCCGCTGGCATGAAGTACATGGTCCTCACCACCAAGCACCACGAAGGCTTCTGCAACTTCGACAGCAAGCTCACCGACTACTGCGCCACCAAGCAAGGCCCTGGCCGCGACACCGTCAAGCAGTACGTCGAAGCCGCCCGCGCCGAAGGCCTTCACGTCGGCTTTTACTACTCCCTCATGGACTGGCACCACCCCGACGGCGCCAAATGCGCCACCGACGAAGCCGCCCGCCGCCGCTTCGTCGACTACACCCACGGCCTCATCCGCGAGATCCTCACCAACTACGGCAAGATCGACGTCCTCTGGTACGACGTCTCCTGGCCCCTCGACGCCGCCGGCTGGGAATCCGAGCGCATGAACAAGATGGTCTTCGAGCTCCAGCCCGACATCATCGTCAACAACCGCAACCGGCTCTCCGGAGACTTCTCCACCCCCGAGCAGAAGATCGTCGCTGAAACCGGTGGCCGCGCCTGGGAAAGCTGCATGACCCTCAACGATAGCTGGGGCTACCAGCGCGCCGACGACAACTGGAAGTCCTCCAAGACCATCATCCGCAACCTCATCTCCTGCGCCCGCGACGGCGGCAACTACCTGCTCAACATCGGCCCCAAGCCCGACGGCACCATCCCCGAACCCTCCATCAAAGTCCTCACCGAAGTCGGCGAGTGGATGAAGACCAGCGGCCACACCATCTACGAAACCGACCTCTGCCAGGTCAAGCGCTCCAACTACGCCAGCTTCACCCGCATCGGCAACACGCTCTTCATGCACGTCCACTTCTGGCCCGGCGAATACGTAGCCGTCTCCGGCCTCAAGACAAAGGTGAAGTCCGCCAAGCTCGTCAAAACCGGCGCGCCTCTCAAGTTCATCCAGGACGAGTTCCGCGTCCGCGTAGTCGACCTCCCCATGCAGGCCCCTGACTCCCCCATCGTCACCATCGCCCTCGAATGCGAGTCCGAACCCACCCAGGACACCGACTTCGTCCGCAAAAACCGCCCCCGCTTCAGCGTCTAACCGCTCCCACCCCAAGGCCGCCGAGGCTCCTCGCATCGGCGGCCTTTGCTTTTCTTTTTGTCATCCTCGAAAACAATCGCCCGGTTGGCCCATTCACGCCCACGCACTTGGGGCGTGAGTGGGAACCACAACCGCCTGCGCTCACAACCTTCGCCATCGATTCGGCGCTCGCCACATCCAAGCCAAACGTCAGCTCGATATGCTAGCGTTATCTTAAATCGCTGCACCCACCGGAAAATCCATGACCCTGCGCCACAAATCGCTGCTCGCGATCCTCGTCACGACAGCCTTCCTCACCGGCTGCGGCCACCTCACCACCGCAACCACCGCCACTCCCGCCGCCACTCATCTCCGCGGCTCCGTCCACGGCGGCCAGCAACCCGTCGCCACCTCCACCATCCAGCTCTGGCAGGTCGACACCACCGGCGCCGGCGCAAAATCCATGCTCACCACCACCGTCCTCACCGACGCCTCCGGCAGCTTCTCCATCACCAACGACTTCACCTGCCCCTCCCCCACCACGCAGGTCTACATCACCGCCACCGGCGGCAACCCCGGCCTCTCCTCCGGCACCAACAACGGCGCACTCGAGCTCATCGCCGCCATCGGCAACTGCAGCGCGCTCACCGCCACCACCTTCCTCAACATCAACGAAGTCACCACCGTCGCCGCAGTCTGGTCCTTGCAGCAGTTCATCGGCGTCAGCTTCGGCACGCCCTTCGCCAACGACATCGGCGTCTCCAGCTCCCTCGCCCAATCCACTCTCGGCATGACCAACGCCTTCGCCACCGCGCAAAACCTAGCCAGCATCGCCACCGGCACAGCCACACCCGCCAACGCGAGCGCCACTATAGAAGCCGCGAAGATCAACACCTTCGCCAACATCCTCGCCACCTGCATCAACTCCGACGGCTCCACGCCCTGCGCCAATCTCTTCTCCGCCGTCACTCCCTCCGGCTCCGCGCCCGCCGCCGACACCCTCCAGGCCGCCCTCTACATGGCCCTCAACCCCACCAACAACATCGCCACCATATACGCGCTCCAAACCGCGAACGCCCCCTTCCAACCCTCGCTCCCCTCCGCTCCCTTCGACTTCACCCTGGCCATCATGTACACCGGCAGCGGCCTCAACGTCCCTTACCTCGACGCCGTCGACGCCTCTGGCAACATCTGGATCACCAACGCCGCCGGCGGGACCGCCAACGGCCTCGTCGAACTCACTCCCAACGGCACCCCCGCCACCGGCAGCCCCTTCCTCACCGGCTCCGGCACGCCCATCAGCGGCCCGCAAACAGTAGCCGTCGATACCCTCGGCAACATCTGGGTAGCCAACCACGGCTCCGGTGCCAACGACCTCATCGCCTTCTCGCCCACCACCAAAACCTACTCCACCCACACCGCCGCCTCCGGTTGCCTCCCCCAGGCCCTGGCCCTTGACGCCAGCAATGACGCCCTGTTTCCCTGCAGCGGCATCACGGATCTCTTCGCCTTCAACAACACCGGCACTCCCACCACCCCGTCGTACTCCGCCACCGCCACCACCTACGGCGCAGTCGGCAACACCCCCGAAGGCATCGCCATCGACGCCCTCTCGAACGTCTGGGTCGCCAACAACACCTCCGCCTCCGTCACCCAGTTCGACGCCGGCGCACTCTCCTCCGCCGCCAACACCTTCACCGTCGGCAGCGGCCCCTACGGCATCGCCATCGACCACGCCAACAACGCCTGGGTCGCCAGCTCCAGCACCAACTCCCTCACCCAGCTCGCCTATAACTCGCTCGACAACTACACCACCAACACCTTCACCGGCGGTGGTCTCAACTCCCCGCGCTACGTCGCCATCGACGGCAACGGCAACATCTGGATCGCCAACAGCTCCCCCACCACCCTCAACGGCACAACGTACATCTCGGCGAGCGAGTTCTCCAACAACGGCGTTCCCCTCTCCCCCGCATCCTCTCCAACCTCCCCCGGCGGCTTCGCCCACGCCACCTCTGCCACCACGCCCTACCCCCGCGGCATTGCCATCGACCCCTCCGGCAACGTCTGGCTCACCGGCTGCGGTCTCTCCACCTCCTGCACCTCCGGCAGCTCCTTCATCTTCGAGCTCGTCGGAGCAGCCGCTCCCGTCGTCACGCCTCTGTCCTCCGCCATCGCTCAAAACCAGCTAGGCTGCTGCTCCTTCACACCTCCCCTCCTCGGCGGAACATCCCCCACACCCACCGCCGGCTATATCTCGCTGCAAGCCTCCACCTATAACCCCGTGCAGAACTACGGCTCCTTCGCCTTCGAGGTCACCCGCTCCAGCGGCTCCACGGGCTCCACCGCCGTCAACTACTCCATCACCGACGGCGCCAACGCCACCAGCTCCGACATCAAACCCACCACCGGCTCCCTCACCTGGGCTTCCGGAGACACCTCCATCCGCACCATCACCGTCCCCTTCCTCACCAAGACCGACTACACCGGCACCAAAACCTTCAACGTCGCGCTCACTCCCTCGGCCAACGGCAACGGAGCAGTTCTCAGTCCCATCTCCTCCGAAGTCGTGAACATCACCGACAACCTCCCGCCGCCCTCCACTAACGCCGCCTTCGCCCTCAGCCAGTGGAAGCTAGGCCTCCCCGTCGACATCTACGGCGGCAGCGGCGGCGTAGGCAGCATCCAGTTCGAAGCCGCGGAGGTCTCCCCCTCCACCCTCACCAACGGCTACTCCAGCCCTTACTTCTACCTCAACGCCTCCAACAGCATCGTCTTCACCGCTCCCTCCAACGGCGCCACCACCACTCCCGGCTCTGGCTCGGACGACACCCGCTCCGAGCTCCGGGAACAGTACACCGGCTCCGGCGCCGACAGCAATCACGACTGGAACTCCACTATCGGCGGCACGCTCACCGGCGCCTGCACCATCAACGCCGTCTCCGCCAACACCGACGAAGCCACCTTCGCCCAGATCCACGGACAGGACAGCGTCTTCGTCCTCCTCATCTATCGCCCCGCCCACAACGACATCGAAGTCCAGCTAGCCCCCACCCCC
>JAZKBC010000203.1:0-4635 GCA_040388825.1 Acidobacteriota bacterium | reverse complement strand
ATCGGCAACCCCACCGGCGACCAAACCCAGATCACCTACTCCGCCTTCACCCTCACCCACTAAATCCCCGACAAGGCCCCAGCCACAAATCTGTCATCTCGACCGAAGCGTCACGCCTTTGTTTCTGTAACGCGCAGCGGAGAGACCTGCAGGTGCCCTTGCCGTTGCTGTTGCACTTGCTGTTGCCGTTGCCGTTGCTTTTCTTGCTTGTCATCCTCGGAGAGGACCTGCTGTTGCACTTGTCCACCCACCAAACACCGCCAACCCCCTCTCCACCCCCACTTACAAAACCTTCTTCAAATTTCCCGCCAAAACCACTCATTACAAAACAAATAGACCTGCCGCTCCGCCCCTCCCAAAACGCTATAATGGATATAGAAGCTTGAGACAAATCCCACCCGGCCACCCCGCCGGGTTTTCTATTTGCCAAGGGGGTAAGACTTCGGCGAGTCCAGACCTAACCATCGATGAATGAAGACTTTATACCAAAAGCCCGGGGGGGAGGGGGGCCCCCCATTCACCTACGGCAACGTATAAGGCGCATTCACCGTAAAGTTCAGCGGCACCACATGGCTCACACCCGCCGTATCGACAAACGTGATTGTCACCGTAGAGGTTCCCAGCGGCGTCACATAAGCCGTACTCGTAGAAGTCCCGCTGCTGCACCCATTCAGCCCGGCGCTCACCGCAACCATCAACACCAGGCCAGCAATCAGCCGCAAAGCCAGCTTCCGCCGCCGCACCAGGCAAAGCAGAGCCCCCGCCGCCAGCGGCCAGCCAAGCATCTCCGCGAACCGCACCTCGCTAGCCGCAGGCCGGTTCATCGCCAGTGTCGACGAAACATTCGTGTAGATGAACACGATGAACGGCTGCGCCGCCGTCCCACTCAGCGCCAGCGCATTGGTACTCGGCTGAAACCGGCAGATGCTGTTCGCCGGTAGCCCGGCGCAGCTCGCCGAAATCGTTCCGCTGTAGTTGTAAAGCGGCGTAATGTTCGTCGTCAGCGTAGCTACGCCACCCTGCGGAATCGTCAGGCTGTTCACCACCGGCACCACCGTAAAGTTCTTGCTCGGCGCATTCACCGCAGACGTCGACACCGCAAAGTTCGAGTCACCCGAGTACACCGCATAGAAGCTGTAAGCCCCAAACACAGTCGTCTGCGTCGTCACCGAAGCCTGCCCGCTCGTATTCACAGCAGCCGTTCCAATTAACGTTCCACTGCCCACGGCCCCGTAGTAGAAGCTAACCGTTCCCGTCTCTCCGGTCGCCGTCGTCGAAGCCACCGTAGAAGCAAACGTCAGTGTCGGCACCGTCCCCTGCTGCCCCACAGTCACCGTCAGCGACGTCGTAGTCACCGCCTTCAACACCGTGAACGAGAACGAATTGCTACTGCTCGCATACAGCGAATCACCGCCATAGCTCGCCGACACCGCATGAATCCCCACCGCCGGGTTCATCGTCACCGTCACCACACCATTCGCCGGCAGCGCCTGCGACTGCTGCTTGCCATCAACGGTAAACTTCACCGTCCCCGTCGGAGCCGCACCCGCATTCGTCGTCGGCGTCACTGTAATCGACACCGTCACCGGCTGCGAGTAGTTGATCGTCGGCGTCGTCGGCGAGGTCACCGCAATCGCCGTGCTCGTCGACACCAGGAACACACCCGTTCCCGTCAACACCGCACCCGAAACCGCAGCATTCGCTGCATTCGTTACGAGTGTCGCCGTCTCGGAAAAGTTCCCCTTCGCCACCGGTGTAAACGTAGCGCTCAATCCGCAAGCTGCACCGGGCGCAACCGGCACGCCCACGCCGCACCCATTACTAGTAGCCGAAGCAATCGAAAACACCGCCGTGTCACCCGTCGCCGTCGTCAACGTCGGCCCAGTAAAGTTCAACGCTGCGTTACCTGTATTCGTCACGTTCAACGTTGCCGAATTACTCGTATTCAAATTCGTATTCGGAAAATCCGTAATCGGCAGCGCACGATTCGCCGCCAACACGCCCGTCAGACCAGCATCCGCCACATACAGGCTTCCGTTCAGATCGACAGCAACGCCCTTCGGCGAAGTCAACCCGGTCACCAGTTGATTGCCATTCACGCTTCCCGGCCCAAATTCCACGACCGACCCGGTAGAGCTGTCCGCAATATACAAATCACCAGCGGCATCCACCGCAACGCCGACCGGCGCAATCGTCGCCGTCCCCAGGTTCACCGTCACCGGCTCGCTGTTCACCGGCAACTCCACAATGCGCGCATTGCCGCTATCGGCAACAAACACATCGCCCGCCGCATCCACCGCAACCCGCGTCGGACCCAACAGCCCCGACACCGTCACCGTCAACTGCCCTCCACCCGAAGGCAACTCCACAATGCGATTGTTCCCTGTATCCGCGACGAACACATTGCCAACGTTATCAACGGCCACGCCCTGCGGCGCATTCAACCCCGTGCCCAGCGCCGTCACGCTGCCACCACCCGCCGCAACCATGGCAATGCGATTGTTCCCCGCATCCGCCACGTACACCCGGCCCAGCCCATCCACAGCCACCTGCGCCGGCTTATTCAGGCCAGTCATCAGCGTCGTCGTTGACCCACCCGCAGCCGCTACCCGCACCACTTGGTTCCCCTTCGAGTCCGCAATAAATACATTCCCGTTCGAATCTGCCACCACCCCCGCTGGCGTCAACCCCGCACCCAGCGTCGTCGTCGAAGCCGGATTCACCGAAGTATTCGCCGCCACTCCCGTGCCCCCCAGCACAAACGAAGCCGCCACTCCGGCCGCACTCGAAAACTGCACCGCCCCACGCCGCAACCCAGCCTGCGCCGGACTGAACTTCACGTTGAACACACAAACCCCATTCACCGCAACCGCCGTGTTCAGAGAACACGTATCGCCGCCTGCATCCGCAAACGCAGTCGTCGCTCCACCATCGATGCTGAAGTTCTCACTCGTCAGCGTCACGCCCGGCACACTCACCAGCGCGAGCGGCTGCGTCACGCTGCCGCCCACCGCCGTCGGCGCAAACAGGCGGTTGTATGTAAACTCACGCAGGACGGCATTGCCGCTCTCCACGTAGTAGTAGTTGCCATACCGATCGAAGGTCACCTTTCCGCTCTCAGTAACCTCTGTCTGCAACCCCGGGCATCCGTCCCCCAGGCCGTCCAGCGACACCGGCCCCGTCGACCCGCCGTTGCAATACCCGCCCGCCTTCTGCGTTTTGTTGGCCTCAATCAGCACAGCAACGCCCGTGGTCGCATCGATGCGCCACATCTGCTTCGCGGTCCCATCCATCACGTAGAGATTTCCCGCCGCGTCAATGCCGCCCGTATACACCGTTCCCAGCGAGAGCTGCGTCGCCAGCGACCCCGATGCCGTCAGCGTTCCTCCACCCACCACCGTGTACACATTGCCCGGCGTCAGGCCGCTGCCCAGCCCCGGAACACTTCCGCCCTTGTAAACCACCCGCAGCTTTCCGTTGTTGTAGTCGGTGATATACAGGTTGTCGTTCTTGTCGAAGAAGATCGTATACGGCGAGTTGAACGTCGCCGCCGTAGCCGCTCCACCATCACCCGTATTGCCCGCCGTGCATCCCGCCGTCGATCCCTGCACACAGCCCGGCGATCCCGCATACGTGCTGATGATCCCCGTCACGCCATCGACTACGCGAATATCGTTATTGCTCGCTCCAGCATTCGTCCCGTCTGACACATAGATGTTGCCCTTGGAATCCAGCGCCACATCGCGCTCCGCGTACATGTGCACCGACGCATTCGACCCCAGCAAACCGTCCCCGCCGTACGCATTCGCCGACGACTTCACAATCGAGTACACAAACCCCACCTGCGGCACCGTTCCCGGATACAGCGTCTCCAGCAGATTCAACACCTTCGTCCCGCCCACATACACCACGCGCACGGGCGCGCTTCCGCTCGAGCTCGCAAAGAACACATTGCCATCTGCATCGATAGCTGCTCCGCGCGGCTTCAGATACGCGTATGTCCCCGGGCAATCATCTCCATTCGACCCCTGCCCCACATGCCCCGAGCCTGCTCCATTGCAGTAGTAAGCCTTCCCCGTCGCTCCCTGCGTACTCGCAATCGCGGCCTGTCGCGATCCCGCCAGCGTGTAAACATAACCGACTTGCGGCACAATTGTCGCCGTCGGATTCGCCGCCTGAATCGCCGCCGCCAGCGCCTTGCCGCCCATATAAATCACGCGCAGCGCGTAGTTGTTGTAGTCGCTGAAGTACACGTTCCCAAACGAGTCCACCGTCGTACTGTACGGCGCCGCCAGCACGGCCTGCGCCGCCAGACATCCATCGCCCACCAGCGAAAACCCCGCAGCGGTCGGCAGTGTCGTCGTGCAAGCCGTCGTCGTTCCACCTGCGGGTTGACCGGCAATCGTGCTCGCAAACGGCACCGGCAACGCTGACGGAACCTGCGCCATCGCCGCAGTCCCGGCCATCATCGCTACCGCACAACCCAACGCCCTCGTCAACGATTGCCTCATACCGCTCCCCTTCTCTACTTCGCCATTCATCATTCGCATCGCATTCATCAAGCTGCTCATCGGATCTCTAATACCGCAGAATCAAACCAAGCTGAATTCGCCGTCCGTTCGTTCCAACCGATCC
>JAZKBC010000202.1:31063-37600 GCA_040388825.1 Acidobacteriota bacterium | reverse complement strand
GTAGAAGGTGTCGGCGTCGAGGATGGGGAGGGCCTGGGCGGGGATGAGGAGCTGATTGCCGGCGAGGGCTTCGGCGGAGGAGATGGAGTCGGAGTTGGAGAGCTTGAGGACGATGCGGCCGGCGTTTTTGCCGGTGGGGAAGAAGTGCTCGTCGATGGTGATGGAGGCGGAGGGGTCGGGGTTCGCGGGGGCTTCGGCGGATGCGGGGGCAAGCCAGACCTGACGGCCGGCGGCGAAGATTTCAGGCAGGTCGGAGAGGGGTTCGGCGAGGATTTCGCCGCGACGGCCCTGGGGGCGCATGAGGTGGGCGAGGGGGATCCAGCGCGATGGGGAGAGCTCTGCCAATGGAATGTGGGGTGCGCGTGGGTCAGGACAACTAAGGGAAGTTCCTGCGGCGCGGATGGAAGCGGTTTTGTTCTGAAGAGAACAGTGCGGTGGAGAGAAGCGTTGTGGCCGGACCGGAAACTCTACGTGCGTGCCGGTCGCGGCCCCTGGGCCTAGTCTCTTAGTCGTTGTCGGCTTCCTGATCCAGATCGGACCGATCGGCTTCGACGATGTCGAGTGCAAAACGGTGACGCAGTTTCATACTCGCGGCGCTAAGGATGGTGCGCAGGGATCGGGCCGTCCGACCCTGCTTTCCTATGACTTTGCCGATATCAGACGGAGCGACGTGCAGGCGAAGGACGGTCGAATCTTGTTCGGCCAGGACTTCAACGAGTACGGCGTCGGTGTTATCGACTAAAGCGCGGGCGATTTCGCCCACTAATGTTCGCATTTCGGCTGCAGCCAACTGGCTGTCCGTTGGACCCGCTGTCTCGGTCACAGATACACACCTCGGGGGAGATTCCCGTCTGTACTTCGAATCATCTGAGCCTGTTTCTCTATTGGAAAAGGTCTCATGCAAACTTAGATTCGACGCACGAACGGGTCGATTGGCAACATTCCCGGTGAAAAAGGTCTAATTGCCAAATAAACAGGTCTAAAGAACGACTTGTTTATGAGGCGAGTCTACGCGAACGGAAAAGCGAAAAGGCAAACTTTGAGGGAGTCTTTAGGTATTGATTTGAGTCTCCCCAACGGTGCCCTTTGGCGGTTACTTTAGGCGGCAGGGGTGGATTCGGGCTCGGCAGCTTCAGCCGGCTTGTGCTTGGCAAGGAGCTTGCCTACGGTCTCGGAGAGCTGAGCGCCGTTCTTGGTCCAGTAATCGATGCGGTCGCGCTTGAAGTCGACGGTGGCGGGCTCGGTGCGGGGGTTGTAGGTGCCGACAACTTCAACGGAGCGGCCATTGCGGGCACGGTCTTTTTCGATGACGACGACACGGTAATGCGGCTGCTTGCGGGCGCCAACGCGCGCCAGGCGAATCATTAACACAGGGGTGAATCCTCTCGGTGTTGCTTGGATTTTTGCTCGTAAGGGACGATGCGGGGCAGTGAGGAGAACCAGCACAGCCGCAGACCTAAAACCATCCGAACGTCTAAGTATCGCTGGTTTGGCGGGAAATCGCAAGAGACAGGGAGTAGGCAGTAGGGAATAGGGAGTAGGAATCAGCCTTGCGCCGGGAAGAGGAATTGGAGGACCTGGTCGAAGCGGGCGGCCCAGGCGTGTTCGTCGTGGACTCCGTGGGGAACGCGGAGGTAGCGGAGAGTTTGGGGCGGGCCTTCGGGCTTGCGGGCGGGGTGGTCGCGCCAGCCTCGGCGGACGAGGCGGTGGTGGAGGAGATCGATGTCGCGGACGTGGCGGAGGCCTTCGGAGAGGCCGGTGTCGAGCCAAAGGATGGGGCGGGGGATGGGGCGTGTGGGAGTGACGCGCGCGCTGACGAGCTCGAAGATGGCGCGGTGCGACCACCAGATGCTGGGGCTCATGACGGCGAGTTTGGCGAAGACGTTGGGGTACTCGAGGCCGAGGAAGAGGGAGATGAGGCCGCCGAGCGAGGAGCCGCCGAGTGCGGTGTCGGTGGGGCCGGTGAGGGTGCGGAAGTTGGCGTTGATGGTGGGGAGTAGGTCTTCGACGAGGAGGCGGCCGTAGAGGGGGCCTTCGCCGCCGCCGTGACGGCGATCGGGGACGGGGGTGTACTCGGCCATGCGGCGGAAGCCGGTATTGGCGATGCCGACGAGGATGACGGGCTGGATGAGGCCGTCGCGGGTGAGGCGGTCGGCGGTGGTGTGGGCGCGCCAGGTGCGGCCGGGAACGAAGGAGGTTTGGGGGTCGAAGAGGTTCTGGCCGTCGTGGAGATAAAAAACGGGGAATCGGCGGTGGGGTTCTGTAAGGTAGGCTTCAGGTAGATAAATCAGGACATCGCGGTCGTCGGGCAGGAAGCGGGAGTGGAAGCTGCGGATGCGGCGGAAGCGTGGGTTGTTGCCGGGATCTCCGGGGGCAGCGGATGGCAGGTCGATCGCTTCGGGTTCGATGAGGGCTGGGTCTTCCAGGGCTGGATGAGGCGAGGGATGCGATGGCGAGACATGTAGCGACGACGGGTTCAAGGGGCGCGAGGTTCCAGTCCTCCGGGCGATGTGCGGCCGGCGCACAACCGATGAGGTGGTGCTGGGCCTCAGAGTACCAGAGAGGAGCACGATGAGGCGCGATTATCACAAGTGGTGGGCCCGGGACCTGGGCCGGGATATGGAGATGATGGTCTACGGCCACGGGGGCTTGCCCGCGATCGTGTTTCCAACGTCGCAGGGCCGTTACTTCGAGTTTGAAGACCGCGGGATGGTGAGTGCGGTGGCAGGGAAGATCGATGCGGGGGAGCTGCAACTGTTTTGTGTGGACAGTGTGGACGCGGAGAGTTGGTACAACCGGGGCGTGGGGCCGGACTGGCGCGTGGCGCGGCAGGTGGATTTTGAGAACTACATTCTGCATGATGTGGTGCCGCTGATCCGGCAGTTGAACTGGAGTCCGCAACTGGTGACGATGGGATGCAGCTTTGGCGGGTATCACGCGGTGAATATCGCGCTGCGGCATCCGTGGGTGTTTAGCGGGTTTCTGTCGATGAGCGGGGCTTATGACATGAACGCGCTTGGGTTTCTGCAAGGGTTTTATAACGACAACGCGTACTTCAATCTGCCGCTGGATTATGTGCCGAACATTCACGATGGGAGTGTGCTGGGGAAGATGCGGGAGAACAAGTATGTGTTGGCGACCGGCGTGCAGGACCAGTGCTGGAACGACAACGAGCGATTGGCGGAGGCAATGAGAAGCCGGGGGATTCCTGTGCAGATGGATGTTTGGGGCGATGACACGGGGCACGATTGGCCGTGGTGGCAGAGGATGGCGCAGGCGTATCTGTAAAGCAGGGAGTAGGCAGTAGGGAATAGGGAGTAGAAAGCGGAGCGGCGGTTAACATTGATGGAAGCGCGGGACTGAGGAGGGTGCATTGAAGAAGATTGGCGTGCTGTTTGGGATGGAGAATACGTTTCCGGGAGCGCTGGTGGAGCGCATCAACTCGATGGGGGTTGATGGGATAACGGCGGAGTTTGTGGAGGTGGGTGGAGTGCAGATGGCGAAGCCGTGTCCGTATGCGGTGATCGTCGATCGCATCTCGCATGACATGCCGTTTTATCGGTCGTATCTGAAGAACGCGGCGCTGACGGGGACGCAGGTGATCAACAATCCGTTCTGGTGGTCGGCGGATGACAAGTTCTTCAACTATGCGCTGGCGGCGAAGCTGGGTGTTGCGGTGCCGCGGACGGTGCTGCTGCCGCATAAGCAGTACCCGCCACAGATTGGCGATAGGTCGGTGCGGAACCTGCAGTTCCCGCTGGACTGGGATTCGATCTTTGACTATGTGAAGTTTCCGGCGTTTTTGAAACCGCACGATGGCGGCGGATGGCGCGATGTGTTTCATGTGCACAATCGCGAGGAGTTCTTTGCGGCGTATGACCAGACGCGGGACCTGGCGATGACGCTGCAGGCGGCGGTGAAGTTCAATGAGTACTTCCGTTGCTATGTGGTGGGGCAGAGCGAGGTACGGATTATGCCGTACGATCCACGGCGGCCGCATCATGAGCGGTATATTCAGGATCCGCCGAAGTATTCGAAGTCGCTGCTGCATCGCGTGGAGCAGGATGCGCTGAAGCTTTGCAGGGCGCTGGGGTATGACCTGAACACCGTGGAGTTTGCTGTCGAAGATGGCGTGCCGTATGCGATCGACTTCATGAATCCGGCGCCGGATGCGGATCGTGTTTCGGTGGGCGAGAAGAACTTTGAGTGGATTGTGGATCGCGTGGCGAAGCTGGCGGTGAAGAAGGCGAAGATTGCCGGGAAGCCGATGTCGGGGCTGCGGTGGTCGGCGTTTCTGGGCGGAGAGAAGAAGGCGCCGTCGAAGAGGTCGCTGGCGAAGAAGAAGGTTGTGGTGAAGAAGGCGGCTGAGGCCTGAGGTTTCTTGTAGGCTGTTGTGCCGCCCCAAAATACCGAGGTCCTTCGCTGCGCTCAGGATGAGGGAGTTTGGAAGGCTGAGGCTGGCATTGAGGATTTGACGTTGAAGCGGGAGAGTGCGAGATGCGACCAAGTTTTTCGTTGGGGATTGAAGAGGAGTACCAGACGATCGATCCGGAGACGCGGGATCTGCGATCGCATATTCAGACCGAGATGCTGGCGCAGGGGAAGCTGCGGCTGGAAGAGCGCGTGAAGGCCGAGATGCATCAGTCGGTGATCGAGGTGGGGACGCGGATCTGCACGAACATCGAAGAGGCTCGCGAGGACATTTACGATCTGCGGCGGAACATGATCCGGCTGGCTGAAGAGAACGGGCTGGTGCTGGTGGCGGGAGCGACGCATCCGTTTGCGGATTGGAGAGCGCAGGAGATTTATCCGGACCCGCGGTATGACAAGGTGGTTGAGGATTTGCAACTGGTGGCGCGGTCGAATTTGATCTTCGGGCTGCATGTGCATGTGGGGATCGAGGATCGCGAGGCGGCGATTTTGATCATGAACTCGATGCGGTATTTTCTGCCGCACATCCTGGCGCTGAGTACGAACTCGCCGTTCTGGCTGGGGATGGAGACGGGGTACAAGAGCTATCGGGCGAAGGTGTTTGAGAACTTTCCGCGGACGAATCTGCCGGATGCGTTCCATAGCTATGCGGAGTTTGAAGCGTATGTGAACCTGCTGATCAAGACCAACTGCATCGACAATGCGAAGAAGATCTGGTGGGATGTGCGGCCGCATCCTTTCTTCAATACGGTGGAGGTGCGGGTTTGCGACATTCCGCTGCGGGCAGAGGAGACGGTGGCGATTGCGGCGCTGATTCAGGCGACGGCATCGAAGCTGTGGAAGCTGCATGAGGGGAATCTGGATTTCAGGCACTACTCGCGAGCGCTGCTGATGGAGAACAAGTTTCGCGCGGTGCGGTATGGGCTGGATGGAAAGCTGATCGACTTTGGCAAGGAGCAGGAGATCGATGAGCGGGATTTGATTTTGGAGTATCTGCAGTTCATCGACAGCGAGCTGGATGAGCTGGGGAGCCGGAAGGCTATCAGCTACATCCACACGATGCTGAGCAATGGGTCGGGTGCGGATCGGCAGTTGAAGGTGTTTCGCGAGACGGGCGATTTGAAGAAGGTTGTGGACTATATGGCGGCGGAGACGCGGCAGGGACTGGGGCTTTAGGAGAGCGGATGAGTGAGTTGAAGCAGAGTGCGGTGGCGACGGATTTGCGGACGGTGGCGTTTCCGGAGGAATTTCGCGAGGGTGCGCGGAATGCGGTGGTGACTTGTTTGCGGATTCAGCCGTTTGAGAAGGTGACGGTGATTGCGGATGAGACGACGCTGACGATTGCGGCGTCGCTGGCTGCTGAGCTGGAGAAGGTGGGGTGCGTTTGGAATGCGTTTGTGCTGGAGGAGCTGGCAGTGCGGCCGCTGGCGGGGATGCCGCAGGAAGTGCTGGCGGATATGGAGACGTCGCAGGTGAGCATCTTTGCGGTGCAGGTGCAGCCGAATGAGTTGCGGTCGCGGATGGATATGACCGACGTCGTGAATCGACGGCACATGCGGCATGCGCACATGGTGAACATTACGCCCGAGGTGATGGTGGAGGGCATGCGCGCGGACTTCAATGCAGTGGACCGGCTGAGCCAGGTGGTGTTGGAGAAGGTGCGGAAGGCGGACTATGTGCACGCGACGACGCCGGCGGGGACGGATATTCGCGCGGAGCTGAATCACGCTTACAAGTGGTTCAAGACTTCGGGAATCATCAGCACGGAGAAGTGGGGGAACCTGCCGGGAGGGGAGTGCTTCACGGCTCCGGGTGAGGTGAATGGGGTTTTTGTGGTGGATGGGGTGGTGGGTGATTTTCTTTGCGCGCGGTATGGGTTGCTGAAGAAGACGCCGCTGACGATTGAGATCAGCCGAAACCGGATTGTGTCGGTGAGCTGTGAGAATAAGGCGCTGGAGACGGAGTTCTGGGCTTATACGCATACGGATGAGAACTCGGATCGCGTGGGAGAGTTTGCGATTGGGACCAACATTGGCGTGACGCGGGTGATTGGGAATATTTTGCAGGATGAGAAATTTCCGGGGATCCATATTGCGTTTGGGGATC
>JAZKBC010000202.1:21527-31053 GCA_040388825.1 Acidobacteriota bacterium | reverse complement strand
GGATCCTTATGGGAATCACACGGGTGCGCCGTGGAAGTCTACCACGCATATCGATGTGGTGGGGCTGGAGTTCAACATCTGGCTGGGCGGGGCGGATGGGGAAGAACAGATTATGCGGGATGGGAAGTTCTTGTTTGAGGCGTGAGGGTGGGCAATGATCGAGCCGTTTCGCAGTGACTTCAACGCGCGATTTACCGATGCGAAGTATCAGGAGTTGCTGCGGCGGCTGGATGCGGAGACGGGGACGAAGGTGGAGTTTCGGGTGGCGGAGACTCCTTGTTTTTTTGAGCCGGCGTTTTTGCAGCGGATGGTTGATGCGGGCGTTGAGCTGACCGAGCAGCTACTGGGGAACGCGGAGTATATGCGGGCGTCGGATGCGGCGATTCCGGCGGAGTATTGCGTGCCGGGGCAGAATGCGCATCCGCACTTTATGACCGTGGACTTTGGGCTGGTGCGCGGCAAGAATGGGGAGCTGGAGCCGAAGCTGGTGGAGATGCAGGCGTTTCCTTCGATCTTTGGATATCAGCCGATTGTGGCGAGGGCTTACAAAGAGGTGTTTGATTTGGATCCGTCGTTGACTTATCTGCTGGATGGGATGACGGAAGAGGAGTACTGGGGGACGCTGCGGGAGACGATTGTTGCGGGGCATGATCCGAAGAACGTGGTGCTGGCGGAGGTGGAGCCGGAGAAGCAGAAGACGCTGCCGGATTTTCTGATGCACCAGAAGATGCTGGGCATACAGATTGTGGATGTGGCGAAGCTGGTAAAGGAGGGCAATAAGCTCTTTTATCGCGACTCGGCGGGGAAGCTGGAGCGAGTGGAGCGGATTTATAACCGGGTGATTGTGGATGATGTGGTGCGGCAGGGGGTGGTGCTGCCATTTGATTATCGCGATGAGTTGGAGGTGGAGTGGGCGGGGCATCCGAACTGGTACTTTCGGATTAGCAAATTCTCGATCCCCCATCTGCGGCATGCGACGGTGCCGGCGGCGGTATTCCTGGATGACTGGTTCGAGGGACGGGGGAGGGACCGTTTGCCCGAGGATCGGACGCAGTGGGTGTTCAAACCGCTGTACTCATTTGCCGGAAAGGGAATCCAGTTTGAGCCCTCGGATGCGGACCTGGAGGCGGTTCCGGTGAGGGAGCGGCATGACTATCTGCTGCAGGAAAGGGTGCATTTTGAGCCGGTGATTCGGACTCCGGAAGGCATGACGCAGGCGGAGATTCGCATACTGTATGCGTGGCCGGACGGTGGGCGGATGCGTCCGATGACGAGCCTGGTGAGGATGGGCAGAGGGCTGATGATGGGGGTGGACTACAACCGGGATCGAACTTGGGTGGGAGGCTCGGCGGGGCTTTGTCCCCCAATGTAGCCATTTTCCGCGCCGTCAGGTGCAGTAAAATTTGCAGGTATCGGGTCAGGCCAATTTCACGGACGCGAGCTGAGGAATAACGTTGGCAACTTCTACCAATCCAGTGCACACAGATCCGGTCAGGACAGCGGTACGGTTTCCGCTGCACCTGGAGATTGTGATCTCGACAGAGAAGCGCGAGTACGCGGCAGTGACCGAGGACGTTTCGGCCAATGGCGTGTTGTTCTCGGCTGCTGAACTGCCGGAGGTAGGAGAACGGGTCGAGTTCCGGCTGAAGATGCCGGCGACGATCATGGGCGGCTCGGAAGATGTACTGCTGGACTGCAAGGGACGCATCGTGCGCCACACGCTTACGGGCGGGAAGATGATGGCTGCCGCGGTGATTGACGAATACTCTCTAAAGGCTGAACACCCATGAACATTGAAGGCGCTAACGGATTTGAAGATGGAGCGCTGGCAGTGGATGCGCGGCCGGGGATACGAGTGATCCTGGCTGACTCGCAGGCGATCTACCGCGTGGGCATGCGGAAGGTGTTCGCGCTGGAAGACGACATTCGCGTGGTGGCCCAGGCAGAGACGCTGGAGAACCTGTTCGCGGCGCTGCAACGGTTTCCGACCGACGTGGTGGTGCTGGAAGGCGCGCTGATCACGGGAACGATCGACATTATTCCGCAGTTTGCGCGGAGAGCACCGGAAGCGAAGCTGATTGTGCAGGTTTCCGAGAGTGACGAGAACAACACCGTTGAGCTGTACCGGCGTGGCGTGCGTGGCGTGGTGCCGCGGTCGATTTCGCCGGACCTGCTGATCAAGTGCGTGCGCAAGATTGCAGCGGGTGAGACGTGGATCGACAACCAGTCGATCAGCTGGGTGATTGATGCGTACCGTGCGCAGGCTTCGTCGGCGCCGGACCCGCACAAGTCGCCACGGCTTTCGGAGAAGGAACTGGCGATCATCGCCTGCATTACGCGGGGCATGCGTAACAAGGAGATCGCTTACCAGATTGGCACGACCGAGCAGGTGATCAAGAACTACCTGCGCAAGGTGTATGACAAGCTGGGCGTTTCGGACCGGTTGGAGCTGGCGTTGTATTGCTTGCATCATCGGATTCTGAAGAACGAGAACGATGTGCCGGACGTGCCTTATGTTGAGGCCGGCGTTCCTTTGCGGGCGAAGCTGTAGGGCTTCGGTTTGACCTCCGTTTCATAAGAGATTGCAGGGCGGGTAACGCCGGGCGGCAGTGCTGCATCCGTTGAGGATGTGTGCGCGCTGCGCGGCTGACTTGTGCGTCGTAGGCTGCGTCTGCTATCAACGTGGGTGTCGGGCGCTGGGCTTTTAATTGGGGCGTCCGAGGAGATGGTTCATGACCGCAGCAGCGGCGGCTCAAGGCAGGCTTTCGGCAGCGGCTCCTTATTTGATTGAGCAGGACTGGGCGGCGTATACGCCGGAGCAGCATGGGATCTGGAGCGAGTTGGTTTCGCGGCGGTTGCCGCAGTTGCGGGAGCATGCGAGCGAGGTTTACCTCGAGGGGTTTGAGGCGATTGGGTTGAAGGCGGACCGGTTGCCGAATTTGAAGTCGGTGAGTGCGCGTTTGCAGCCGAGGACGGGGTGGCAGTCGACTCCGGTGAGCGGGTTTCTGCCGGCGGATGCGTTCTTTGAGATGCTGGCGGCGAGGATGTTTCCGACGACGACGTGGATCCGCAGCCGCGACGCGATGGAGTACACGCCGGAGCCGGATATTTTTCACGATGTGTTTGGTCATGTGCCGATGCATGCGCATCCGGTGTTTGCCGATTTTCTGGAGCACTATGGGAAGGTTTGCGCGGGACTGACGAAGGCCGAAGACCTGGAGCGGATGGGGAGAATTTTCTGGTTCACGGTGGAGTTTGGGGTGATCCGCGAAAAGGGTGAGGTGAAGGTGTATGGGTCGGGGCTGATCTCGTCGCACGGTGAGTGCACGCAGGTGGTGGAGCGGCGTGCGGGGCTGGAGATTCGCGACTTTGACCTGGAACAGGTGATGGACACGGTGGTGGACGTGAGCAAGATGCAGCCGGTGCTGTATGCGATTGAGAGCTACGAGCAGATTTATGAGGCGGCGAAGGAAGCGGAGTCGCGGCTGGGGTAGGCTGCTGGCGATTCGGGCGGCGCGTGGGTAGAATGGCGGAACGGTTTTTGTAATGGATTGCATGAGGGAGTTGCGATGGATCGTCGGAAGTTTTTGGCGTTGGCGGGGTCGGGTCTGGCTGCTGTACAGCCGGCGTTGGCGCTGGGCGGAAGCGAACCGGCAGCGGAGAAGAAGGCGCATGTTGTGCGCAAGCGTAAAGGTGCGCCGAATGTGATTTTGATGATCTGCGACGACCTGGGATTTGGCGATCTGGGTTGCTATGGGTCGAAGCTGGCGACGCCGAACCTGGATCGGATGGCGGCGGAGGGAGTCCGGTTCACGCGGTTCAACTCGGGGCACCCGATCTGCTCGGCGTCGCGGGCGGCGTTGCTGACCGGGCGGTACGGGCTCCGGATGGGGACGACGGGAGCGTTTGGGCCGAACTCAAAGATGGGGACGTCGACCGATGAGACGCTGCTGTCGAATTTGTTCAAGGCGAAAGAGTACAAGACGAAGGCGATTGGGAAGTGGCACCTGGGCGATGCAGCGGAGTATCTGCCGACGAGCCGGGGATTCGATTCGTACTTTGGCGTGCCGTACAGCGTGGACATGCATCCGACGCACATGGTGAAAGATGGCAAGGTGATTGAAGAAGAGACGGATCCGAAGACGTTGACGCCACGCTATACGACAGAGGCGCTGGAGTTTCTGGATCATGTAGGCGGCGATCCGTTCTTTCTGTACCTGGGGTTCAACTATCCGCACGATCCGCCGATGGCGTCGGAACGGTTTGCGGGCAAGAGTGGGTTGGGGGACCAGGGCGATTCGATTGCGGAGATTGACTGGAGTGCGGGCGAGATTTTGAAGGCGGTGGAGAAGCATGGGCTGGGCGCGGACACGCTGGTGATGTTCACGAGCGATCATGGGCCGTGGTACCAGGGCAATCCGGGCGCGCTGCGCGGGAGGAAGGCTTCAACGTTTGAGGGCGGGTTCCGCGTTCCGCTGATTGCGCGATGGCCGGGGATGATTGCGGAGGGACGCGTGGAGGCGACGCCGTGCTCGAACCTGGATATGCTGCCGTCGATGCAGAAGATCTGTGGGTTGGGCAAGACAGCGCATGAACTGGATGGCGTGGATGCTTCCGCGCTGCTGCTGGGGACCGGAGAAACGATTGAGGAGCGCGCGCGGATTTATTTTTCGCCGATGGGAGACCGCGGGACCGATGTGCACTGCATTCGGAAAGGTGACTGGAAGATGCGTGTGGCGCAGAGCACGCAGGGCGAAGCGTACATCAACGATCGGACTACTGGAGCGAGAAGCAGCGCGTGGCTGCCGCATGCGGAGCTCTACGACCTGGGGCGGGACCCGGCGGAGAGTTACAACGTGGCGAAGGTTTATCCGGAGAAGGTGAAGGAGTTGACGGCGGAGCTGGAGGCGCTGATGCCGACATTTCCGGAGCCGGTGCAGAAGGCGTATGTCGAGCTGAAGGCGAAGGTTGGCAATGAGACGACGCCGGCTGGGGCATCGCCGCGGCCTACACCTCCACCCACTGCTTGATGGGTGGGGTTTGACGGTCTGGACTCTAGTCGATATGCTTTAAGTTGTGAGCATGATGCACATCGCGTTCTGTTGTCTTGGCTTCGGCGCCGAGGCTTTGGATGCTGCTGCTCGATAAAAGAGCATTTGCTGAAGATTCCCCCCAAGCGCCCACGAGTTGATCGTGGGCCTTTCGTTTTCTAGAGATAAATACGGAGATTGACCTTGAGTGAAGCTGGAAGCATCGCGGCCGTTCCGCCCAAAGAGACCAAAGCGCAGAAAGTCGAGCGGCTGAAGCGCGAGAAGAACCCGTGGGAAGCGTGGGACGAAGTGCGTGAGTTTGCGCGCCAGGGACGCGAGAGCGTGGCGGCCGAATGGTCAGGGGTGTACTTCAAATGGTGGGGCGTTTATACGCAGGGCGACGGCGTGGGTGTGACCGGCGGCAAGGGGGGCGAAGGCAAGGCGAGTGAGTATTTCATGATGCGCATTGGGCTGCCGAATGGGTTGCTGACAGCGCACCAGTTGCACACGATTGCCGACCTGACGGAGAAGCATGCGCGCGGCGTGGCCGACATTACGACGCGGCAGAATATTCAACTGCATTGGCTGACGATTGAATCGTTGCCGGAGGTGGTAGACCGGCTGACGGAGATTGGGCTATCGCCGAAGGGTGCTTGCGGCGATGTGGTGCGCAACGTTACCGGATGTCCGCTGGCGGGGCTGGATGGGCATGAGCTACTGGATGCGTCGCCGCTGGCGGTGGCGATTGCGCGGGATCTGACGGCGAATCCGAAGTTCTTCAACCTGCCGCGGAAGTTCAAGATTACGGCGACGGGATGCCCGATCTGGTGCAGCTATCCGGAGATCAACGACGTGGCGCTGACGGCGCTGAAGCGCGTGAAGGATGGCAAGGAAGAAGTGGGCTACAGCATGCGCGTGGGTGGCGGCTTGTCGAGCGAGCCGCATCTTGCTGTGCGTTTGAACGCGTTCGTTCCGCAGGACAAGGCGCATGAGGCCGTTGTTGCGGTGTGCGAGATTTTCAAGGAGCAGGAGGTGCTGCGCGAGAGCCGCACGCATGCGCGCATCAAGTACCTGTTCATGAAGCATGGATGGACCGCGGAGACGATGCTGGCGGCGATTGAAGAGAAGATGGGCTTCAAGTTCGATCCGGCGGATGAAGGGCAGGTGGCCGATGATCTGTATCGCGACCATGTGGGCGTGCATCGGCAGAAGCAGGCGGGGTTGAGCTACATCGGCGCGACCGTTTTGAACGGGCGTTTGGGCCCTGCGCAGCTTCATGCGTTGGCGAGCCTGAGTGAAGAATACGGCGATGGGCATCTGCGCGCGACGATTGGGCAGAACATCGTGCTGGTGAATATTCCGAACGAGAAGGTGTCTGAGGTCGTTGAGAAGATTGTGGCGCTGGGGCTGGAGGTGAAGCCGACGGTGTTCTTCCGCGGAGCTGTGGCCTGCACGGGTACGGAGTTCTGCAAGCTGGCGATTGCGGAGACCAAGGCGTTCAACAAGTGGCTCGTGAGCGAGCTCGAGGAGCGGGTGCCGGAGTTCGATCAGCAGATTCGGCTGCATGTGACGGGATGCACGAACTCGTGCGGGCAGTCGTGGATTGCCGACATTGGGCTCGAGGGCAAGAAGATCAAGAAGGATGGCGCGATGGTCGATGCGTTCTACTTCTGCGTCGGCGGCGCTGTGGGTGAGCACGCGGGTATCGCGCGGCAGATTGGGTATCGCGCGGCAGCGGAGGATTGTCCCGAGGCGATTGAGCGTTTGCTGCGTGGATATCTGAAGGCGCGTACCGCTGACGAGAGCTTGCGGAGCTACTTCCGCCGGACGAGTGACGATGATCTGCGAGCGCAGCTTGCGGGTGCGGTTGTGGAGGCGGTTGAGCGCGATCCGGCTCCGGGACGTGTGCCGGCGAGTGTTGGTTGAGGCGATAGCGTGAGTCTGTTTCCCATGTTCGTGAAGCTCGCTGGTAGGCCTACTGTCGTGGTGGGGGCGGGGACGATTGCGGAGTCGAAGATTGAGAGCCTGCTGGCGGCGGAGGCGCGGGTGCGGGTGATCGCGCCGGATGCTTTGCCGCGGGTGCGCGATTGGGCTGCAGGTGGGGACATCGAGTGGGTTGAGCGCGAGTATCGCGAAGGCGATGTTGAGGGTGCGTTTCTCGTGGTTGCTGCTACGGCCACTGCTGCGGTGAATCGTGCGGTGTTTGCTGAGGCCAGCGAGCACGGGATTCTTTGCAATGCGGTGGATGATCCACCGTTCTGCGACTTTTATTTTCCGAGTGTGGTGCGGCGGGGTGAGTTGCAGATTGCGATTTCTACCGCGGGCGAGAGCCCGGCGCTGGCACAGCGATTGCGCAAGGAGATCAATGCGGCTCTGCCTGCGGACATTGGAGATTGGGTGATGGAGCTGGGGCGGTTGCGGCGGGAAGTGACAGCCGTGGAGCCGATTGGCGAGCCGCGGAAGCTGTTGCTGCATGAGTTGGCGCAGCGGGAGGTTTGCGGGTTCGATCAATGTCCTTCGCGGATGCGGGCGCGGGAGCACGCGCTGGAACATGGTTTCGTTCGCGAGAAGGAGAGTGCGGTTTGACGACTGCGGAGAAGGGCAAAGTTTATCTGGTGGGCGCTGGGCCGGGCGATCCGGAGTTGCTGACGGTGAAGGCGCTGCGGCTGATGGAGTCGGCTGATGTGGTGTTTCATGATGACCTGGTGCCGGAGGAAGTGGTGGCGCTGGTGCATCGGCATGCGTTGATTACGAGCGTGGGCAAGCGATGCGGGCGGCCGCGGATTACGCAGGCGGGGATTCATGCGCTGCTGATTGAGTCGGCGCGTGCGGGACAGAGTGTAGTGCGGTTGAAGTCGGGTGATCCGCTGGTGTTTGGGCGCGCGGGTGAAGAGTTGGCGGCGTTACGCGGTGCGGGTATTCCGGTGGAGATTGTGCCGGGAGTGACGGCGGCGTTGGCGGCTGGAGCAGCGTTGGGTTTGCCGCTGACCGATCGGAAGAGCGCGTCGAAGTTGATCTTTGCGACGGGACATCATGCGGACGGTAAGGATGCTGCGCCGGTCTGGGCGGGAACGTTGCCTGACGATGCGACGCTGGTGGTGTACATGCCGGGCAGGGATATGCAGCGGTTGGCACGGGAGCTGCGCGAGGCGGGCGTGGGGGCTGACGTTCCGTGTGCTGCAGTGTCGCACGCGGCGACCGAGCGGCAGGCGCATGTGGCTTGCCGGTTGAGTGAGTTTGCGGAGTTGGAGTGTGGGCCGGCGCCGTTGCTGGTGATGGTGGGGCGGGCAATGGAGTCGCTGCTTGCGGGTGAGACGGCCGAAAGATCGAAGGTTGGGGAGATCGTGCGCGAGGCTGTGCAGCGTGTTCGCGAGATGGAGTAGGCGCGTCCGGCGAAGCTATTGGGCGGGCGTGGATTCCTTGAGCAACTCGCCCAGGTAGTCCTTCCAAATAGCGGCCATGGTGTGGGTGCCGTGGCCGCGGGTTGCGTCGGTGATGGGCAGGAGCACGAACTTCGCGCGCGGCATTTCCGTGACTTGCTTTTGCGCGATGCCCAGCTCCGGTGGGTTGATGAAGTCGTCGGCTGAGTTGATCCACATTACGGGCACGGTGATTTTCGCGAGCTGATGGCTGGGGTCGTAGTTTCGGCTGGCGTCGATGTAATAGATCATGTCGTTGGCGTCGACTGTTTTGGCGGTGCGGTCGAGGTAGCTATCGACGAAGGCTTCTGCGGCTGCGCGGGTGGGATAGAGTTTCTGCATCTGTAGCGGAGCGGAGCCCATGAGGAGAAGCATTTCGTTCGCGGTGCGGACGCCCTCGACCGGCTCGGCGGTGTAGTTGCCGCTTTGCCAGGCGGGATCGCGTTCGATGTTTTCGATGGCCATATAGCGCGTCATGCAATTGCGGCCGGCGAGAGGAACGGCGTTGCAGGCGAGGGGCATGAGGGCGTCTGCGAAATCGGCGAAGGTTTCGCCCCAGACGAAGCTTTGCATGCAGCCCATGGAGGTTCCGAGGATGAGGCGGAGGTGGTCGACGTGCAGGCCTTGGACGAGCATCTGGTGTTGTGAGCGGACCATGTCGTCGTAGTCGTAGTGGGGGAACTTCATGCGCAGGCCGTCGGAGGGTTTGGAGGATTCGCCCTGGCCGATGTCGTCGGGGAAGATGAGGAAGTATTTGGTGATGTCGAGCGGCTGACCGTGGCCAAAGAGGACACTTGAGAAGGGCATCGCGAAGAGTGTGTGCGCGTTGCCGCCGGTGCCGTGCAGCAGAAGGACTGCGTTGTCGATGTGGCCCGCGGCGTTGCGGTGGGGTGTGCCGAGGGTGAGGTAGTGGAGCTTGAGCTCAGGGAGGGTTTCTCCGCTGCCGAAGTGGAAGTCGTGGGCGATGTAGTCGCCGGGAACGCCGGTGTAGGTGTGCGAGGGAGCAGCGGGGGCGGTGGACATGGTCTGCGCGGCTGCGGATGCGGTCGAAAGGGCCGGCGCCACAATCACGACATC
>JAZKBC010000202.1:0-21517 GCA_040388825.1 Acidobacteriota bacterium | reverse complement strand
GGCTGCGGCTGCCGCGACGAACGAGGCGAGGATGAGAGTGAGACTTTGCTTCACGGAAGAGCCTCCGAAGAGCGGCGCGGATTGTGATGAGCGTACTTGAAAACGGCGATGGAGCGAAGCGCGGTGTGATGCGGGCTTCGCTCCATCTGATTCGGTGGAAGAAAGGTTATTCTTTGGAGTTGTGTTCCGACTTCTTTGCGTCTGACGGTGCATCGGGATGCTTGACGAGCGGGGCAGTGATCTCGTCGAGGTAGTCCTTGGCGCTGTCGACGCGAACCATGACAGGGAAGCGCTCGCCGTCGTGGTAGTCGACGTCGACGGCGCGGATGTAGCTCTCGGTCTGCATGAGGAAGTGGATGGGTTCGGTGCTGGATTTGGCGGTGACGAGTGCGTTGTGCAGCTCGTCGGAGGTGAGCACCTTGCCGTTGACGGCGAAGAGCTTCTGTCCGGGCGCGAGCTGGGCCTTGTCTGCGGGGCTGCCCCAGCGGACGTCGGCGATGGTGCCGTCGGCGGCAAGGCGCAGGCCGAGCGAGTACCAGACATTGGGTCCGCCACCGCCGCGGCGGCCGCCGCCGTCTCCGCGGGTGGAGGTGGGTGGGTGATCCTGGTAGACGATCTTGTAACCGCCGCGTTCGATGCCGTCGAAGTCGGCGTGCGGGTTGATCATGTCGACCTTGTCGTGGAAGAACTTCGCCCAGTCGTGCGGCGCGACCTGGTTGAGGTCGTCGATGAGCTCCTGGCGGTTGTAGGTGACGATGAGCGGACCGGTCTCGCCGCCCTTGGCGAGGAAGATGTGGAGGAAGTCGGTGAGGGACTTTTTGTCGTCGGTGAGCTGGCGGATGAGGGTGTCGGCGTCGAGCCAGAGCAGCTCGCCTTCCTGGTAGTAGTCCTGTCCGCGACGCCAACTGGACCACGCAGCACCTTGTCCGCGTAGGATGCTGGCGGCGAGTGCGGTGTCGTCGGTGGAGCGCCACGCGCGGCCGGATTTGGCGTCGAGGTTTGCGGCGGAGGCGGCGAGGAAGTCGCGGTACTGGGCCGGGGTGCGGTAGCCGGAGCGGGCCGCGAGGACGTTGCCCATGTACTGGGTCATGCCTTCGTAGACCCAGAGGAGCTCGCCGACTTCAGGCGTGGAGAAGGTGGGCTGGTAGAGCTTGTCGGGGCGGCGGTACTTGCCGTTCCAGGAGTGCGTGAACTCGTGGGGGAGCAGGTCGCCTTCACCGGCGGCGCGCATGGGATTGGTGAAGGTGTCTTCGCCGACGCCGTTGTCGGAGGATTGTCCGTGCTCGAGGCCTTCGCCGCCGGCGATGTCCGACAGCGTGAGGAGGAAGTGGTAGACGTTGTAATGGTGCGAGGCGTAGGCGGCGCTGGCTTCGCGGACGAGGTTGGAGGTGTCGGCGAGGATGGCGGGGCTGAGGTTGGAATCGGCCGGCAGATCGGAGACGACGTCGATGAAGTGCTTCGGCGAAATTTCGGGAGCGAGGGCGAACTCGTGGAAGTACTCGCCAGTGATGATGGGCGAGTCCTGGAGCTGTTCGACGGTGGTGGGCTGGAAGTCGAGCCGGCCGCCGGGTTTGGCGTTGGGATCGTAGGCGCCGACGGACTGCAGAGCGGTACCGACGCCCCAGCCCTTGGGAACGATGACGCTGGGCTGGATGGCGATGTCTTTGCCGGGCTTGTCGGCGGGGTAGAGGAGGAGCTTTTCCCACTCGAGCACGGCGAGCTTGTCGTCGGCGCGTGAGGTGACGATGCAGTCGAGGTGGACGTGGAGCTGCGAGACGCCCTTGGGTATATCGACGTGGAACTTGTAGAGGTCGACGTCGTCGCGACGCCATTCGAGGGTTTTGCCGTTGGCGGTGAAGACGACGCCGGTGATGTCCTCAACCGGGCCGGTGGGGCGATGGTTGCCGGGAATCCACTCGGGCGTGGTGAACGCGGCGGGACCGGGCTTCACGGGCAGGTCGACTTCGGCGTGGTAGAGCTTGCGCGGAGCGTCGGAGAGGTCGGCGGTAATGTGGATGGGCGTCTGGCTGAAGGAGGGAAGCGTGAGCGCGAAGGCAGCGGCGAGAAGGGTGGGTTTGGAGATGGTCAAGTGGGAAGCCTCGTCAGGAGGAATTATGCGGTGGTATGTGATATCTCAAAGACGAAAAGCCACGATGACAAGTCGCAGCTTCCGTTTAAATTGTGGAGAGATTTTCGGGCCTAGAGAGCTTGTTCGATCGCGGCGACGAGTTTTGGGTCGTCAGGCGGGGTGTCCGGTGCGAAACGGGCGAGGACGTTGCCGTCGCGGCCGATGAGGAATTTTTCAAAGTTCCAGAGGAGTTCCGGGAGTTCGTTGGGTGGTGGATAGCCGTTGGCGGCGGCGTACTTGGTGAGGCCTTCGCGCCAGGGTCCGTGAACGATGTGCGTCGGCGCCTGCTGGATGAGCTCGGCGTAGAGCGGGTGCTTGTCCGGGCCGGTGACGGGGATCTTGGCGAAGAGGGGGAAGCTGACCGGGTAGTCGATGGAGCAGAACTTGGCGATCTCTTCGTTGGTGCCGGGCTCCTGGCCGGCGAAGTCGTTGGCAGGGAAGCCGAGGACGATGAGGCCACGATCCTTGAAGCGCTGGTAGAGGGCTTCAAGCGCGGTGTACTGCGGCGTGAGGCCGCACTTGGAGGCGACGTTGACGAGGAGCAAAGGCTTGCCGGAGTAGTCGGCAAGGGAGGAGGGGCGGCCGTCGAGGGTGGTCAGCGGGATTTCGTAGAGGCTCGGCATAGGGGGCTCGGTGGCTTGGGGTTAGGGCGTGGGGGTCTGGCACGCGGTGGGCGGTGTGGCCAGAGTGATAGCGGGAAGCGTTTGCGGGGTTGCGCGTTCGACGAGATGCAGCAGGCGGTTGGGGAAGATGCCGAGTGCCAGTGTGGCAGCAGCCGCGGCGGCAATGGCCAGAGCTGCGGGGGCGGAGAGCTTGCGTGCGTGGATCGTCGCCGCCGGGTCGCCAGTGGGGCGGCCGTAGAGTGCGGCGAGCAGGCGCAAGTAGTAGAAGCAGGCGATGCCGGAGTTGGCGAGGCCGATGATGGCGAGCCAGACGTGGCCGCTGTGGATGGCTCCGGTGAAGACGTAGAACTTGCCAAAGAACCCAGCGGTGAAGGGGATTCCGATGAGCGAGAGCAGGAAGAAGCCGAGCAGAGCGGCGAGGCCGGGGCGTTGGAGGGCGGCGCCGGTGAAGTCGTCGATGGTGCGGGCGGATTCGTCGGGGCCGGCTAGTTGCGTGAGCACGAGGAAGGCACCGACGTTCATCGCGGCGTAGGCGGCGGTGTAGAAGCAGGCGGTGGCGACGGCGATGGGCTGCGGCGAGGTGAAGGCTACGAGCAGGTAGCCGGCGTGCGCGATGGAGGAGTAGGCGAGCAGGCGCTTGACGTCGCGCTGGGCGAGGGCGCCGAGGTTGCCGATGAACATGGAGAGCACGGCGAGGATTTCGATCAGCGGCAGCCAGTGGTCGCGCAGGGCGGGCGTCGCGCTGAAGAGGAAGCGGAGGAGGACGGCGAACGCGGCGGCTTTGGGTGCGGTCGACATGAGGCCGACGACCGGAGCGGGTGCGCCCTGGTAGACGTCCGGTGTCCACACGTGGAACGGAGCGGCGGAGACCTTGAAGCCGAGGCCGATGAGCACCATGGCGACGGCGAGGAAGGCGAGGTGCGGGGTTTTCGTGATGCCGATGCCGGCGGCGATGGCTGCGATAGACGTGGAGCCAGTGGCGCCGAAGCACAGGGCGATGCCGTAGAGGAAGAAGGCTGTGGCGAAGCTGCCGAGGAGGAAGTACTTGAGGGACGACTCGGAAGCGGTGGCCTGGCCTTTGCGGAAGCCGGCGAGGATGTAGGTGGAGATGGAGGAGATTTCGAGGCCGATGAAGACCATGAGCAGCTCGACGGAGCAGGTCATGAACATCATGCCGGTTGCGCCGAAGAGGACGAGCGCGAAGTACTCGCCGGCGTGGCCGATGTGGGAGTCGGCGGTGACGTTGAAGTAGTCCAGCGAGCCGAGCAGCGAGACGACAACGATGGCTGCGATTAGCAGATGGAAGAAGACGGAGAAGTTGTCGACCTGAACGGTGCCGTAGTAGGCGGTGATGGTGCCGTGAGCGTCGACGATGCGGTGCTGCCAGATGGCAAGGGCTCCAGAGGCGAAGGCGCCGAAGATGGCGGCCCAGCCGAGCAGGCGGCGGGGTTTGCCGGGAGCGATGGTGGCGTCGGCCATCATGACGAGGACGCCGGTGAGCGTGAGGACGATTTCAGGCAGGATGGCAATAACGTTGGGAGACATTAGTAGCGGGCTCCTGGATTCGTAGTCGGAGCAGGCTTTCCTTGGGCGGCAGCGCCGAGCGTGGGATCCACGAAGGGTGTAGCGGCGTTGCCGTAGGTTTCGGACTCGCTGTGCTTGATGTTGGAGGGCTCGAGCAATGCGGGCTTGTCGGCGACGAGGGTTCCGTAGGTGTCGATGGCTTTCATCCAGAGCGGGGAAGCGATGCCCATGATGAGGAAGAGGCCGACGAGCGGCCAGAGCTCGAGGTGCTCGCGGGGGGCGAGATCCCAGCCCTGTACTTCCTCTGGGCGAAAGCCCAGAGAACCATAAAAGACTCGCTGGATCATCCAGAGCATGTAGGCGGCGCTGAAGATGACGCCGGTGGTCGCGATCACCGTCCAGAAGAGGTGGTGTGCGGCGAAGGATTGCATAGTGCCGGAGAGGATCAGGAACTCGCCGACGAAGCCGTTCATCATGGGGAGGCCGACCGCGGCGAGTGTGGTGATGACGAACATCGTGACCATCCACGGGTGCTTAGAGGCGAGGCCGCCGTAGTCGCGGATGTCGTAGGTGCCGTAGCGCTCGTAGAGCAGGCCGAGGAGGATGAAGAGTGCGGCGCCGATGAGCGACTCGTTGAGGAGCTGGAAGACACCGCCGTCGGTGCCGAGGATGGTGAAGGTGAAGATGCCGAGGGCAACAAAACTGACGTGCGAGAGCGTGGAGAAGGCGGCGAGCTTCTTGAGGTCCGTCTGCACGAGCGCCATGAGCGCGCCGTAAACGATGCCGATGGCTCCGAGCGCGAGAAGCAGGGGAGCGATGTGGCGGGACTGGTCGGGGAAGATGCCGAAGCTGAAGCGCAGAATGCTGTAGAGGCCGAGCTTGCCGGCGAGCACCATGACGGCGGCTGTGGGGGCTTCCTGCACAGCGTCGGAGAGCCAGCCGTGCAGCGGGAAGATGGGGACCTTGACGGCGAAGGCTACGAGGAAGGCAAGCGAGCAGAGCCAGAGTGCGTGCGGGTTGTCGCTAATGGTGTGCGCAAGGGCGGAGTTCTGCAGGGTGACGAAGTCGAAGGTGCCGGTGCGCGTGTAGAGCCAGATCATGCCGACGAGGAGAATCGCGGACGGGATGAAGGCGTAGAGGAAGAACTTGATGGCGGCGCGGCGGCGGCCTTCGGTGCGGCCGAAGGTGGCGATGAGCAGCGTCATGGGGACGAGCGAGAGTTCCCAGAAGCCGTAGTAGAGAAAGAGGTCAAGCGAGATGAAGATTCCGATCATCGCGACCTGCTGCAGCAGGAAGAGGATGTAGAAGAGCTTGCGGCGGCTGGCGATGGCGTTCCACGAGGCGAGGACGCCGAGAGGGGCGAGCAGGCCGGTGAGGACTACGAACCACAGCGAGAGGCCATCGATGCCGAGGTGGTAGTTGATGGCGGGCGAGGTGATCCAGGGCGTGTTGAACTCGAACGCGTAGAGGTGAGCGGGAGCGCCAGACTTGTAAAGCGAGCGCGCGAGTTGCAGGCTCTGCTCGTAGTGCATCGGCAGATGCAGCGTGAAGAGGAACGTCAGCAGCGTGATGACCAGCGCGAGGGTGCGGTGGAGCTTGCCGTCTTCGCGTTCGGGGATCAGTGCGAGCACACCTGCGCCGAAGAGCGGCGTTAGCAGGAGGATCGTCAGGATGGAGTGGTCGAAGATCATCGTTGTCCGTAGGTGTTAGCGCATGAAGCCGTGATGGCCGCAAAGGGTAATGACGAGAAAGACAGCAGCGCCGAGGGCGAGCCAGCCGGCGTAGGAACGGATGTTTCCGGACTGAATGCGGCGGGCAAGCCAGCCGAGGCCGCGAGCGGAGCCTCCGAGTGCGGCGCCCGTGCCCTGCACGGCGGCGCCTTCAACCAGGCCGCCGAGGATGAGGCGTGAGAAGCCGAGTAGAGGAGCGACGATAAGAGCGCCGTAAATTTCGTCCACCCAGTACTTGTGGTCGAGGAGACGGTAGACGGGCTTGAAGCGCTGGGCGAGTTCGGCGGCACGGCCGGGCTTGCGGAAGTAGAAGTAGTAGGCGACGAACAGGCCGAGCACGAAGGCCATGGTGGCCACGGCCGAGAGGCTGACAGCGGTGCCGCCGCTGGCTGCTTCACGCGCTGGGCCGCCGAGGACGGGATCGAGAAAGTGCTCGAACTCGTTGTGACCGCCGAAGGCTGTGGGGACACCGACGAATCCGCCGATCACCGAGAGCACGGCGAGGATCATCAGCGGCAGGGTCATCACGAGCGGGGATTCGTGGACGCCGTGAGCTTCGTGGCCGTGGCCGAGCGAGGCCTCGTCGAAGCGCGGCTGGCCGAAGAACGTCTTGAACCAGAGGCGGAACATGTAGAAGCTGGTCAGCAGCGCGGTGAGGACTCCGACGACCCAGACTAGGCGGCCGACGGGCGAGGGCGAGATGTAGGCCTGGTAGAGGATCTCGTCCTTGGAGAAGAAGCCGGACAGCAGGGGCATGCCGGCGATGGCGAAGACGCCCGCGGTCATGCAGGCGAAGGTGACGGGAATGCGTTTCCAGAGGCCGCCCATCAGTCGCATGTCCTGCTCGCCGGAGAGCGCGTGAATGACCGAGCCGGCGGAGAGGAAGAGCAACGCCTTGAAGAAGGCGTGGGTCATGAGGTGGAAGATTCCGGCGGAGTACGCGCCGACGCCGCACGCAAGCACCATGTAACCGAGTTGGGAAACGGTGGAGTAGGCGAGCACGCGTTTGATGTCGTGCTGGACGAGGCCGATGGTTGCTGCGACGAGAGCGGTTGCTGCACCAATGCATGCAATGACAACCATCGCGGCGGGCGAGCGGTCGATCAGCACATGGCAGCGTGCGAGCATGTAGACGCCCGCCGTCACCATCGTCGCCGCGTGGATGAGAGCGGAGACGGGGGTGGGGCCTTCCATGGCGTCGGGGAGCCAGATGTAGAGCGGGATTTGCGCGCTCTTGCCGGTCGCGCCGACGAAGAGGAGGAGAGCAATCGCGGTGAGGAAGCCACCGTGGATGGGACTGGCGGCGATCTGGGTGAAGACGCTGTCGAAGCTCAGGCTGCCGTAGTGGGCGATGAGCAGGAACATCGCGAGCAGGAAGCCGAAGTCGCCGATGCGGTTGACGACGAAGGCTTTCTTGCCGGCGGTGGCGGCGGAGTCTTTTGTGAAATAGAAGCCGATGAGGAGGTACGAGGCGAGGCCGACGCCTTCCCAGCCGACGAAGAGCAGAAGGAAGCTCGACGAGAGGACCAGGACAAGCATGAAGAACATGAAGAGGTTGAGATAGGCGAAGAAGCGCCAGTAGCCCTCTTCGTGGGCCATGTAACCGACGGAGTAGACGTGGATGAGGAAGCCGACGCCGGTGACGATGGCCAGCATGATCAGCGTGAGGTGGTCGACCGTGAAGGCGAAGTTGACGTGGAAGCCGGTGACTTTGATCCACGCGCCGCTCGCGACGGAAAGAACGTCAGGCCCGTTGCCGAACTTCATGAATGACCACAGCTTGAGAACGATGGCCGCGGGTGCCAGCGTGAAGAGCAGCGCGATCGTGGAGACGAGCGAACGCGGCAGCTTGCGGCCGATGGTTCCGTTGATCAGGACGCCGGCGAAAGGCAGAAGCGGGATGTACCAGAGCAGAGTGGTGTTCATTGTTTCAACTTGAGTACGGTACGGCGAAGAGCGAGATGCAGATCCTTACGGGATGACAAACCAAAAACTAGTTCTTCATGAGGTTGATCTGGTCGACGTTGAGGGTCTGGCGCGACCGGAAGAGGGCGATGATGATGGCCAGGCCGACGGCGGCTTCCGCAGCGGCGACGACCATGACGAAGAAGACAAATATCTGGCCGGAGATCTGGTGCCACATGTGTGCGAAGGCAACGAAGGTCAGGTTCACGCCGTTGAGCATGAGCTCGATGGACATGAAGATGGTGATGACGTTGCGCTTGATGAGGAAGGCGGCAACACCGATCGAGAACAGGATCGCGGCGAGGATGAGGTAGTAGGCGATGGGTACCATTAGCGGTCCATCCTTTTGTTGAAGCGCTTGACGGCGAGGACGCAGAGCACGCCGATCACGAATCCAAAAGCGGTGGCGGGCCAGGCGTGACCGGGGGTGCTGAAGAAGGATTGCATCGGCTAGAGCTCCTTCCGCGCGAGGACG
The DNA here is from genome assembly GCA_040388825.1 of Acidobacteriota bacterium. GTDB lineage: Bacteria > Acidobacteriota > Terriglobia > Terriglobales > Acidobacteriaceae > Granulicella. The sequence continues at coordinate 13,072 of JAZKBC010000202.1, read as the reverse complement.
ACAGCGCCGAGGATCGCGACGAGGATGAGGATCGAGGTGACTTCAAACGGCAGCAACAGCGAGGTGAACAGCGTGTGCGAGAGTTCGACGATGTTCGAGGCTGTCCGCGAGAGGTAGCCACCGATCTCGGTCTTGCCCAGGGCGACGCGCTCGGAGAGGAAGGTGAAAGTGAGCACGCAGAAGATTGCGGCGGCGCCGGGGAAGCCGGCGATGGAGGCGGCTCGCGAGCCCTTGCTGCGGACTTCTTCGCCGGCGTTGAGCAGCATGATGACGAAGATGAACAGCACCATGATCGCGCCGGAGTAGACGATGACCTGGGCGGCTGCGAGGAACTCGGCGCCGAGCGTCCAGTAGAGGACGGCGAGCGACATCATCACGACGATGAGCGAGAGGGCCGAGTTGATCGGATGCTTCTGCAGCAGGAGATTGAGCGCTCCAGCGACGGCCAGCAATCCGAAGATGAGGAAGAGTGCGATTTGCATCTTGCTGTAGGTTGTCCGATTCCTCTTGATTGTAAATGCGTTGAACGATGAGGCCGAAGCTCTATCCGTGATAAGCGAGGAAGAGAGCGGTGGCGAGGATATTGACCATGGCGACCGGCAGGAGGAACTTCCAGCCAAAGGCCATGAGTTGGTCGTAACGGAAGCGAGGCAATGTGCCGCGTACCCAGATGTAGAGCAGCAGGAACATGAAGACTTTGGCGACGAACCAGAGCACTGGAAGGATCGCATGGACGATGCCGGTAGCGAAGATTCCGTCGAAGAGATGGCCGAAGGGCGAGCCGGAGCCGCCGAGGAAGAGCAGCGTGGCGACGCAGGCGACGGTGATCATGTTGGCGTACTCGGCCATGAAGAACATGGCGAACTTCATGGAGGAGTACTCGATGTGGTAGCCAACGATTTCGGACTCGGCCTCGGCGAGATCGAAAGGCGAGCGGTTGGTTTCGGCGTAGGCGGCGATCATGTAAATGATGAAGCCGACGATCTGCAGGCCGCCGAAGATGTTCCAGGTGAGTGCGCCGTGGCGCGCCTGCGAGTTGACGATGGTGCGCAGGTTGAGCGAGCCGGCGCGGAGCACAACGCCGACCAGCGAGAGACCAAGCGCGAGCTCGTAGCTGATCATCTGTGCCGTTGAGCGAAGGGAGCCGAAGAGCGTGTACTTGTTGTTCGAGCTCCAGCCGGAGAGCGTAATGCCGTAGACGCCGATGGAGGTCACGCCGAGGATCACGAGCAGGCCGATGTTGACGTTGGCGATCTCGAACAGGTCGACGCCCTTGTAGGTCGTAATGGCGCCGAAGGGAACCACGGCGATGGAAACCAGCGCGCAGCCGAGGGCGATGACAGGCGCGAGCACAAACAGCGGGCGCTCGACGGCGAGGGGCATCAGGTCTTCCTTGAGGAAGAGCTTGATGCCGTCGGCAAGCGGCTGCAGCAGGCCGAAGGGACCAACGCGGCTCGGTCCCCAGCGATTCTGCAGGCGACCGAGGAACTTGCGCTCGAGCAGCACCGTGTACGCAACCGACGTGAGCGTAATGACCAGCACGACGACGATCTTGACGATCGTGATCAGCAGGAAGAGTTGGAAATCAGAAAGGTGCATGGTCTCCAAAAATCAGTACAGGATGTTGCTAATCGGCAGCAAGATGGTCGGCGACTTCAGTTTGCTGGTGGCGCTGAACGTCTTTGAGCATCGGTGAGTAGTTCGTGAGCGAGCCCGAAGTGAAAAGCGTGTCGGAAGAGGGAAGCACGAGGTCTTTGCGGTTCGAGATTTGTACGAGGCCGGTAGCCGCGGGCGTGATGTGCTGGTCGTTACCGCTGAGCAGCTCGAGGCGCAGCAGCTTGTCGTAGCCGGGAACCACGCGCTGGATCTCGTCGAGGATCGCGAACGGATCGAAGGGCGAGAGCTTGGGTTCGAGGTGGTTGGCGGAGAGCCACACAGCGTGGCGATCGGCTTCGCCAGACTGCGCGCCGCGGGTCTGTCCCATGTCCGCGCGCAGGCCTTTGCCGAAGGGAACGAGCGTCGGGATGTCGTGGCCCATCTTGTCGGCGAGGCGAACGATGAGCTCGAAGTCCGAGCGCGTGCCGGCGCGATCGGCGGCTTTGGCAACGAGTTGCAGGTCGCCGTAGGAGTTGGTGACGGAGCCGGCCTTCTCGTACAGGCTGGCGGCGGGAAGAACGACGTCGGCGAGCGCAGCGGTCTCGGTAAGGAAGAGGTCCTGCACGATGACGAAGGTGTTGGCGAGCGCGGCGGCGTCGAGGTTGAAGCGGCGGATGGGGTTCGAGCCGACTATGTACAGCGCGCTGAGGTTGCCTGCGGCTGCGGCGTCGAACATGGCGAGCAGGTCGAGGCCTGGATCGGTAGGCGCCGGACGCTTGTCCAGCGAGTAGTTGCCGGCCACGATGGCCGGGCCGAAGGGCTGGTAGCCGGGTAGCGTGTCGGGCAGCAGGCCCATGTCGGACGCGCCGCGGGAGTTGACGTAGTCGGCGGTGAGCGCGAACTTGGCGTTGGGGAGAGCAGCGATGAGGTTGGCGAGTTCGCCGCCACGGACCTCGTTGCCGACGACCACGATGAGCGGATCTTCGGCTTTGATTGCCTCTCGGAAGGCGCTGAGTTCGTCGGCCTGCGCGATGGTGGAGGCGGCGCGTGCGGCGGAGTCGTCGCCAGAGAGATACTGCGCCAGCGCGCCGTAGCCGAACTCGGAGATCTGGATGGCGGCCTTCGCCTGGCGACGGAGCTTGATCTCGTCGTGGTTGGCGACGTAGACGCGCGCCTTGTTCAGGCGGACGTTGGTGCGCGCGTTCCAGGCGGTGAGCGGAGCCTGGTTGGTGGGATCACCGCCGACGAAGAGCAGGGCAGAGGCCTTCTCGATGCAGTGTTGCGAGGCGTAACGGGTCTTGCCGTTCGCGCGGGTAGTCGCGCCGATGGATGTGGCGAGTGTGACGAAGTCGGCGGTGCGGTGGTGGTCGATGTTGTTGGTGCCGATCACCGTGCGCGCGAACTTCTGGAGGAGATAGCTCTCTTCGTTGGTGGTGCGGTTGGAGCCGATGACGCCAATGGATTTCGGGCCCTTGATATCGCGCAACTCGCGCAGCGTTTCGCCGGCGTAGGTGAGTGCTTCTTCCCAGGAGACGGGCGTTAGCTTGCCGTTCTTGCGGACGAGCGGAGAGGTGAGGCGCTCGGAGGAGTTGGTGAAGTCGAAAGCGTAGCGTCCCTTGTTGCAGAGGAAGTCGCCGTTCATGCCGCTCTTGTCGCGGTTGTCGCCGCGGACGATCTCGGAGCCGTCGGCAACGGAGCGCACGCCGAGGGTGGTCTTGCAGCCGTCGCCGCAGTGGGTGCAGACGGTGGCGACGTGGTTCATTTCCCACGGCCGCGTCTTGTAGCGGTAGGCGCCGGACGTGAGCGCGCCTACGGGGCAGGCGTCGATGCACATGCCGCACTGCTCGCAGTCGAGCTGGGCGAGGTCTTCGGGCGAGAGCTGCGCGGGGACGTTGGGCGCGATGACCGAGCTGGAGCCGCGGTTCTGGATGCCGAGCGCGAAGACGTCCATGCCTTCGCCGCACATGCGCACGCAGCGGTAGCAGAGGATGCAGCGAGGGCGATCGAAGTAGACGACCGGCGACCACTTCTGCTCTTCGCGATGATTCTTCGGCTCGGCGTAGAAGCTGTCGGCGGCGCCGTACTTGAAGGTCATGTCCTGCAGTTCGCACTCGCCACCGGCGTCGCAGACGGGGCAGTCGAGCGGATGATTGCCGAGCAGCATCTGCAGCGTGGCCTTGCGGGCCTGGGCAATCTCGGGGCTTTCAGTGGTGACGTTCATGCCCTCGGCGACCGTGGTGGTGCAGGCGGTGGCGAGCTTGGGCACTTTTTCAATGCGCACAACGCACATGCGGCAGGCGGCTTGCAGCGAGAGGCCGGGGTAGTAACAGAAGGCGGGGATCTCGATGCCGGCGGACTTGCAGGCGTCGATGAGCAGCGTGCCCGCGGGTGCGGTGAGCTGTTTGCCGTCTACGATGAAGGAAACATCAGCCATTGGTGCGTCTCTCTGTAATCAGGTGTTGGGCGTCCGCGACCAATTTAGTGAAAAAGGCCAAATTTGCCTCGACTGTTTGGAGATTAAGCTTTTTGAATAAGAGTTTTTTTATAGTCCTGAACTGCGTCCGCTCGCCACACTCAACATTGGGCACGATGCGTAGCGCTTCATCCTTCACCGACCAGTCGGTAACTACGAAACTAACGCCTTCCCCGAGAATTGACACGGCATTTCTTGGGTTGCGCCGTATCCCGTCGGAAGGTTGCAGTGGGATGTAGCCCTTCTGCGGCGCGAGCCGAAGAGCGCCTCTCGATAAATCTGATAAGCGTGCCGCGACTTCGACGCGCGCTGACCACGCGGAGTCTTGCGACAAAAGGCTGTCGAGATTTTGCTGCTCTTTCGCGTTGAATATCATTTCGGTCATTGTGCTGTTAGTCCCTGCGTTTGTGCTTCGGAGACATCGCCTGAATCTAGTGGGCTCCTGCTAGTTCGGCCTCGCCGACGGGTTGGATCTGGATGAGCAGTGGCTCGGTGCGCTTGCCTTCGAGGTACTCTTCGAACTCAGAGCGGAACTTCTTGATAAAGCCGAGCGTCGGCATGGCGGCGGCGTCGCCGAGCGGGCAGAAGGTGCGGCCCATCATGTTTTCGGCGAGGTACTGGATGTTGTCAATGTCCTTCTTGTTGCCGCCGCCGGCGTGGAAGCGTGTGAGCGTCTTCTTAAGCCAGTCCGTGCCTTCGCGGCAGGGAATGCACCAGCCGCAGGACTCGTGCTGGTAGAAGGCGATGGTGCGCATGGCGAACTCGACGATGGAGACGGTCTCGTCGAGGACGACGATGCCGCCGGAGCCGAGCATGGTGCCGGCCTTGGCCATTTGATCGAAGTCGAGGCCGACGTCGATTTCGTCCGCTTTGAGGACGGGGCAGGAGCTTCCGCCGGGGACGACTGCCTTGAGCTTCTTGCCGCCCTTGATGCCGCCGGCGACTTCGTAGATGGCCTTGCGGAGGGAGTAGCCCATGGGAAGCTCGTAGACTCCGGGGCGTTCCACATGGCCGCTGATGCCGAAGAGGCGCGTGCCGCCGTTGCGCTCGGTGCCGAGCTTGGCGTACTCGGCTCCGCCCATGAGCAGGATGTGCGGGGCGTTGGCGATGGTTTCGGCGTTGTTGATGACGGTGGGACCGCCGTAGAGGCCGACGACGGCGGGGAATGGCGGCTTGATGCGGGGGACGCCTCGCTTGCCTTCGAGCGACTCCATCAACGCGGACTCTTCGCCGACTTCGTAGGCGCCGGCGCCGGTCTGGGTGATGATGTCGAAGTCCACGCCTTCGTGGCCCATGATGTTCTTGCCGAGGAAGCCTTTTTCGTAGGCTTGGGCGACGGCCATTTCGACGATCTTGAGCAGGTAGCGATACTCGCCGCGCAGATAGATGAAGCCGGTTTTTGCGCCGATGGCGAGGCCGGCGATGATGGTGCCTTCGATGACGGCGTGGGGGTCGTGGAGGAAGAGGACGTGGTCTTTGCAGGTGCCGGGTTCGGACTCGTCGCCGTTGACGAGGACGTATTTGGGAAGCCGGCGCCGCCGCGGCCGCGGAGGCCGGAGGCTTTCATCTCGTTAATGATCCACTCTGGACCTTTTTCGAGAGCCATGCGGGTGGCTTTGTAGCCGTCGAGCTCGATGTACTTATCGATGTCAGTGGCGCCCTGGCCGAAGCGGCGCGAGATCACCTTGACTTCGTCGGGATGAGAAACGAGAGTTGGCATACCTAACTCAGTGTAATTGCCAAGTGAGTCTCAGCACCACATCTAGTGCGTTGGGACTGTTGAAGTTTTCGCGCGATGCGGAACGAACCGGCCCGATGTGGGCGATGATCGGTTATTTGACGTCTGTGCCCTGGCCGGCGCGGTAGTTTTCGAGGACTTCGTCGAGCTTCGCGGGGGTCAGGTTGTCGTGGAAGTCGTAGTTGACCTGGACGGCGGGGGCCCAGCAGCAGGCTCCGATGCATTCGACTTCTTCGAGGGAGAAGAGGCCGTCGGGGGTGACGCCTTTGTGGCCGATGGCGAGCTTGTGCTTGGCATGGTCTAGCAGCTCGTAGCCGCCGCGGAGCATGCAGGAGATGTTGGTGCAGACCTGCACGTTGTACTTGCCAGCAGGCTTGGTGCGGAGCATGGAGTAGTACGAGAGCACGTTGCGGACGTCGAGCTCGAGGAGGTCGAGACGCTTGGCGATTTCGGCGACGACTTCGTCGGAGACGTAGCCGATTTCGTCCTGCGCGTAGAGCAGCATGGGGACGAGCGCCGAGCGCTTGAGCGGATAGATCGTGGCTAGCTTGTCAAAGCGGGCGGCGGTGGCGGGAGTGAAGATGGAGTTCGTGATGGCGGCCATTTGAACCAGTGATTAGTGGTTAGTGATTAGTGGTTAGTGAGGAGGTCGCGGGCGAATTGCTCGGCGGCGATGTCCATTTCTTCTTCGGCTCTGTTGTTGATTGTAACGGTTCCGTTTTCGTTGAGGTGAAACGGTGTTGGTTCGCTGTCGCTCGGTTGCAGCGTGGTGGGGGTGAAGCGGAGCCAGCGGGTGTTGACGCGGAGGGTGATTTCTTCGGGGCTGACTTCTACGACGGCGTGGTGGGGCGAGTTGAGGCCGTGGGCGGCGGAGTAGCTGCGGAGGAGCGAGGCCCAGGAGGTCCAGAGTTCGGCTTGTAGTTGTGGGGTCATGGTGGTGGGGGGACTCCCCCCGTGTTTGGTCCTAAAATCCTGATTCGGCGATGGTTAGGTCCGGACTTGGTTAAGGTGTCTGGAATGAGGAGTTTCCGGGTAAAGTCTTCAGAGCAAAGAGGTTGTTGGGGTGGTGGCGATTTAGATTTTCTTTGCCCTATTTCAATGATAGCGGTTGGGGCGAGCAAGTGGGCCAGGATTTCGGAAGAGAAATCGCCGGTGTTGGCGCGGGTTTTGTGGGTTTGGGGAGGGTTGGGGGGCTTGACAGCGTTGTTTTGCAGGGAAAAAGCGGGGTCGGTGTAGGAAAGTATTTTGGGTGTTTTCGGGGGCCAATGCCACGGTTGAAGCCGCGGCCTACCGATTGTCGCGGGATGTGGAAGAGAACGAGTTGTGTGCCGTTAATCGGCTGAAGCCGTGGCCTACCGATTGTGGCCGGGTGTGGGACAGAGCAGAAGCTGAAGCCGTGGCCTACCGATTGTCGCCGGGTTTGGGAGAGAGCGGAAGCTGAAGCCGTGGCCTACCGATTGTCGCCGGGTGTGGGAGAGAGCGATGAAGGCCGTGGCCTGGTGGTTGTCGCCCGGGTGTGGAAGAGAGATCAGGCTTTCTCGTGAAGCTTGCGCTCTTTCATGCGTATGCCCCCATAAAAGGCCGCGTTGATGAAGATGGCAGAAACGACGCCGACGACGATCTTCAGGTGAAGTGGAAAGCGGCTGGCGAAGTACAGCGTCCACAGAGGGATGGTGACGTTGATCAGTGCGAAGAGGTAGATGTTGACTTTCGTCTTGCGCGTCATCGAAACCCTTTCATTCCGGCTCTTTAGCGGTCGATGGCTCCGAGGACGATGTCGATGGAGCCGATGACGGCGACGACGTCGGCGATGAGGCGGCCTTTGCACATGGTTTCTAACGCCTGCAGGGTGGCAAAGTCGGCGTTGCGCATGTGGACGCGGTAGGGTTTGGCGGTGCCGTCGCTCACGACGTAGTAGTTCATCATGCCGTGGGGGGCTTCGACGGAGCTGGTGGCTTCTCCCGCGGGGACGGCGAAGCCTTCGGTGACGATCTTGAAGTGATGGATGAGGGACTCCATCTGGGTCTTCATCTGCTCGCGGTCGGGGAGGATGATCTTGGGGGCGTCGGCTACGTAGCGGCCGGAGGGCAGGCCGTCGAGGGCCTGGAGGCAGATTTTGGTGGACTCGCGGAGCTCCTGCATGCGGACGATGTAGCGGGCCCAGACGTCGCAGTCGTTGGAGACGGGGACGTTGAACTGGAACTTCTCGTAGCTGCTGTAGGGCATGTCGCGGCGGAGGTCGAAGTCGATGCCTGAGGCGCGCATGGGCGGGCCGGTGACTCCGAGCGCGACGGCGTCTGCCGCGGAGAGGATGCCGACGCCCTTGAGGCGGTTGATCCAGATGGGGTTGTTGTTGAGCAGGCCTTCATACTCGGCGATTTTGTCGGGGAAGGTTTTGAGGAAGTTGCGAATGCGCTTCTCGAGGTCGAGCGGCATTTCGAGCGCTACGCCGCCGATGCGGATGTAGCTGGTCATCATGCGCTGGCCGGAGACGGCTTCGAAGATGCGGAGGAGCTCTTCGCGCTCGCGGAAGCAATAGAGGAAGACGGTGAGGGCGCCGATGTCCATGGCGTGGGTGCCGAGCCAGACGAGATGCGAGTTGATGCGCATGAGCTCGTTGAACAGGACACGGAGCCACTGGGCGCGCTCGGGGATTTCGAGCTGCAGAAGCTTTTCTACCGCGAGCGCGTAGGCCGTGTTGTTGGTCATGGGCGCGAGGTAGTCGATGCGGTCGGTGAGCGGTGTGATCTGGGCGTAGAACTTGGCTTCGCAGGTCTTCTCGATGCCGGTGTGGAGGTAGCCGATGTCGGGCGCGAGAGAGACGATGGTTTCGCCGTCGACTTCGATGACGAGGCGGAGCACGCCGTGGGTGGACGGGTGCTGCGGGCCCATGTTGAGGATCATCGTCTGGTTGGAGACGGGGTCGGTGCCGTGGGGGGCGTGGTGCTGCGTGGAGCTGCGGACGACGTCTTCAACGCCGGGGATGAGCATGTCCTCGGCATCGGGCGCGGGGGCTTCGGCGACGAGCTCGGTGGCGTTGCGGAAGCCGGCGAGCGTGGCGCCGGTGGTATCGACTACGGGGTTCTCGAGGTCTTCAACGAATGCCATTAGCGGTAGCCTTCTACGGGGTAATCTTTGCGGAGTGGGTGGCCTTCCCAGTTGTCGGGCATCATGATGCGGGTGAGGCGGGGATGGCCGGCGAAGCGGACGCCGAAGAGATCGAAGACTTCGCGCTCGTAAAAGTTCGAGGAGGGCCAGACGGAGGTGATGGAGCTGATGGTGGGGTCTTCGCCGGTGACGCGGGCTACGAGGCGGATGCGCTGCTTGAGGCTGTGGCTCAGGAGCGAATAGCTGAGCTGGAAGCGGGGTTCGGTGGGGAACCAGTCGACGGCGGTGAGGTCTTCGAAGAAGTTGTAGCCGGCGGATTGAGCGGCGCGGCAGGCTGCGACGATGTTTTCGGGGGCGACGGTGAGGGTTAGCTCGTTGCGGTCCCATTTGGCGTCGGTGAGGAGAGGCTGGAGGGCGGCGACGGCGGCGTGGCCGGCCATGGCGGCGGTGACGGCTTCGGTGCCGAAGAGGGCGTCGGGAGTGGCGGGGTTGGTGATGGGGTCCATCGGGGAATCGTTCCTCCGGGGCTAAAGCCCCGTTTGTGGCTATGCGTCAATCGTGGGGCTGAAGCCCCACGCTAATCCGGTAAGGCAAAGGCAAGAACAAGAGCAAGTGCAGAAGCAGGTCCTCTTCGAGGATGACAACCAGAAAGGCAAGTGCAACGACAAAAGCGGAGTTGCGTTAGAGGTCGGCCTTGTCGTTGGACCAGTTGAGGATGCCTTTCTTCCAGACGTAGAAGAGGCCGACGGCGACGAAGGCGAGGTAGACGAGCATCTCCCAGAAGCCGAAGAAGCGGGAGCCGGTGATGGCGGGGAGCTGGCGGTAGATGACTGCCCACGGGAGCATGAAGACGGCTTCGACGTCGAAGAGGATGAAGAGCATGGCGACCATGTAGAAGCGGACGGAGAAACGGCCGCGGGCGTCGCCGACGGGGTCCATGCCGCATTCGTACGCGCCAAGTTTGGTGCGGGAGCGTTTGTGTTTGCCGATGAAGAAGCTCGCGCCCACCATGCCGCCGGCAACACCGAGAGCGACAAGGATTTGAAGCGCGAGAGGAATGTATTGCCAGATGTAGTGTTCGTTCGGCATGGGCATTTTTAAGTTTAGGAGCGTGGTGGTCAAGGGTCAAGTGAGGCGAGGGAGTAGGGAGTAGGGAATAGGGAGTAGGAAGTGCGCTAGAAGAGGCTGGTGTACCAGGTGATGATGGCGGAGCCGGTGAGGGCGGCGATGAGGCCTCCGATGGAGATGAAGGTGCCTAGAGGGAGGTGGGTGGCGGAGTCGGCGCGGCGGCGGATGAGGAGAGAGACGGCGTAGATGGAGGCGAGGATGACTCCGATGAAGAGCGCGAGGATGGCGGGCCAGAAGCCGAGGAAGGCGGCGAGCATGGCGAGGAGTTTGGCGTCGCCGAGGCCGAGGCCGTCGCGGTGGCGGATGGCTTTGTAGATGGCGCGGAGGGTGAAGAGGAGGAGGAACGCGAGCGCGATGGCGAGGAGGCGGCCGAGGATGAGGTGCTCGGTGCCGGTGAGGATGACGTTGCCGGCGTCGGTGACGTTGCCGGGGCTGGTGAGAGGGTTGCGGCCGTGGAGGAGGACTTCGCCTTCGTGCGGGAAGAGGAAGAGGGATTGTGCGCAGGTGAAGATGAAGCCGAGGGCGGTGCCGGTGAGGGTGAAGGCGTCGGGGAGGGTGTGGGTTTGCCAGTCCATGACTAGGAGGCCGATGAGGAGGAAGCCGAGGATGGCGAGGGCGAGCGAGTTGGTGGAGAACGAGAGGATTGCTGTGGAGTCCATCGCCTTCATCGCGGGGCTAAGAGCGAAGGGCAGGTGGGAATCGAGGTGCGTCAAGTTCCAGAAGAGGGTGAATCCGAATGCCTGGTTCAGGAACCATAGTCCGGTGGCTAGTTCGACGAGAGGGTAGCGCCAGGGGATGGTGGATTTGCAGCTGCGACATTTGGCGCGGAGGAGGAGGAAGCTGAGGAGGGGGATGTTGTCGTACCAGGCGATGGTGGCGAGGCAGCGGGGGCAGTGGGAGCGGGGTTTGACGATGCTTTCGTGGTAGGGGAGGCGCGAGATGCAGACGTTGAGGAAGCTGCCGAAGAGGAGGCCGAGGAGGAACGTGGGGAGCTCGATGGCTAGCGGCGACAGCATGGGCTTCCAGTATAGGTGGCGGTGTTGTTGGGTAAGTTGTTGAAGGCTGGGGATCGGTGGAAGGGTTGCCTGAATATTTTTTCAGGATTGCCTGGATTTGTGTGCGTTGAGGGTGAAAAGGGCGCAACCAGACACAGGGTTCGGTGTTCTAACAAATGGAACGAGCGCGAGACGGACGATGGGCGTTCGATCCGCAAAGGCCTGCAAGGTTTTCGGGTGGGCCGGGGAAGGAAGGTCGGTATGCGGTATTTACGCAATTTACTTCTGGCAGGAACTGTAGCGTTTCTGATGGCGGCAGCCAGGCCATCGCAGGCGCAGGTTTCCTTCGGCATCGGCATTGGAGGAGGGTATCCGTATGACTATCCTCCGGCCTGTGACTATGGGTATTATCCGTACGCTCCGTACTCCTGCGCGCCGTATGGGTACTACGGGCCGGAGTGGTTCACGGATGGCTTCTTCGTTGGGGCCGGGCCGTGGTATCACCGCGGGTTTTATGGCCGCGGGATTGGGTATGGCTACCACGGATATGGGCACTATCGGGTAGGCGGATACGGCGGCGGCTATGGACGCGGCTGGTATCCGGGCCACGGATATTCCGGCTATCGCGGCGGATATGGTGGCTATGGCCACGGATTCTCTGGTGGTGGCTATCACGGTAACGTAGGCGGCTATCACGGATCGGTTGGTGGCGGTTACCACGGCAGCATGGGTGGCGGCTTCCACGGATCGAGTGGCGGCGGGTTCCATGGTGGTGGGGGCGGAGGCTTCCACGGCGGCGGCGGAGGTGGTTTCCGCGGCGGTGGGGGCGGAGGCTTCCACGGCGGCGGCGGAGGTCGCGGCCACCGGTAAGGTTGTCCTGCAGTAACGACGGACGAGAGCGGTCGCTTTGGCGGCCGCTCTTTTTTGTTGCGGGCGGTTAGAACTTGAGGAGGATTAGTGGGATGAAGATGCCGGCGAGGAAGAGCGTGATGACGGCGAGCTTGCTGCGGTTGTACTTCCAGGCCATATAGAGGCCGGTGAGCGTGGAGGTGAAGAGTCCGAGTGTGACGAGGAGGAAAAAGAGCTTGAGCGGGAGATGCTGATGCCACTTGTCGGTGGGGAGCGTGGGGAGAGGCTGAGTGGGTGGCGCGGGAGCGGCGGCTTCGGGTGACGGTTGCTGCTTGTGGGGCTTGGTGGCGTCGTCGGGGGACGTGGGCTTAGGGGTGGATGGGCGTTTGCGGATGATGTCAGTTTGATTTTTGTGGATCTGCGCGAGGGTGGCGATCCAGGTGGGTGTCTTGTAGCTGCTGCCCTGGGAACCTTCGTGGAGACTGAGAGTTTGCAGGGCTCCGGTGAAGGCGAAGAAGAGGAGGGCCGGAGAGATGAAGACGCCGATGTAGAGATGGGTCTGGCGGAGGAGTTTGAGGAGGGACGCAGATGTGGGCATGGTTTGAACGATTGTAATGAACATCTGCGATTGACGAATGAAGATTTCGTTATCGGATGCGTGGGCGTGGGTGCACGAACAAAGGCGTCTTGCGTGGTCTGGAAGACCGAGGACGCAAGACGCCTGAGGTTGGGTGCAGCGGTTACTGGATGCGGGCGTGGCGCTGGCGCTCGACGCCGTCGAGAGCGGACCAGAGAGCTTTGGCGGCGCGTTCGGCGGAAGCTAGAGCGGTGTCGGCGGCTTCGGGGTTGGCGGCGAGCTCGCGGTTGATGAGTTCGCGCCAGACGGAGGCGTGGGCGACGTCCGCGGTTTGATGGAGGGTGAAGTACTGCGCGGTGCGGTCGTCGGCGGCGTAGTGCTTTGTGAGGCCTTCCGCTTTGGTGACGGCGATGGCGGGGACTTTGGACTCGTAGGCGTAGAGGGCAGCGAGCGCGGCGGCGGGCTGGGGCTCGTGCATGGCCTCGCGGAAGGTGTCGAGGAGAGCTTCGAGTTCGGGCTGGAGGGTGTGGGCTTCGACCGAGGAGCGAGTGGCGCCCATGCCGGTGGCGAAGTCCATCCAGAGATCGGAGTGGGGACGCGCGGTGGGC